>NZ_CP087714.1:634507-951761 GCF_039641995.1 Geoglobus acetivorans | reverse complement strand
TCCGGGCGTATTTTTCAGGAGCATGAGTTCAAGGGGGAAGGCTGGCGGACTTGCAGCGAAAACAGGAGATGTTACCAGGCTCCTGGATGCTTTTGGCTTTGACGTTATAATCGTCGAAACGGTCGGTGCAGGACAGAGCGAGGTTGACATCGTCGAGGTTGCGGACACGACCATCGTAGTTATGATGCCAGAGATGGGAGACGAGATCCAGATCAACAAGGCCGGAATACTGGAAATAGGAGACATATACGTTGTCAATAAAGCTGACCTCGGCGGTGCAGAGAAAACCGTGAAATGGCTGAAGTCGATGATTATGATGGACCAGGAGGCAGTGGACATCCTCAGCAAAACAAGCCATGCTGACGAGGCAAGGGTGGAAAGCGGGGAAATCTTCGAGAGAATGAAAAAAGGAAAAGACTGGATACCACCTGTCGTGGTTACGGTGGCTGACAAAGGTGAAGGTATTGGGGAGCTTGTCAGCTCAATAGAGGAGCATTTCGAATACCTCAAAAACACGGGTAAACTCGTGGAAAGAAGAGTCAGAAGGCTCAGCAGAGAGGTTTTTGATCTGATCATGGACGAGATCAGACAGATCCTGGCAAGAAATGACAGAATCGACTTCAGGAACCACATAGAAAGAGTCGTGAAAGGCGAGATAGACCCACATTCCACCGCAGAAGATATAGTGGAGGAACTCCTCAGGCTGGGATGCAGATGAAAAAGGCAAACAAAACCCATCTATTTAATCTCGAACTGGTGGACAAAGACGACCTGAGAATAGAGGCAGTTGGAAGTATAGACGAGGCAAATGCGTTTATTGGGCTTGCAAAGACCAAAATCGAAGATAAAAAGCTCAGAGAAATTCTCACAGATGTTCAGACAATGATGTTCAAAGCCGGTTCACAGTGTGTTGGAGGGGATGTTAAAATATCTGAGGGAGATCTCAAGAACCTGCTGAATACCATAAATTACCTCCAGAACGCTGTCAAAATGCCCGACAGCTTCATAATTCTCGAAAAAGATGAAATTTCAGCCCTGCTGAGCATCGCAAGAAGTACTGTCAGAAGGGCTGAGAGAAGAGCTGTGACGCTTTACAGGAATGGAGCAGTGGAATATCTGCTCGTGGAATGGCTCAACAAGCTGAGCTACCTGCTGTACCTGATGATACTGGCAGTCCAGAACGGAGAATACGAACCCATAGAGCTATGAAAGAAAGCTGGAGTGAATACAGCAGTTCAATCGAGAAAAGCAGGGAATTCCATAAGAGATATCAAATAGCTGTAAACCATCCACTTAGAAGAAAAATTCTCAAACTGTTGCACAATGGAAAAAGCCCGGAAGAAATAAGAGCAGAGCTGAATCTCGATGAAAAGGGCTTTGAATACCATCTCCAGCTTCTGGAGTGGGGGTTCTGCATCGAAAGAGACGATCAGGAAATAAAGATCACAAAAGAGGGAAGCATAGTGGAATACATTGACCGGTAGCGACACCTTTAGTACCGAATTTATTAAATTTCAGAAACAGAACTTCAGGAATATCCCGCAATTCAAAGGATTTATAATCAGGTATTCAAAGACCCATTTAAAGGTGATGCCATGGAGCTGATTGCTGCATGCGGACAGCAGAGGATTATCAGAGACGTCAGGACGAACAAATCAAAGGGACTGAGCCTTATAAAGAGGGCCGTGCAGGTGAACGCCAGCATCATTGTGTTGCCAGAGGCTTCGAACACCGGACTGTTTCCAGAAAATTATGAGAACGTCAAAACTGCAGAGGAAGAGCTGGACACAGTTCTCAAGCTCTCAGAAAAAAAAGATATCCTGATAATAGCAGGAGTGGTTGAGAAGGAAGGCGGAAAGCTCTACAATTCAGTCTGCTTAATACACAGAGGAGAGATCACAGGAAAATACAGAAAAATTCTCCCGTTCCCCCTCACCCATGAAAAAGACCACTTCACCCCCGGAAAGGAACTTAAGGTTTTTGAAACGCCTTTCGGGAAAATAGGAGTTCTTGTGTGCTACGAGATAAGATTTCCAGAATTTGCAAGAAAACTCACAAAAATGGGTGCAGAGATTATTGCCATTCCTGCTGAGTTTCCTTCAGTCAGAATAGAACACTGGAGAACGATTATAAGAGCGAGGGCGATAGAGAATCAGGTATATGTGCTTGCAACAAACTCTGTTGATTTTGAAAAGAACTACAACGGGTATTCAGCAATAATTGATCCGTACGGAAGAGTTTTGAATGAAGCTGGTGAGCTTCAGGAGCTTATTTTCGCAAAGATCAACCTTGAAGAGGTTGAAAAATGCAGAAGACAGTATCCATTCCTCAACGATCTGAAAAAAGTTGAAAAAATTGTTTAACCACTATTTATCCTGTTCACAGCAATCAACACGGCAAACCCAGTTATCAGGGTTAGAATCCCTCCATACCAAAGTCCTGCCTTGCTGGCAGCTATTGCGACAATGAATCCTGCAACCAGTGCCTCAATTCCCCTTCTGTACTCAGTGTGCACAAGAGCAATCACAAGGGGGAGCGTGGACAGCAGCAGAGAAGAGGACATCACGGATAGCTCGACAATATAGCTGGGCCTCGTGGATGCAAAGAGAGCAACAGCTATGGTAAGCACGACAATTGATGCCCTGCCTGCAAATGGATTTCTGAACATATCCCTCGAAACCATTGACGAGAGGCTCAGAATTATTGAGTTTGCAGTTGTTATCGCTGCCGCAAGGATACTCAGCGCTAGTATGAGCGACATCCATTCAGGCATTATTGAAAGCAGGGCAGGCATCACCATATCTCTGTCTTTTATCAGAGGGAACATACCATTTTCAGCCATAACCCTCAAATTGAGGCCTATCAGCGTAACAATGACTGTGTAAATCAATCCAAAGGCACCGAAGTAAACCACCATCCTTTTCAAAGCTCTATCGTCCTTAGGTATGAACAACCTCTGAAATACTTGTGGATTTGTCAGGGCAAAGAAGAACCACGGAACGGTGAGCTTTATGAATAGCTGGGGTGTCCAGATTTTGTTCGGCACCTGCATCAGATCGCCAAGCTTTGCCACCTCTCCTGTAAATCCCGGATTGAGCGAAAAAAAATAACCTATCGCGAGGAAAGCTGCAAGGAGCATGATCACTCCCTGAAGTGCGTCGGTCCATGCCACTCCTCTAAGGCCACCTATAAACGCCCAGAGAGCAATCAATATCGCCGAGATGGCAAGACCCGTGTAAAAGCTTATTCCGGCCATTTTTTCAAGTATGAGAGAGACGCCAATCAATTGAGAAGAGGTGTACGGGATGAGAGCAATCAGAGATACAATGGCGATTGCCATTGCAGTTTTCTCACCGAACCTCTTTCCAACGAGTTCTGCAGGAGACACTGCATCATACTCTCTCGACAGCCTCCATATCTTCGGAGCGTAATATGAAAGAAGCATTAAGGTGCCAACAAGGTAGAACATCTCAAAGCCGTAAGCTCCAACACCACTCGCATAGCTCAGCCCGACGAGTCCAACCATCATGAATGCCGAATACGTTGTTGCCGCATACGTTAATGCTGAAACGATTCCGCCAACATTCCTGCCGGCTATATAGTAGTCAGCATCGTCTTTAAATCCGTGCTTTCTTGCATAAATCGCGATGGCGGTTCCAGCAACTGCGTAAAAAAGCACAAGTGCTATGAAGCTATTCAATCTCCCACCTCCTGTAGGATATGTACGCAAGGTATGTCGCAACTACGGCGGTCCAGTATATGTACGCTGCAAGGTCGTGGCTCTTTATGGCTATAAACGGCACCAACATCGCCAGAAGTACAGCAGCAAATTCCACAGCCCTCATCGAACACGTGTTCGGTGAAGTGGTTTTTTAAGTATTTCGGGTGAAGAGAATAGACATGGCTGCAAAAACCGTGAAAATCATAAAGCGGGGAACGGTGACTGTTGAAGCGTTTGAAGATCCACAAAAAGCACCGGCGTTGAAAAAACTCTCGGGTGTCGGAGGGGGTTCGACTGTAACACTAATAGAATCCGACGCAAAAATTCTCGTAGATACTGGATTTGACTGTGAATGGAATCCAAGTAAGTACAACATCATGAAAAATGAAAAAGTGCTGTCCTTTGCACTCAAAAATTTTGGTTTGAAGTCAGAAGACGTAGACATTGTGTTCATAACCCACTGGCATCGAGACCACTACGGAAACCTCAGGCTGTTTGAAAACTGTGAGATTGTAACATCAAAACCGGCTGTCGAAAGACATGGCTTGGATTTTACCGGGGCAAGGGATGGGAAGCGTATAGCTGATGGCGTTTGGGTTATGTACACACCTGGACACACAGTAGACCACGCATCATTGATTCTCGAGACTGAGAAGATGAGATATACAGAGAAGGGTGGCTTCGGGGGTCAGATCGTGGGTATAGGTAGTGTCAGAATCGCAATTGCTGGAGATGCAGTGGTTTCAGAGAGTTACTATCTGCTTGGAAAGGTTTGGAGATATAATCAGGATTTTTACTCGGAAAAAGAGGCAATGGAGAGCGTCAGAAAGATTGAGTCCACGGCAGACTACATAATATCAGGACATGGAGGGATGTTTGCCATTCATCGTGCTAATGCGACCACGACTGAAAACGAATGACAGATAAACCTGAAAACAAAGGTTGTGATAACATGGAAATTGGAGTCCTTTACTCTGGAGAATTCGGAAAGCGCTTTGTCTCGAACCTTGCCTATCCTGACAGTTGCCCTCACTTTGGAGCCTGTGGAATAGATGAATGCGACCACTGCAAGACCTACAGCTTTTCAGACATGATCGCTCTTGTCAGGGAATTTGACGAACCCGCTGCATACGGAATTTATATAGAAAATCCCGATGAGATTGTTGGCAAAGTTGAATGCGATATCCTTGTGGCAATAAACCTCCATCCGGACATAATTGCTGAGCTTCCCGGGATCGCAGATGTGCAATCGATAATCGTCCCGGTGGAGCATCCAGCATGGCTTTCAGTTGGCTTAAGGGAGCAGGTGAGAAGGAGGTGTGATGAAGCTGGAATCGAGTTTCACGCCCCAAAACCGTTCTGCTCCTCGGACACACCTCTGGCAAATCTGGGTTTCGGAAAGCCAGAATTCAGGGTGAAGATGGACGGTAACACCATTGAGAGCGTGGAAATCGTGAAAAGTGATCCATGTGGTAACGCATACTATGTCGCCAGAAGAATGCAGGGGTGCGAGATATCAGACTTGAGAGAATTCTGGAAGGAGATTCATCAGCATCAGTGTGCATATCCCTGCCTGGCGAGCATGGAAAGAGACGCTGAAATAAAAGAAGCTCCGTTCCACCTTGCAGGCTACGTTATGGTTTATCAATTCAGCATGGCGTGCGGTATTGATGCGGAAAGCTTTGTGCCGGAATACATGAAAAAATTTGTACTGAGATAGCTCCATTATCTGCTGTTTGCTTCGGATGTTTGAGACATAAAAGATTTAACCTCTTTTGCTCCTGAAATAGCCACACTTCTTGAACCTCAGCTCCCCTTTCCTGAAATCATCAACCCATCTTGGAAAAATCCTCGAAATCCTCGCCTCAAACCATCTGCATGAGTATCTGCCATCGTATTCGTAAAACTTGCATTCCACACATCCCATAAATCAAGTAAATTTGATAAAATATAAAGTTTACTGAATTTTCATCTCAGACCTACAAGCTCCTCCAAAGCCTTTTTCTGATCCTTTGCCTTAACAACGCCACTCGCAAGCAGAACTCCATCCGCTCCAAGATCCATAGCAGCCACAACGTCCTCATAGGTTGCTATTCCTGCACCACAAAGTACACGTATTTCGGAGTCCATTTTCTTTGCTGCTTTGACAGAGTTTTCAACGACCTCAGGTTCAGCTTTGCTTACAGGTATTCCACTCCCGATCAGCTCAGGAGGTTCAATTGCTACATAATCCGGGGAAAAAGCCGCTGCAGCCTGTGTCGTTGCCACATTGTTCGTGCATACAACCGACGTAAGCCCAAGCTCTCTGAATCTTGAAACAAGAAATTCTATGTCCGCAAGCCTAAGTCGTCTCTCACTGTGGTTGATCAGACTGCCCCTGATGCCTTTCTCCTTCAGCATTTCTGGAGGAATCCTTCCGGTATTGCTTCCATAACCAACAGCATCTGTGTGCTGAGCAAACACATCGATTTCCACATTTCTGAGAATATCAGAGATGTCAAGAAAGCTGGGCGCAACTGCCATGTAAAAGTCTGCCTTCTCTGCAACCTCTCTGACGGCTTTTGCGAGGGCTACAGCCCTCTCACCACTCCCTTCCCTGTACGCCTTGAAGTTGATGATTATCGTCGCCATAGCCCGACACCCTCAGAAGTCGGTCATGACTCTGAACTGGTCTGTATCGGGCTTCATGCTTGCAAGGAATCTCCTTGCCGCCCCCTCTATATCTCTCGCTCTCGTTATGGCTCTGCCCACGACAAGTATGTCAGCACCGCCGCTTATGGCAGCCTCAACATTCTCAGGCCTTATTCCACCCGCAACAGCAACAAGCACGTCGTGCCTCTCTTTTATGGGCTTAGCGAACTTCCAGGGTGGTTCTTCATGTTCTGAATCGATTGCCCTGTGAAGCTCAACAACATCCGGCTTCACTCCTGCTTCAACAATTCTGTCAAGTCTGCCAACAGGGTCTTCCACGTTCAGCATATCCACAACGCAGTAGATTCCGAGCTTCTGGGCCTCATTTATCGCCTTCTTTATCGTGTTTATTGGGGCAAGACCTGAGATCACAACGGCATTTGCTGTAGCATCGACAGCCATCCTTGCCTCGAGGTTGCCGGTGTCAAGGGTCTTGAGATCAAGGACGAAGAACGCGTCCGGTCTCTCTTCCCTCAGCTTGAGGATAACCTCAGCACCATGCCTCTTGGCCAATGGCGTGCCAACCTCGAAGATTATGTGGTCGCTGTCCGGAATGTACCTGAGCACCCTCTGCACCTCGTTCAGGTCCGGAATGTCGATGGCTATCTGCAGGTATGGTGGGTCCCAGAGCTTTGTAAGTTTCCTTCCCGCGAAGGGGTGGAAACTTCTGTCCTTTTCATAAAGCACGGTATCCACATCGGGGAAGCTGGACATGGCTCTCTTTATTGCGAGTTTGGTTGCGCTGTAGTTGTAGTAAAACACCTTTTCCTTGTTTTTAGCCTTCGGATGAATGAACACGCTCACAATTACAAGATAATCCTCTGCTCTCTCTTTCGGAATTATTCCCTCCTCAACCGCATCAGATATGGCCTTTGCAACAGCCATTTGCGCTGGCCCAAATATCAGTTCTGCCTGAAACATGTCCTTTACCGTAACCTTGGGTATGATTACGGCCGGTGGCTTGGTTATGAGGTTCGGTCTCAGAACTGCAAGCAGCGGAGTGTGACCGGCTGAGAGCTGAGACAGAGCATTTGCAAAAGCCTCACCAACGGGACTATCCTTTGTGCCAATCATAAGATCAATGTGAGCCACCTCATTTCCCGTCCCGACCAGAGCTTCACCTATCCTGTATTCCATAAAATTCACCTCAAAAAGAATTAAAATTCAAATACTTCCTCATAGAACCTCCTTACCATCTTTGAATCCATCAGGAGTTCTTTTTCTTTGAGGATTTCTCTCTCGAGTTTCTTCAGTGTTGCATGGATTGCGAATTCTATGCCCCATCCTTCACCGGTTGCAAAGAACGTGCCTCTGTCACTCGACATCTTCAATCTAACATGAATCAGTGGCAATCCTCTGAACCTCTCCTTATGCTGTTTGATATAAACGAACAGCACGGCATCGCTTATGAAGTTCTCGAACTTTCTCATGAATTTCTCGATATCCTTCTGAAGAGTAGCCATATCAAACTCATCGGGTTCAATTCCTCTCAGAATCAGCTCTATCCTCAATTCTCCTTTCGGTTTAACCTCAGAATACAGTTTCTCAAGCAGATCCTTCTTTGTTACAATCCCTTCAGGCGTCTGATCGTCGTCAACAACAACGACACTCGAAACCTTGTGCTCAATCATCTGTTCAATTACTTCTGCAACACTATCATTTTCGAAACACGTCACGGGTGGATAACTCATGATGCTTTCGACCATTATTGCCAGAGTTTTATCTTTCTCTCCCTTCGCATCACCCATTCTGGCTCTCTTTCTGGGAGCAATTATCCTGTCCACAATATCCTTGCCGGTAACAACACCCACAACCCTGTGCCTGTCATCAACCACAATAAGCCTGTCAACGCCGTGGGTCCTCATCAGAGAGAGTGCCTTTCCGGCAGAATCGTGGGCATTGATTGTGACAACATCCGGATTCATGACGCTCCTCACTTTGACACCGGAAAGTTCATCCTTCAGAGAAATCAGAAAGTCGTGGATATAGATCACTCCATAATCTTCATCCTTTCGGACGATCACGAATGGAGTGGAATCTTCGATAAATCTCCTCACAACCCTCTCCACACTCAGATCAGAAAAATTGACTATGCCTGTTCTAATGACAAAGCTCTTCACCTTTGTTTCGTGTGGATTGGTCATCGCACTTCCCCGGATAAGATCCCTCTCCCTTATGACACCGATTATCTTATCGCCCTCCTTTACGACAAGCGCACTGGCCTTGTCGGGGTCGAGCTTATCAAGAAGTGGAAATACTTTTGATATTGTATCATCAGCATTCACAACCTCATAATCAAACCTTATAAGATTTTCAAGCTGCTCCCTGTCCATCTCATCACCTCCCACTCTTTTTTATTCTGGCAAAGTTTAAAAAAGTATGCCCGACGCTTTCGAGAGATTCTGACAATATTGATCAAGGATAAAAATAAAAAGAACCGATCAATGTGGCAGATATATTCTTCTCAGGCACCTTATCCCGTCTATCCTGCGCATAGCAAAAATATCTGCTGCTTTTACAGTAGAAATTCTCTTTCCCGAGCTATTAACGATTTCTTCACTAAGTCTGAATACTTCTTTCAACCGTTCACCTATTTTTCTGACCTCCCTGTATATTTCATGTTCATTAAGTGTTTCACACCTCCTCGCACACTCATACTCACGGGCAACGGTTATAAGCCCTCCCGCATTTATGATGTAATCAGGAGCGTACAGAATTCCAAGGCTTGAAAGCTTATCTCCCATACTCCCGTTCTCAAGCTGATTGTTTGCAGCTCCGGCAACAATGCTGCACCTTAACCTTCGGACTGTGCTGTCATTTATAACCCCTCCAAGCGCGCATGGAGAGAAAACATCACACTCTACAGAATATATCTTCCCCGGATCAACATACTCTGCACCCAGATTAATTGCCTCCTTTATCCTCTCAGTATCCACATCAGTTACCGTTACCTTGGCTCCGTTCTCAATCAGGAGTTTGACCAGCTCGCTGCCAACCTTGCCAACTCCCTGAACTGCGACGTGAATGCCCTCAACATTCCCATCTCCAAAGACATATTCCAGGCAGGCCTTAATTCCACAGTAAACACCATATGCCGTAAATGGAGACGGATCCAGATTAACACCGGTAACGTACTCTGTCTCACTCATCAGAATCCGCATGTCTTCCAGTGTTGTTCCGGCATCTTCCGCTGTGATGTACCTTCCTCCGAGAGACTGCACAAACCTGCCGTAGCTTCGCAGGAGAACTTCATTTTTGTCTCGCTTGGGATCACCTATTATGACCCCTTTTCCGCCACCGAAGTTCAGTCCGGCTGCAGCAGCCTTGAACGTCATTGCTCTTGCAAGCCTCATAACATCCCTCAGCGCTTCGATCTCATTTCCATAGTTCCACATTCTCGTCCCTCCGAGAGCGGGACCGAGAGTGGTATCATGAATGACAACAATCGCTTTCAACCCTGAGTGTGAGTCCTGGAAAAATACTATCTGCTCAAAATCTTCCCTTTCCATCATTTCAAACATAGAATTCTGCTGAAGCTGCATGCACACCACCTGCCAGTTTTGCAAGGTTGCTCCACCTTCTTTCCACATATTCTCTAATTGCCCCGATATCCTTCTGGCTCAGATGGGCAAACCTGCCCTGAGCGAGCAGATATTCCTCCACATCCTTTAGTTCCCTTTTACCCTCTGCAATTGCTTTGCTCAATCCCGTTAACCTGAATTCTCCATTTTCGTACTCGTAAAGAATCCACATACCCGTCTCAACAGCCATTCTACCCATCTCGACAGTCCTGTCCATCGGATACTTCCATCCCGGAGGGCAGGGTGCCAAGATTTCAACATATCTGAAACCCTTCACATTCTTTGCCTTTCTGATTTTCTTGTAGAGGTCTGTAAGATATCCTGCAGATGCGGTTGCAACGTAGGGTATGTCATGTGCGATCATCATTTCGGCAACATCTTTTCTATGCTCCTTTTTTCCACTCCATGTTGTGGTGGTCCAGGCCCCATAAGGTGTGGCACCACTCCTCTGAACCCCGGTGTTGGAGTACATCTCATTGTTGTAACACACATACAGGATGTCCTCATTTCTCTCTGCTGCTGCGGAGAGAGCCTGGAGACCGATATCATACGTCCCGCCATCACCAGCCCAAACAACCACTGTGGCATCAACGCCTTTTTTCTCAAGAGAAGCTTTAATTCCAGAAGCGGTTGATGCCGAGGCGGCAAAGACTGTGTTAAATACAGGAACGTCAATTGCAGATCCAGGGAACATGCCCTGATATACAGATGTGCAGCTTGCTGGAACAACAAGCACGGTTCTTTTTCCGATAGCCTTCAGTACCGTACGAAGGCACATCGAGGAAGCACACCCATGGCATGCGGCATTTCCAGGGAGAAGATACTCTTTCTCAGGAATATCAGATATTTTCATACCACCACCTCGTTAATCCACCCATCACGGAATTCTCCACATACAGCCTTTTCAATGGCCCGAAATGTTACATCCCTCCCTCCCAAGCCAGCAACCTTTCCAATAATCTCTGGACGGTTCCTAGAACTGTAGAGAGCAGATTTTATTTCAGAGAAAAGCTGACCCTCATGTCCTGGGCTTATTGACCTGTCAATAACCACGGCCGTATCAACACTCTCAAGGGCTTCAACAACATCAGTCGAGGGAAACGGCCTGAAACACTTGATTCTGAGCAGTCCAACTTTTTTACCGTCTCTTCTCAATTTTCTAACCGCAATTTTTGATTCTGAAGCTATTGCCCCGATAGCCACTATGGCCGTCTCAGCATCGTCAAGCATGTACTTTTCCAGCAGAAGAGGCGAATATCTTCCCGTCAGAGACTCAAACGCCTCTTCAGTTTTTTTAATAATTCTAATCGCCTTTCTGTGCGATTCGAAGACATCCTTTCTGAGTTCCATATAGTAATCTGAAGAGAGTATGTTTCCGAATGTTTCAGGTTCATCGAAATCCACCTTCCAGGGCGCTCTGTATTCTTCTAAGAATTCCCCTATTCCCGTTACCACAGGCATTGCGGTGTGTGACAGAACGAAACCATCATAGCATACCATCGCCGGGAGAAGAACCTGTCTGTCCTCAGCCACCCGGTATGCCATAACTACTGTATCATATATCTCCTGATTGCTACTGCAATAGAACTGAATCCACCCGGTATCCCTCTGAGACATTGTATCGCCAAGATCTGCCCAGATATTCCATCCTGGCCCAATGGCTCTATTTGCAACGGCCATGACAACGGGAGTTCTGGCATTTGCCGCATAATGCAGAAGTTCGTGCATGTATGCCAAACCATGACTTGAGGTGGCCGTGAATACACGTGAGCCTGAAGCTGAAGCACCTATACAGGCTGCCATTGCCGAATGCTCAGATTCAACCAGGATAAGCCTTGCATCCATCTCACCGGACTCCACCATCCTGGCAATCTCCTCCACAACCGGAGTTGACGGAGTGATTGGGTATGCGGCCACAACCTCAACACCAGAATCTCTTGCAGCAAGTGCTGCAGCCTGGTTCCCAGTAATCAGTTTCCTTTCCATCACCCCATCACCTCCCTTGCAACACTTATTGCAGTCTTAGGGCAGACTGAGCTGCATACAAGACACCCTTTGCAGAAATCATAGTCTATCCTAACTTCCCTCCCATCTCTCAGAACTGCACTTTCCGGGCAGTGCAGCCAGCAGTTCAGGCAACCAGTACATCTGCTGTAGTCGATCTCGGGCACAAAATCCCGCCATATCGATGTCCTGCCTGCCACACCTTTTACTGGTTTTGAAACAGGTACCCGAACTGCAATGCTGCATTTACTCTCCTGGCTCATCGTTTTTCCAGACCCTTTCACTTTCCTGATCACGGCATTTTCGTAGCCCTCCCACATAGCCCTGACATTGGCCTTCCAGTTTCTTCTGAACCTTTCTCTTATCACATCCTCAGTAATCTCAGGTGGAATGCGGGAAAATATCCTCAAAAAGGCGCCAAGCAGGGGTATGTTAACAACAGGGGTGCCTGAAACTACCAGATGATTTCGAATTGCAATATCTACGGCATCAACTGTGCATATCGTCAGCACGTTTTGATGGAATCTGAACTTCTCCGGAGCATCTGTGGTGTTTATTACTGCAATCCCTCCATTCTTCAACCCGCTGAAGATGTTCACAGTGCCTGGAAGTACCGGATCAAGTACAATGACACAGTCAGGTGAGTATATCTGACTCCTTTCAAGTATTTCCTCTTCAGATATTCTTGTGAAGGCAAGCACCGGAGCACCCCTTCTTTCAGCCCCAAAAAACGGAATGGATTGAGAATAGTATCCGCACCGAAATGCAGCTTCTGCGAGGAGTAGAGATGCAGTTACTGCCCCCTGACCACCCCTTCCATGAAAGCGGATTTCCCATCGTACCCCTTCTACCACCTCATCATCTTCCTGCATATCTCATCACAGTATTATTTCTGTGGCTTTACCTATATAACATAACAATAAATCATGATAGTTTTTAATATCCAGTTTTATTTTTTAAAAATTATTAAAAAATATGTTTTGCTGCAGAAGCGCTGTCAACAAGGTGCGGTTCCCTGTCTCTAAGCTCCTCCACAAATCTTTTTACAATTTTAGACTCCGCAACTCTGAGGTGGTGAAGGCATGTGGATTTCGCTATCCCGAAGCTTTTGGCAAGCTCATCAACACTCGTTTTTCTCGGCCACTCAAAATAGCCCTTTCTGTAAGCCTCCACAAGCACCCTTTTCTGTTTCATTGAAAGCTTTCTCGAGATCTGCCCCACAATATCTCCTTCCTCCTCGTCTTCAAAGGATTTGAGGTTCGAAATGCTCAGCACATCCACCTCAATTCCATCAATCTTTAGAAGTCGGTTGAGCGTGTCGCTCAATCTTTCTTCGTCTATGAGTATCGTCCAGTACTCAAATCCGCCAGATATCGAAACTCGCATTGGCATGAATTCGAGAGAAAATACCTTATCGTAGAATGTGGTGTGCGCAGGAAAACGAGCATGTATGTCGGCCTCCAGATCGCTTTTACCTATAATATAAATCTCCTTCGCATACTTTCTGTATTTCTCCATGTCCTTCATGTAGCTTTTCAGAGCGTCGTAACTCTCCGCACTTAGGTGAAAGTTTGCCCTAACCTCTCTCTCAAGCTTGAAAACACCTTTTGTTACCAGACATATTCCCGGATGATCTCTTGTCGATTCAATTGACCAGCAATCTGGATGCCAGAGCCTTAAAATTACCTTCTTCAGATTCATTTTCCCTTCCCCACAAACTTTCTCAAGTATACTATGTTTCTGCAACTATTAATCATTAATTGGTGTCAAATATAAAGCAGCTTTCGACCATGTGCTAACTGCAGCGATCAAAAAAGGACAGGACTCTGAGACCGAAACTTTTTTTAAGCAAATCACTGAAAGGGATTTTGCTGCTGCGCGGGTAGTCTAGTGGTAGGACAACGCCCTTCCGAGGCGTTAGCCCGGGTTCAAATCCCGGCCCGCGCACTGTGCAATTTTGTTTTAATGCCACACAAACGAGTTCTGTTCGGGAGTGGTGCATGAATTACCGCTCAATTTTCAATAAGCTGAAACCGTACAAGGTAAAACATCCCTTAGCTTAAAATATACCTTCTGCGAAAATTACAACCAATGATCGAATTCCCACCATACAGACCACCAAGTGAAGCCCGCAGCACACTAATAAGGGTTACTCGTGGCTGCCCCTGGAACAGGTGCGCATTTTGCGGGATGTACAAAACCGAGAAGTTCTCTATAAGAGATACCGGGGAGATAAAAAAAGATATATCCGTAGCTTCGGAGTTTTCAAAGTCGAGAACAGTATTTTTTGGAGATTCCGACAACCTTGTTCATCCCGACCTCATCGAAATCACAAAGTTTGCAGTAGAAAAGCTAAATCCGGAAAGAATTACAAGCTACGCAAGGCTGAAAACAGCAAGCTCGATGAGCCTGAAGGGTCTCAAAGAAATACGGGAATCGGGTTTGACAAGACTTCATTTCGGCCTTGAGTCCGGAGATGATGAGACCCTCGAGATGATAAAGAAGGGCATAAGCTCTAAAGAGGCTATCGAAGGAGGGAAGAAGGCAAAAAAGGCCGGATTCGAGGTGTCACTGTACATTCTGTCCGGCATAACTGAGAAATGGGAACAGCATGCACTGAACAGTGCCAAGGCGATCAGTAAAATAGAACCCGATTTTGTCAGATTGAGAAGTATCACAGTTATACCCAACACAATCCTCTGGAACAGAATGAAGAAAGGAATTTATAAGCCCCTTGATCCCGTACTCAGGCTGAAAGAAGTGAAGCTCTTAGTCGAGAACGTTGAGTGTGAGACAATGCTGTTCTCAGACCACGTATCAAACTACCTCTGGAGTGAAAACGGACCGCCCTTTTACACGGGAGTTTCAGGAAGGCTACCTGAAGACAGAGAAAGAATTCTGGAAGTACTTGAAAGAGCAATCAAAACTGCTGAAGCTCTGAAGAACAGTGGAAAACTCGTAGATTCCAATATGCTTGCTTCTGCTGGAAAAATTGTCCTTTAAGACGGTATCTGCTTGGTAAAATTTTGAGATATATAAGAGCGTTCCTCGCCTACCAGAACTGCCAGGAAAACCGAAAAGAGAAAATTTTCAGACAATACTCCTGTGCGAAGTTCTCTGAAAGGCTTTTCAGTGTGCATGGAGGTTTCCCATGGCATAAACGAGGAGAAGTCCTGCGATAAAGATGACGAAGCTGAGCAGAGATTTTCCAGAATCCGTTTCCTTATGCAGTTCGGGAATCAGATCACTTGTTGCAATGTATGTGAAATTACCAGCAGCGAAAGCCACAACAATCGGAAGAAATTTCTCCGCCACTGCGAAATATCCAAATACAGCCCCCAGCACCGCCGTAAGAGCCGTAAGAAAATTATAAACAAGCGCTTTCCTTACCGAAAAACCGCCAAAAACGAGTATTCCAAAATCTCCAAGTTCCTGAGGTATTTCATGTGATATGACTGCAATCGTGGTCAGTATCCCGAGATTTATGTCAGTAACGTAGGCCACAGCGATCACAACACCATCTATAAAATTGTGAATGCTGTCTCCAACAAGAGCAAGGTGAGACATGGGGTGGACATCGCATTCATTTTCATGACAGTGCCTCCACCTGAGCACCCGCTCAAGAAGGTAAAAAGACACGAATCCAACAAGGAAATAATCTATCGCACTTTCCACCCCAGAAAGTTCTATCGCCTCTGGCAACAGATGAAGAAAGGATGCTCCGATCAAAACTCCTGCTGCAAAGCTCACAAGAAGAAAAACAAGATTCCAGAACGAATCTCTTTTGAGAATCAATGTAAAAATTCCGACAAGTGAAAGCAGGCTTACAAGGATTGTGCTGGCAATAGAGAGATAGAGAGCATCCTGCATAGGATTAAATCAACTATGCGTAATAAAAAACCTTCCAGCGAATGACAGAGGAGAGATCACCGGAGTCAGAATTTTCTGAACCTTTCAGAGCCTGCACCACAAACTGGACACCTCTCCACTTTCAAATCTGCCATATAGCTATACACCTCGCAAATGTATATTTCTCCGATCTCAATGTCCCTGCCACTCTCCACTGCCCGCTTAGCCCTTGCATAAAATTCCGAGTGGAATTTTTCTGCCTGGAGTGCGAAATCGATACTTCTTATTGCCATGCTTTCATTCTGAAGCTCCGCAACAGCCCGGTAGGCTGGATACATTTCCTCACTTTCCCAGTCCTCTCCATCTATTGCAACCTGCAGATTTTCTGCCGTATCTTTTACACTGCCAAGCGCTTCAAAATGGTTTCTGGCATGCACGAACTCCGCAAAAGCTATTGCCTCGAAAAGTCTTTCAACATTTTCAAAACCCTCTTTTCTTGCCCTGTTTGCAAAAATCAGGTATTTCATGTGAGCCTGACTCTAACCAGAAAAGGCATCGCTCAGGAATTTTTCCGTCATTCTCCCCACATAAACCACCATACAGAACTGGTTCGAAGATGTTAAAAATGTTTTTCTCACAATGTATCTACGGGAAAAGATTTTATACTAAGCCAATAAAATAAACGTATGGATGACAAGGACAGAGTAATAATCGACATGCTCACAAAGGATGCCAGAACACCTCTCACAAAGATAGCCAAAAAGCTTGGAATTACTGAGGCAGCCGTCAGAAAAAGACTGAAAAATCTTGAGGAAAGGAACATAATCACCGGTTATACTGCTCTGGTCAACCCTTCCGCTCTCGGGTATAATACCGTTTCTCTAACAGGAATAGACACGGAGCCGGAAAAACTCCTTGATGTTGCAAGCAAAATGAAGGAGTACGATTTTGCAAAGAACGTTTTCATCACCACTGGAGACCATATGATAATGGTCGAGATATGGGCAAAAGATGGAGACGAGCTTACCAGAATAATTTCAGACGTCATAGGTAAGATTGAGGGTGTAAAGCGAGTCTGTCCAGCAATAGTGCTGGAAAAACTTAAATAATTGGCCCAATCAGGATAAAGAGCTTGAAAGAATTTTATTTACACATTCCAGTGGAAATAAAGGGGTCAGAAATTTACCCTGTCTGCTATGATTTCGGACACAGATACCCTTGAAGTGAAGTTGAGGACAGTATCGGTTGAGATGACGTCTTCAACACCTGCTTTCAGTATGTCTGCATAAACCTGCCTGCTGAAAAGTGCATGAGTTGCTGCAACATAGATTTTTCTCGCACCAAGGCTCTTAAGCTTCTTTGCAGACTGTACAACGGTTGAGCCGGTCGCAACAATATCGTCCGCTATTATCACGTCCCTGCCATTCACATCCGCATTGACCCTGCTGACAACAACATTCTGAGCATCCACCCTGATCTTGGAAATGAATCCATAATCCGACTCAATAATGTTTGCAAAATACCTTATCCATTCCTTGGAAATCTCATCGGGACCGAGAACAACAGGATCAACGAGGTCGCACTCCTCGCTTATGTACTCTGCAAGGAGAGGCATCGCTGAAACGCTCTCGACTTTTTCAGTGTTGCCGTAAAAGTCCACAGCAATTATTCTGTCGTAAACATCAAGAATGTTCATGAGCGTTTCAAAAGTTCTCGCCTCACCAAATATCGAAGCGATGCCTCTTGAATAGGACAGATATGGGGCGATAAGAACGAGTTCTTCTGCTCCCCTTTCCCTCAAAATATCTCCGATCAGCCGGCTCTCAAACAAAATCTCATCGGGGTACGGGAAAAAGGTATTAACAACGTATACCTTCCCCTCTGGTTCAAAAGGGATTCGGACATACTTCTCCCCGTAGGGAAGCTTTTCAACCTGAATGTAGGAGGGAGACACACCAAAAAACCTGGATATTTTCAAGGCCAGCTCTCCATTGGTCCCCGGAATGATGTTCATCAAAAAATGTTCTTGTGGAATTATTTAAACATTTACCTTCAGCTCAAATCCCCGCATGCACAGAAAAGTTCATTCAAAGCTGAAAAGAGGTCATCAAAACCGTATCCGTTTCTGGCCGAAATGAGAACTGGGCGGTAGACCATACTGGTCACCTCAATAAACCTAAGCAGGCATTCAAAAAACTCTCCAAGAACTCCTTCATTTTCAAGGTCGCTTCTATATTTCTCAATACTCTGTGGGACGTGAAGGTCCACTTTGTTGAAAACCGTTAGAGAGGGTATCTCCAGCATCAGAGAGATGGTTGCAGACTGAGAGACCATTGCCGAGAACCTTGCAGCATCCTTAATTCTTGAGGAATCCACGATGAACAGTCCTGCTGTGAATCCCTCAAGCCTTTCAATTAGCTCAATTCCGAAATCCGAAAACAGAAAAAGCTCAAGCTGTCCGGGAGTGTCGTAAAGAACGAAATCATATCCGGAAACAGCAAGTCTGTCCACATAACTGCCTGCAATTTCCATCGATTTAAGCAGGGCGCCATTTATCCCGAGCTGAAATCTGTCCATAACCTCCTCCGTTTTCACGTAATCCCTGATGTCTCGAAAAGCCTCATACCTCGGAGGGGATGCGGTGTCCAGGTTCACGGCAACGCTGCTATAGCCACGATCCCTCAGATATACGAGAAAATTTTCTGTTAGAAGGCTCTTTCCGCTGCCCGCCGGACCGAGAACTATTACGTTCAAGTCCATCCCCGCTCCAATTTTTTATAGTTTCAATTCAAAAAATTCACCCCCAAAATGCCATTGAGTCGGGAAATCAGGTTTGAGTGGTCCGTCCAGTACACGACTTGTGGCACATTTTGCAAGAGGTCAGAAACTCACTCCACCTCCTGAGACATATAAATCACGAAATTTATTTATCTGAAAGCCAGAAACCTAATTCGTGATAAAAATTGGAGACATAACAAGTTTTATATCATGCCCCAGACTCGCCTACTTCAGAATGCATCACGAAAAGGGGGTTGCAAACGAGTATCACGCTGTAAGAGAGATATTTCTCAGTCTGAGAAAAGGCTACGATTATGAATGGGCATACGAAAGGTTCTCCACACTGTACCCCGATTCGAAAGAGACCTTTACTCTCGCAGCCTCAAAGCTCAGATACTCTGAAGAGCTGGAAAGAATAAGACCCAGAGCATGGGAGGTCTACTTTGAATCAGAGAGACTGAGACTGAGGGGTGTGGTGGACGAAATAACAGAGAACGGACGATTCCTCGTGGTTATGCTGAAAAAGATATCCGACAAATTCACATTCAAAGAGAGAATGAGAATGACTGCAATATCAGCGATTTCAGGAATAAAAGAAGGATATGTTTACTACGCATACGACGGGGTTCTCGCAGAGTTTAAGGAGACAAGAAAAGACAGGTACAACCTCCTGAGGATACTCGAAAAACTGAGAAAAATCGAGAAGGGCTTTCTGCCAGAAAGAAGGGAAGGCAAAAGATGCGAAATCTGCGAGTACTCGGACGAGTGCAACACAAAACCCGAAACATTTGCATCGAGGTTTTTCTGAATTATAAGAATGCAAAGCCAATGCCAATAGCGATAAAAACAACTCCAGAAATCGTGGAGATTATTCTCCTTTCGACTCTTTCCGAAATCACCTTTCCGGCATACACTGCAACAGCAGTCAAAAGACCAAGAGATAGCATAACTCCTGCAAAAACAAGCAGGGGATCGTACCTGGTTGCAAGAATACCCGAGGCAATCTGTGTTTTGTCGCCCCACTCAGCGAAAAAGACGAGCGCAAATCCCGAGTAAAATGGATTTGCAAGCGATTTTGCCTCAGCCTCATCTTCATTTCCTTTCAGTAAAATCAAGATACCAAACAACATGAACAGCACGGCAGAAATGTACCTCATCAGATATTCAGGAATTGCATTTCCTGCCAAGTCCCCCACAGCTATGGCTGTACCGTCCACAACCATAAACGCAAGCAATACTCCCAAAATCAGCCGGAACCTATTTTCAGTTCTCGAAGATAATAGCAACACAGATAACTGAGTCTTATCTCCCAGCTCTGCAAGCCCTACTACAGTAAACGGAATTGCCAGGTCTTCAAGCATTGGATCAACCTGCTCAGCTCAGACATTGCATGATTTCATGTCAACCCCGACAACCCTTCCCCGGGGCTCTACCTCCCTGAAAATCTGCCCCTCAAAGGTGTAGACCTCCACTTCCTCCATCAGCCAGCAGTCAGGTGGCAGGCCAGCTTTCAGGCACGTGTGTGTCAAAAATTCTTCCTCATCCATTCCATACTCAACAGCCACCTGAGGCAAGAGCAGACCGCTGTATGGGCCGTAGATGACCATCAGCCCGTGCCTTCCGACCTCTATCGCCTTTGCTCTATCCTCTGGCGAAACTCCGAGCTTCTCAGGAGGGGTCAGCACGGTAACCTCAACCTCGATCTCGTCCATCTCCTCGAGCTTGACGGGAGGAAAGCGCGGGTCTTGGGTTGCGGCGGAGATGGCTGAGTCTATTATGGCCTCATCAAGCCTTTTAATCGGATACGGGAAACCTATGCACCCTCTGAGCTCTCCGTGCTTTGTCAGGGTTGTGAAAACCCCTCTCTTCTCAGAGAAGACACCTTCGAGTTTGTCTTTAATAACCTCTTCTTTGGAGATGTAGGTTTCTATCGCTTTTCTTGCAAGTCTGACGGCTTTATCACCCTCTTCGGGGGTCAGCAATCTCATTGAGATATATATCTGGGCGAGAGGATTTATTGTTTTTCTTGCGTTTCAATTGGAAATACTGTTGTGGAATTCGAAGAGACATCTGTCAAAAGTTTTGTGATCGTATATGATCGTTTGAAAACTCCAGAACAAGAATTCATACTGCCAGCAATAAACCGGATCTCGTTACTTCACTTCGTTTAACCGTTCTACCGCTCTGTCAAACTCTTCAATCAAATAATAGGCTTCAATACCAGCTTTTTTGGCATTGCTTGCCATGATTTTATCATTAGTGATTAGAATTGAGTTTGATAGTTTTGCAGTTGCAATAAAATATCCATCAACAGCTCTTGACCCTGCATTTTTACAAACTTTAAGAATCTCATCAAATATATCGCCCTCCTCAATCAAATTGAAGTTTTTAAGAACAAGATCATGACCTAAATCTGCCAATTTGATATTATATCTTACGAGAACACCATATATCCCAGCTAAAATCAACCTTGGACAGTATACCGATTTGCCTTTAGCCAATTTCAGAAATTCTTTTGATTTCTCATACCTTTCAGTATTTTCTTTTCGCGAAGAAATCGACCAAAATAGATGTGTCAATTGTCAATCCCATGCTCTCTTCCTCATTTTGAGCAAGACTTCTAAGGGATCTTCATCGATTTTTGTTTCTTTTAAAATTTCGTCGATCTTCTCCGAGAACTCTTCAACGTCGCCCATCACATTCTCTTCTACTATCACCTTTCCCTTAGTCTTTTCCGGTAAGGTTACCTTCCTTGCCGGTCTGAACACACCATCTTCATATACGACTTCGATAACCTTTGCCATTGGTGTTAAATTAGATTCGAAAATTCAAATACCTTTTGTCGAATTGAGCATGGCTTTGGCAATTTTAAGGGTTACGTTCGCTTCGATCCAAGCAGCTATTACGATCAGGATTATTGAAATTAAAGCCAAAGCCAGGTATTCCGTTATGTCTTCCTTTGTAAGGATTTGCTCCTTTTTGCCAGCCAAGTATCTGACGATGAAAATCCCTGCAGTCCTGCAGGGATTGTTTTTCGTGTGCCAAGTCGCGGTATCGGGGTCGTGCAGAGGCAAAACCATCTCCTGAAAACAACCGGTGCACTTCTCGAATATGGAAACATTAATACCCTTTCCCGCACGATGCAGAATGATGCACACCGGCATAGACGTTGGAGGAACATTCACCGACATTGTCTCGTTTGATGGAGAGAAGTTCACCCACATCCAGACCCTCAGAACCTCGGAGTTTCTGAAAAACCCCGGCATGGTTGAGAAATACAGTGACGCAGTCTTCGCGATAGCCGGGTGGGTTAGAGAAGGAAAGGTTATCAGAACGCCAAACATCCCCGGCTTCGATGCGAAGCTCTTTGAGGGCAGGAAGGTGGAGAACGACGCCAACTGCTTTGCCATCTACGCCCGTCACGTTACTGGCTTCAGCAACATTTTCGCAGTCACACTCGGTACCGGCATAGGCTCGGCAATAATTGCAGACTCGAAACTCTACAGGGGCAATGGTCTTGCATCCGAGATCGGGCATGCAATTGTTGGTGGAAATGATAGGTGTGTTTGCGGTGGAACTGGCCATCTGGAAACCTTCTTCAGTGGATGGGCGATAAAGAAGAGGTTTGGCCGGGAGCTAAGCAGGGAAGAGATTCTCAGACTGGACGGCTTCAAGGTGCTGTGTGCGGAGATCGCAAAGGCCGTCCTCGTCCTCGATCCAGAAGCTGTTGTCTTTGGGGGGCGAATCTCCACCCTGCTCGAGCCTGAGGATTTCGAGATCATCTACGATTTTCTCCCTACAGAATTCAGGCCGGAGATAAGGGTTATAAAAGATGCCCTCGCAGTTGCTAAGGGAGCGGCGATTCTGGCAGGTGGTGAGGAATGGATCTGATTGATGAGGCGGCAAGGAAGATTGAGAGCATGGAGGTCAGAGGAGCTGCGAGGATTGCGAGGTTTGCTGCAGAGACTCTCAGAGAGTACGCAAAAAGTGTGAAAACGAATTTTGATGAGGAGATGAGAAGAGCGAGCGAGAGGCTGATGAACACAAGGCCCACGGCCGTGAGCCTTTTCAATGCTATCAACTACGTGATGAGCTATTCCGGTGAGAACGACGAGGAGAAGAGGGAGAGCCTGATAAGGCGAGCTGAAGAGTTCATCGAGTGGGTGGACACAGCGAGAGAGAAGATTGGCAGGACGGGGGCGAAGAGGATAGTGGATGGTTCGACAGTCATGACCCACTGCAACTCCTCAGCAGCGCTGTCGGTGATAAAGCACGCCTTCGACGAGGGTAAGGACATCAGGGTAATCGCAACGGAGTCGAGGCCGAGGCATCAGGGTTATCTGACAACAAAAGAGCTTGCGGATTATGGCATAGATGTCACGCTCATTGTTGATTCCGCCGTGAGATACTTCATGAAGGAAGTGGATGTGGTTGTGGTTGGCGCCGACACGATCACGGTTAATGGTGCGCTCATAAACAAGATAGGCACCTCACAGATTGCTCTTGCTGCGAAGGAGGCGAGGGTGCCGTTCATGGTTGCCGCTGAGACATACAAGTTCAGCCCAAAAACCCTGCTCGGAGAACTGGTTGTCATAGAGGAGAGGGATGCGAGGGAGGTCATTGGTGGCGATTTGCTTGAGCATCCGAATGTGACGGTCAGAAACCCTGCCTTCGATGTGACGCCGAGGGACTACATAGACCTGATAATAACAGAGATCGGCGCAATCCCGCCCGAGATGGCGTACATCGTGATAAGGGATCACCTTGGATACAGGGAATTTGGAGGAGAGGAGATAACTCTGAGTCCGGAGCACTACGATTAAATTTTTATTCTCAAAAGCGCATGTTTTTACGCCCTTGCCCCTCCAAGCTTTGAAGCTTCGCAAGCTGTGAGGAGGGGTTCCCTTGACGGGGGACCATTACACATCCTCTGCACTTCAGAATTTGTCCAACGTATATATACCTTGAAGCATACCGTTTACCATGGAGGACACAGAAGAACTCCGGAAAATTCTGGAAAAGGTTGAGAGGAAAATTGTAGCTGTCGGAAAAATATACTCTGCGATTAACTTCGCCTACTGGCTGATGGTAATGAGCGTGTTTTATGTTGTCCTCGCCCTTTTCAGCCCATCCAGTATCATCTCGGCTGTTTACTGGATCGCAGCGATGATTGCGGGTGTTGCAGTGTCAGGGATCCTTTTCAGAAGGATCATGCACATAGCGAAGATGAGTGGTGAAAAGAGAGAGAGCAAGACCATGGCAGCTCTCATATTTCTGTCATGGGTAGCCGGAGCAATAATTGGATTCATTGTGCTTCCCGCAACTCTTTCAGCCGGTTTCGGCGCTGCGCTTCTGAGCTTCCTCTCAATTTCACTGTTTGGAATGTGGGCTGTGCTGTCTCACCTCGAGGGTTCTGAGCTGGAGATGGTTCCGTCATTTCTGATTACGGCAATTGGAGCGGTGGTCGCATTCACGTCCGCAGAGAACCTGTCTGTGTGGGCGGGCTTCGTGATTGCAGCGGCCTTCTCGATTACGATACTGCTTTATCTCTACAGCGCGTTCAGGATAATCGGTGATTGAATGGAGCCTCTCAGCAGGCTCAGACATGAAGCCCTTGGAAACCCCGTACGGCTTGGAGTTATGCTGTATCTTCTCTCGAGGGGTAGGGCAGCATTCAGCGAGATCCAGAAGGTCCTTGAGCTAACACCCGGAAACCTCGACTCACATCTGAAAGTGCTCGAAAGGGCAGAGATGGTTAAGGTGAGGAAGGTCATTGCCGACAGGCCGAGGACGGTGGTTGAGATAACTGAGAAAGGTGTAGATGAGACGTGGGATTACGTCAGGAGGCTAAAAGAGGCGCTTGACGGGCTGTGAGCCTTTGGCAATTTGCTCGAGGTTATGGTGTTTCTTCGGGCTGAATGGAATTGGTTGTGCATTGTGGGCGTGGATTTGCAAGTTTGGAGTAATGGTTGGGCTGCACTGCGTGGATTGATTCCGGGAAAAGATTAAAAGAGCTATTGAGGAGTTTTGCAGAGCGAACAGGGTTCTAAGATAGAGAGGTTGATAAGGTATGGTTTCGGTGGAGTTTGATCCTGAAGTCAACGCCATGTTCATAAGGTTCAAAAAGGGGAAGGTGGCGGAGTCGGAGCCTTTAGCTGATAATGTCATCGTGGATTTGGATGAGAACGGAGAAGTTATTGGGATAGAAATTCTCTTGCCGAAGTTTGAGGAAGACCAAAAGAAGATCGTGGAAAAGTTTGCAACAATTTGAACAAAAAGTATTTACTTTCTATTAGCCCACTAACAGACATGAACATTAGTGTTGAACTGACTCCAGAGTTGCTTGAATACATCGAAAGGAAAGTCAAGAGTGATAAGTACAAGAGCAGAAGTGAAGTTGTGCGGGAAGCGATCAGAATGATGATGAAAGCTGACTTAGAGAAGCTTCTAGAAGAGAAAGGCATAGATTTGAAAAAGTTCGAAGAAGAGAGGGGGAAAATTTCAGGTGAACTGATTGAAAAGAAATACGGAAAGCTTTAGACTTATCCTCGACACGAACGTTTTATTTTCCGCAATAAGGTATAGAGGTAAACCGTTTGAACTACTTGAAGAAGCTGAAAGAAGAGATGTTGAGATATTAATACCCGATTACGTCCTTGATGAGCTTATAGAGGTTTTTGAGAGAAATAAAATTGACTTCACACTTGTGAGAAGCTTTCTATCTACATACACGAACATCACAATCGTTGAAAGAGAGTTTAGTGATGAACTCATTGAATTGGCGAAAAAGGTTGTTGCAGACAGAAAAGATCGCCCAGTGTTCATTTACACCTTAATACTGCGCAAAGAGAAACCATCCACATACTTAGTTACTGGAGATAAAGCTCTAAGAGACGCATTGAATAAGATCGAAGAGAATTCAGCCATTACAGTTGATGGGGCTTTAAAATTGATTAAAAGGAAATGAGGTGTCGGGAAGATATGGCTTCAGTTAGAGTTTGATCCCGAAGTTAATGCAATGTTCATAAGGGTTCAAGAAGGGGAAATTGCAGACTCTGGGCCTTTAGCCGATGACGTCATTGTAGATCTGGACGAGAACGGAGAAGTGATCGGGATAGAGATTCTTCTGCCAAAGCTTGCGGAGGAGCAGAGAGAGTTTGTGGCGAGGTTGATGAAGGCCAAAGTAGGAGTCAGGAATTCTGAGAACTTACGCTCTCGATCCATAGACATAAAAGCTGACAAAATGATATTGCCCGGAGTGCTTCTCAACCTCCCTGAGCTTCCCAGAATAAAGAGAATCTTAAAGGAGAGTAGCCCCGCCCGGATTCGAACCGGGGTCGCGGGATCCAGAGTCCCGCAGGATTGACCACTACCCTACGGGGCTTCATGGCTCATTTTGACATTCGATTTATGAAGGTTGCGGTACTGGACTGGAGCCTTTAAATCACGTCGGGAAACTCCACAGGAAGGTAACGCTCGAACTCTATCGTCAGACAACCGCTCCGCAGCTCAGGACGGAGTAGCGCAGCCCTCACATCAACTCCGTTTTCATAAGCTTTTCTGAGAACCCTCGCGAATTCCGGATGTGTCTCGTGATTTGGCATGAAAACCCTTGCATCACTCCTCATTACCAGAAAGAGAATCATTCCACCCCTTTCCGTTATCTCCCTGACGTGCTTCACTCCCCTCTCCGTCGGAGCGTCTGGAAAGAGGGCGACTCCATCTCTAACGAGCGTGCATCCCTTGACCTCGACGAGCCACCTGGTACCACCCTTGCTCACCAGAAGGTCTATCCGGCTCTCGCCGACCTTAACCTCTCTGCCCTCGATCCTGCAGCCCTCACCTTCAAGAATTTCGACCGCAATTTCTGAGTGGAGGGAGGAGTTAACAACTACCGGGACATGGGCGTCGTATATCACGAAAACCTCGTGGCTCGTATTCTCCCTTTTCTTCGGTCTCACGAGCACCCTGTTTCCGGGCTTCATCAGCTCTGTCAGCCGTCCCGAGTCCCTCAGGTGGGCCCTCTCGACCCTACCGGCAACATCCACCTCAAGAACGAACCTGTTGGCTCTCCTGACAAGCCTGCCCTCCACCAGATTGCAGATCTCCACCATCTGCCTTTTGATGAGAATTACTTAACCCTTTGCTCTAAAAACCTTTCAAGGTCTTCGAAAAACCCGTCGTCAGACAGAACGCTCTGAACCTCGGACCTCTTTACCAGCCTAATGCCCCCCACCCTCGCTCCGTGCCTTTCCAGCATCTTCGCATAGCCCCTCAGGTACGGCTCACCCCTCCACCCGCCGTAAGTGACGATCAGAAACACCGTTCTGCCTTTCAGCACCCCCGACTTTATTGTAGCCGTCACGGGTGGACAGTTGAAAGTCCACTTGGGGAAGCAGAGGATGACCTTTTCGCAGGTGCTGCTGACCACTTTTACCGGCACGCCGAGGTTTGGCATGAACGACAGGAGGAGCCATGCGGGATAGGGCAGGCTGAGTTTCGGGACTATCTCGCGGGCTTCCAGGCCCAGTCTCTCAGCAACAGCCTCAGCAATCCGCCCAGATGTCCCGGTGTACGAGAAAAAGAGTACCTCCGCCATCACAGAACGAACTTCCTTTCCCTCTTCATCTCCGGAACTTCGGCCAGCGCGTTCCTCCTGATGAGCTTCAGGTACTCCCTTCCGAAGTCCCTCTCTATCCTTCTCACGTTGACAATGAAGCACCCCGGGATTCTCACGTCTGCTATTTCTCTGAGCTTCTCAGTCACATCAAGAAATTCCACAATGTCCTCGGTCCTCTCCATATCGAGCCCGTGGCTCTCCATCAATTCTCTGTCATAGACCGAGAGGGGCTGGAGGAACACCTCCATGTCCAGCCTGCGAGCAAGCTCTGCAAGCTCGAAAACATCCTCATCGTTGATTCCGGGCATGTAGATTGTTCTGATAACGCCCATGATCGAGGATCTGCTCAGTGCTTTGAGGTTCTCCATCAGAATGTCGAACCCGTCGAAGCCCGTTATTCTCGCGTACTTCTCCTTTGAGGAGACGTCCAGGCTCACCATCGCAAGCTCAAAGTACTTCTCAAGCCTCTCTATTGCCTTCTCATTCAGAAGAGTTCCGTTGGTCTGCAAATCGAGCCTTGCCTGGGGGAACATGTCCTTCAGCTCTTTCGCTATCCTCTCGACCTCATCTACCCCGGCAACGAGAGGTTCACCATACTGGGAGAGTGTAACTGACCTCACGTCCTCTGTGTCTCCGTAGTACCCGGGCAGCGGGGCTTTCCCCTTCTTCAGGGCCACGTTGGAGTAGCAGTAGATGCAGTTCAGGTTGCATTTGGGTGTGATTTCGTAGGTTGGGTGGTGAACGGGATTTTCTATGCTCTCGTCACTCCCCTGACAGTGCGTGCAGTGAGTCGCGGGAAACATAAAACGGTGTTAAGGTGGGGGGTTTAAAATGGTTGCTGGCTACTGCCTGTCAGAAAAATGATGGATTCTCGAGAAACCTTCGAGTTAATCTGTCTCAGACTATACAGTAGAGTTTTTATAAAAATTTCGAGAACGTCAAACGAATTTTTTACTAAATCGGTGTTTTTAAATTGTCTGGTGGCATCCTACATACTGGTAGTAACTGTGATCGATGCGAGGGGGTGAGAATCTGATCCTCGATTTAATTTTTTACATTCTGGGCAAGATTTACGCTTACATGTTCTGGGGAGCAATTCCAACGGCGATTGCCGGATGGATGCTGAGAAAAAAGAGAGTGGGGCAAATCTGACTGTCAGGCTCGAGTATGAGGTAAGCACACCCTACAGTACGTGGAAGAGCCTGCTGGGATTCATTCTGCAGAACGGGCGCTATGAGGTAATGGGTGAGGTGAAGATAAGGTATCAGAGGATGTGGTAGTGTGAGCAATTTCGCTCCGTTACTCCCCCGGTGAAATCCTCTTTTAATTCTGGAAACGAGTATCTTAAATTTTGTTCTGCAAAACTGGAAAAATAGAGGGTTCTGAAAATTTAAAAGGTAATCAATAACAGCCCGCCGTAAACCACTGCCACAACGAACAGCAGCATCGTTATTGCATTTACTGCCCTCTCGTTTCTCCCACCAAAGTCAGTGTCCAGCAGTATGGCTCTGAGACCGTTAAAGGCGTGGAATGAAGCTGAAGCTAAAAACAGCCAGTAGAAGGCCTTTATCGCCGGGTTGGACAGCCTCTCCACGACCTTCGCGTACTCTAAAGCATCATGGGATGTGAGGTGTGTGATGTACAGGTGGAATATGACGAAAGCAAATAGCAAAAGCCCTGTGATCATCTGGAATATCCAGCCGAACGGCTCCAGAACCTTTCTCGTGTGTGACTCGCTCATTTTACCACCCCGTGAGGAACAAATACATTACGTACGTGCTGTACAGCCAGAATAACAGTCCAAGCAGGGTCATCAGATATATCAGCGCCTTTCTTGCTTCATACAGCAGACCAAACTCGTTCAGCACAACCCTCAGGCCGTTGAAGGCGTGGTAGAATGTGGCCAGAAACAACAGCGAATCTAAGGGCAGGGTTTCCAGCCTCACGGTTGTGGATATGAATGCCGTGTAGGTTTCCTCTCCAATCCTGAGGCTCGTCAGGAAGCTGAGGTGAGCTATGAGGTAAAGCAGAAGCACTATGCCCGTGAGCCTGTGGAATGAGTAGGCCAGGCTGTTCAGCGATTTCCCCTTCAGCGTAAACCATCCCGAAACTCCCTTCATCTCAATCACCTGAAGATGCTCTTAATCATGTGAATCGCGCTCATCAGTCTCATCCTCTGCACGGCCTTTGCCGGCTCTATGCTCTTGGGGCAAACTTCGCTGCACTCCGCATTGAAATGACACCTCCACACACCATCCGAGCCTGAAACGAGGTTGAGTCTGTCCTCCCTCCCTTCATCCCTGCTGTCCGCGCAGAACCTGTAAGCTGCTGTTATCGCAGCAGGCCCGAGATAGTCACTCCTCGTTGCGCTTGCGGGGCATGCTGAGTAGCAGGCACCACATTTTATGCAGAGCGAGAAGTCATAGTAAGCGTGCAGCTCCTCCGGAGTTTGCAGGAGTTCCTTAGGGTTCTCATAGTCATCATCTCTTCTGATCAGGTAGGGCTTAACTGCTTCATGCTTCCTGAAAAATCCATCCATGTCCACGATCAGATCCTTCAGGACGGGCATGTTGTCGAGCGGTTCGATCTCGAGAGTGCTGCCAATATCAAATATCTGCGTCTCGCATGCAAGCCTCGGTCTGCCATTGATCTTGACCGCACAGCTCCCGCACACCCCCATTCTGCACGAGGCTCTGAAGGCCAAGGAGCCATCAAGGTTCTCCTTTATGAAGTAGAGCCCCTCCAGCACGGTCATCCCTTTTCTGGCTGTGAAACGGAAATCCTGCCAATATGTCTTCTCTCCATCGAATCTCCTTATCCTGAATATGACTTCCCTCTCCATGCCCTCACCTCAGTACTTTCTCTCAACGGGCTGCCACTTGGTTATTGTAACAGGAATGTACTCCAGCTTCGGTCCTTCTGGAGCGTAGTATGCGAGGGTGTGCTTCAGCCAGTTCTCATCATCCCTCTTCGGATAATCGAGCCTGTAATGGGCACCTCTGCTCTCCGTCCTCGCATAGGCTCCAACAGCAACAGTCTCAGCCAGATCGAGCATGAAGCCGATCTCCATGGCCTGCATGAGGTCAGTGTTGAATCCTCTCTTCTTGTCCACAATCTCGATATTCTCATACCTCCTCTTCAGCTCCTGGATCTTCTTTATTCCCTTCTTCATCTCCTCTCCAGTTCTGAATATCCAGAAGTACCTGTCCATGGCCTCGTTCAGCTCCTTCTTGATCTCGTACGGATTTTCATCTCCGCTCCGGCCAAGGAACTCGTCGAAGAGCCTCTTCTCCTCCGCAAGCATCTCCTCCCTTGTTATCTCCGAGAATCTCTTCCCCTGCACAAATTCCACTGCCTTCTCCCCAGCAACCCTGCCAAAAACTAAGCATTCAGCAGTTGAGTTGCTTCCGAGTCTGTTTGCTCCGTGGATGCTGACAGCCGCAACCTCTCCTGCCGCGTAAAGGCCTTTCACCGGCGTCTCAGTCCACATGTTTGTATGAATTCCACCCATGGTGTAGTGAGCGACAGGCTTTACAGGAATGGGCTCCTCGACCGGGTCAATTCCTGCAAACTTCCTTGCAGCATCTCTTATTAATGGCAACCTCTCCTCGATCTTCTCCTCACCGAGGTGGGTTAAATCCAGAGCGATGTATGGGCCATACGGCCCCTCAAAACCCCTCCCCTCAATGATTTCAGTCCACATAGCTCTTGCGACAACATCTCTCGGGGCGAGCTCCATTCTCTCCGGTGCATATTTCTCCATGAACCTCTCGCCGTTCCTGTTCCTCAGGTACCCTCCCTCACCTCTGCACGCTTCAGTCATCAGAATTCCGGACGGAATGAGGCCAGTAGGGTGGAACTGGACGAACTCCATGTCCTTTAAGGGCACACCTGCCCTGTAGGCTATCGCCAGACCATCCCCAGTGACCTGATGGCTGTAGGTGGTGAAGCCGTACAGCCTTCCAGCTCCTCCGGTTGCGAGAATCACAGCCTTCGCATTGAAAAATACAAGGTCTCCAGTCTTGAGGTGGATTGCTGAAACGCCCTTGACTGCGTTATCCTCAATAAACAGATTGGTGACGAAGTATTCATCGTAACGGGTGATGTTCGGGTACATCAGGCTCCTCTCGTAGAGGGTGTGCACCTCATGGAATCCCGTTCTATCGGCTGCAAAAACGGTTCTGTTGAAACTCTGGCCTCCAAAGGCTCTCTGGGCTATCTTCCCGTCCTCTCTCCTGCTCCAGGGGCACCCCCAGTTGTCCAGCCTCAGAATCTCCTTTGGAATCTCCCTGACGAAGAACTCGACAGCATCCTGATCAGCAAGGAAATCTGCTCCCTTAACAGTATCCCAGCCATGCAGGTCGAAGCTGTCTCCCTCGTCCTCTCTCAGCACCGCTGCCGTGCCACCCTCAGCACATACAGAGTGGCACCTTATCGGGTAGGTCTTGGAGATCAGGGCTATGCTGACCTCTCTGCTTTTCTCAGCCGCAGCTATCGCAGCCCTCAAGCCGGCAAGCCCAGCACCAATTATGACGATATCGCTTTTTATAACCTCCATAATCATCCCTTCAGCGTTCTTTTCACAATCTCGGCAACCTCCATCGGCGTTCTGCCAACCTCAACGCCGACCTCGTTTAAAGCTTTAATTTTCGACTCAGCAGTTCCCTTTCCTCCCTCGATTATCGCCCCCGCGTGTCCCATCCTCTTGCCCGGAGGGGCAGTTATGCCTGCGATGTACCCAACTACGGGCTTTGACATTCGCTTTTCAATGAACTTCGCCGCCTCCTCCTCATCCGTGCCTCCAATCTCTCCGATGAGCACCACAAGATCAGTCTGGTCATCGTTCTCGAACATCTCCAGCACTTCAACGAAGCTCGTTCCAATTATCCTGTCCCCTCCAATGCCAACGACCGTTGACTGGCCTATTCCGAGCTTCGTCAGGTTGTATGCGACCTGATACGTCAGAGTCCCGCTCCTGGAAACAATTCCAACATTGCCCTCACTGAATATCTGGGGCGGCATTATGCCGAGGTGAGATTTTCCGACACTCATCACTCCGGGGCAGTTGGGGCCGATGAGAATCCTGCCCTCAGCCTTAACCTTCTTGTAAACCTTCAGCTCGTCGTAAACGGGGATGCCTTCGGTTATCGCCACAATCGCCTCTATTCCCGCATCAACGGCCTCCATTATCGCATCTCCCGCAAATGCTGCGGGGACAAAGATCACGCTCGCATTGGCACCTGTCTCCTCAACAGCCTCTTTCACAGTGTCAAAAACTGGTACTCCAAGAACTTTGCTGCCCCCTTTGCCGGGAGTAACTCCACCAACGATTTTTGTTCCGTAGGCAATCATCCTCTCCGCGTGAAATCTCCCCTGTGAGCCCGTAATGCCCTGAACTATCGCTTTTGTGTTCTCATCAACAATTATCGCCATATTCACACCTCCCCCGCAAGCTCAACCGCTTTCTTAGCTCCTTCCTCCATGGTCTCGACAAGATGGATGCTTTCGATGGCCCTCTCCCTGATGAATTCCTCTATGAGCTTCCTGCCCTCCTCCTCGTTTGTTCCTGCCAGTCTGAGAACGACAGGCACGGGAATCTCCATTTCCGAGAACGCCGTGATCAGACCTCTGGCAACCTCGTCGCACCTTGTGATTCCACCAAAAATGTTCATGAAGATGACCTTCATGTTCTCGTCCATCAGAATGATGCTCACAGCTTCCTTCACAACCTCACTGCTCGCTCCACCGCCAACGTCGAGGAAGTTGGCCGGCTTTCCACCCTCTAAGTAGATCAGATCCATCGTCGCCATGCTCATTCCTGCACCATTCGCTATCACGCCAATGTTGCCGTCAAGCTTGACGAAGTTCAGGCCCTTTTCCTCGGCTATTCTCTCAGTCTGATCCACCTCTGTGTAATCCTTCAGCTCCCTGAGATCGGGATGCCTGTAGAGTGCGTTGTCGTCTATGTTCAGCCTTGCATCCGCAGCTATAATCTTTCCATCTTTCGTGACAACAAGCGGGTTGATCTCAGTCAGTTCTGCCTCATTATGAACGAGAATGCTGTAGAGGATTTTGATTATCCTCGTGACCTCTTTTTGGTACTCTTTCGGCATGCTGGACCTGTAGAGCACCTCCCTTATCTGGTAATCCCACAGCCCGTAGATAGGGTCAACTGTCACTCTCGCGATTCTGTCCGGGTGCTTCTCGGCTATCTCCTCAATGTCCATCCCGCCCACACTGCTCACGATCAAGGCAAAGCCCTTGCTCGCCCTGTCTATGGTAAAGCCCACGTACATCTCCCTTGCGATCTCAAGCTGCTCCTCAACGTACAGCTTTTCCACCTTGTGGCCTTTGATAACCATCCCGAACATCTGCTTTGCAAGCTCGCAGGCCTCATCAGGACTGTTGGCCAGCTTTATCCCTCCAGCTTTCCCTCTCCCACCGACAAGAACCTGTGATTTCAGCACAACCTTTCCTCCAAGCTTTTCCGCGATTTCCTTAACCTGTTCAGGAGTCAGCGCGAGCTCCCCTCTTGCAGTTGGAATCCCGTGCTGTCTGAAAATCTGTTTAGCCTGATACTCGTGCATCCTCAATCTACCACCTTCCGTAAAATGTTTTTTCAACGCTCATTATTATTGATAAAAAAGTTTCCGCTTTTTCGTGCAATCTGTTTATTCAGCCTTATGAAATGTTATTACCCGTTGTTACTGGAAAATAGGCGGTGCATGGGAATTTGAGCATGGTAGAACTTTCGGCCAGGCGTGGTGGGTGATACCTCATTCAAAAAATACAAAAAATTGGGGGGTCACATGAATGGATGCTTTCTGACGTTTCCAAGCACTGAAGGGACCTTTCCGTTCAGAGACCTCGCAATGACTTCCAGCTCGACCTCTCTTGTTCCCTCATATATTTCAAGAATTCTTGCATCCCTGAACATTCTCGATATTGCCTGTTCACCCATGAAACCGTAACCGCCGTAAATCTGCAGGGCTTCGTGAACGATGTCCTGGGCAACCCTCGCGGTGTAGTATTTCGCCATTGCGGTAAGCCCCGGATCAGGCATACCCACCTTGTCCTGGAAGTATGCGGCCTGATATGCAAGCAGTCTTGCCGCTTCAAGCTCGGTTCTCATCCTGGCAAGCTTTTCCTGGGTTGCCTGGAAGTCCATCAGCTTCCTCTCGAACAGCTCCCTGTTCTTTGCGTAGTTGAATGCGAGTTCAAAAGCCCCAGTTGCAAGGCCCACAGCCTGGAATGCAACAGGAATTCTGGTAACGTTGAAGAACATCATGGTCTGGTAAAAGCCCTGACCCTCCTGACCGATGAGGTTCTCCTTTGGCACCCTCACGTTCTTGAACACAACCTCTGCAGTATCACTTGCCCTGATCCCGAGCTTGTTGGTGAGCTTCTTCGCCTCAACTCCCGGAGTGTCCTTTTCGACAATGAAAACGCTCATGCCAAGGTGCCTCTTCGGAGGGTTTGGATCCGTTCTGGCGAGAACAATGTAGTAATCTGCGATTGTTCCATTCGTTATGAACATCTTGGTACCATTTATCACATATTCATCTCCATCTTTGTCGGCTCTCGTCTTTATTCCGGCAACATCACTCCCCGCGTATGGCTCTGTGTAGCATGCGGCGCATATTGCCTTGCCCTGGGCAATTGGCGGAAGATACTTCTTTTTCTGCTCCTCATTGCCGAACATCAGAATCTGTTCAGAACCGAAGGTTGATGCCATTATCATTCCAAGCCCGCCATCTACCCTCCAGAACTCCTCCACGACGAGGCAGGTGTCGAGGATTCCCATTCCCTGTCCGCCATATTCCTCGGGAATGCTCATACCAATGAAACCAAGCTCTGCAGCTTTTTTCCACAACTCAAACGGGAACTTCTCCTCTCTGTCACATTCTTCTGAATAATTCGGAAACTCTTTCTCAGCAAATTCTCTCGCCGCTTCCTTAATTGCCTTCTGTTCTTCATTCAAAAGATTTTCTGCCAGCATATTTGGTTTTAGTCTAAAAAATGTATAAATCTTTCGGTTTTTCTTATGAATCCTATTCAACCAGCTTCGTTTCCAGATAGAAACTCTTATAAGCGTTTTTTCAATTCAAAACAATCAATAATTATGTATTGTCCCGAAAAAATAGTTATAATTTCCCTGCAAACTTTTTCAGAATCCCTGCTAGCCTCTGAGCCTCCATTATGTTGCCCTCAATCCTGTATTTCTGCATCATGAACCCCATAATTGGGTCTTCCTGACCCTTAACAACCGATACCCAGTATTCCGGCGATGCAATAATGGTAAAATTCGGAGACTCGTGAACGCCCTCTCCAAACTCGCATGACCCATCCGCGTTGTAAACAACATAGAATTCCTCATCTCCAAGTCTGTACTGCACCACTCCTCTCCATCCGGCCAGCTCTTTCTTTATATCTTCTGAATTGTTCTGGAGCTCGCACATCTTCAAAACAAGGTCTTTTGCCTCGCTCACACTATCACCACATACAATTTGATCTTCAACCCTTAAAAATCTTACAGTAGTCAAGAAACATCACGGCCAACCATGCTCCCATAATCTGCACGGCAAAAATATTATAAACTGAATCCAAAGTTGCTTAGATTGGGCTCCGGTGGTGTAGCCCGGCCAATCATTCCGGCCTTTCGAGCCGGCGACCCGGGTTCAAATCCCGGCCGGAGCATTAACCCTTTATTTTGGAGGATGCTGGGGGTGAAATACACATTTGAAACGGTAACACTACTCATTCTTCTTGCCATGCTTGCAGTTTTGGCAGCGGTTTTCCCTGATGAAGCGGCAAAGTTTAGTGATTACACAGACTGGAGAGCCATCCTCTCTCTGGCTGGATTGCTTCTTGTATCAGAAGGAGCCAGAGAAAGCGGATATCTTTCCAGTCTCGCATATTCGATTGCAGGATCATCAAAAACTGAACGCACACTTGTGTTCAAGCTTTGCATGCTGTCAGCGACCCTCGGTGCATTCATTACAAACGACGCCGCAGTCATGGTTGTGGTTCCACTCACCATGAGCCTGAAGGATCACATTGATGTCAGAAAAGCGGTGGCACTTGAGGTCATATCGGCAAATGCCGGATCAACTCTCACCCCGATTGGAAACCCCCAGAATCTGTTAATATGGCATGTCTGGGGAGTATCTTTCGTGGAGTTCACAGCGACCATGGCGAAGTTTGTTCTTGTACAGCTCGCGGTCCTTTCCATTATGGTGTTGCTGGTTGAAAATAGGCCCGTATCAGCTTACAGCAAGAGCTTCAGGGTGGATGAATTCCTGAAGATGCTGTCTCTGGCTCTTCTCATTCTCCTTGTGATCGCACTGGACTTCGGGGCACACTGGTTTGTCGCGGTGGTTGTTTCCATTTACCTCATCTTTTTCAGAAGGGTGGTTATGAATGCCAACTGGCTGCTTGTCGCGATTTTTGCCCTGATGTTTGTCGATTTTCGTACGATTGCATCTGTTTTCATTCACACCGCAAATCTGACAGGGGCGAATGTATTTCTCGCGTCCATCGTCACATCGCAGATCATCAACAACGTTCCTGCCGCCCTGATTATGACTGGAATCGGCAGCAACTATCCTGCAATCGCAGCTGGAGTCAACATAGGTGGTAATGGTCTCCTCACCGCTTCCTTTGCCAATCTCATCGCATACGGAATCGTCAGAGATAGCAGATTTCTCCGAGAGTACCATCTTTTTTCGTTTACGTACCTCCTGATGTGCGTGCTGCTCGTCCTGTGGCTGTTTTTCTGAAATTCTGTGTGAGATTACAAGCTCGAATAATTTCCGCAGGTCAGAGCAATAATATTGGTAGCCTCACTTCTTCTTATCCGCCGGGAGATCTTTAAATTCTGGTTTCCCCATCGGCCGTCAAATTAGGCATTCATCATGCACCTTTTCATTTTCTGCAGTTTCGGGAAAACTCCTTAAATGAAAACGTGGCCCTCCTTCATTGCAATCCTGGCATAGCATGCCTGGTTTGAAAAATTAAAAAATTAACAAAAAAATTAAATCTGGTCAAATGTCATGATATTGACATTTGAGGGAACTTTCACAACACTTCCAACCTTAACGCCGACCAGCAAGTTTATGTTCCTCTTTGCGGCCAGATCGACAACTCTCTGAGTTATGACTCCATCAAACACGATTCCATGAGCCTTGACGTTGTTTGACTTCAGAAGCTTAACCAGGTCTCTGACCGGGATCTCTCTGACCACTTCAAAATTGCTGTCAATGAGTCTCGCCTTCAGATTTCCTTCGATTTCCTGCTTGTGCTTCCTGAGCATTTCAATTACATTTGCCCTGTCCCTTGCATCTTCTTTCTTCTCTTCTTTTGGTTTTTCTACAGCCTCTGCCTCTTCTTTCTGTTCAACCTTGGTTTCCCTGACATCCTTCCTCTCCTCCTTCTTCTCATCCTTGTGTTTCAGCACGTGAACCTGCTCAACCGGAATCTTATTTCTCAGAGACTTAACAATCTCCTTCTGGGTAAGGTCTTCAACTCCCTTGCCTTCTGGTGCCCTCGCCACGTAGTCAATATCAGCAACCTGAAGCAGTTCTTTGAGTATCAGATCTCCACCCCTGTCCCCATCAAGAAATGCGGTAACTGTTTTTCTCTTGCTCAGGTCAACAATAGTTTTCGGAATATTTGTACCCTCAACAGCTATAATATTCTTTATCCCGTGTTTAAGCAGGTTAAGCACATCTGCTCTCCCTTCGACGACGATTATTGCATCGCTCTCATCTATAGCCGGCCCTGCCGGAAGTCTGTCCTCTCCATACTCTATGATCTCCTCTGTCCTGATTGCCTGTCTAACAAGGTCCGCAATCTTTTCGCTTTCGATCTCTGGCTCCTCAAACAGCTCTCTCAGAATGTCCTTTGCCCTCTCAACGATCTTCTTTCTCTTGCTCGCCCTTACGTCCTCAATCTTTATTACCTTGATTTTTGCAGCACATGGCCCAACTCTCTCTATGGTCTCGAGAGCCGCCGCAAGTATCGCTGTCTCTATCTTGTCAAGGCTGCTCGGAACCTTTATCTCCCCAAAACTCTTGCCGCTCTTGCTCTCGATCTTGACCTCGATCCTGCCTATTCTTCCGGTTTTCTGAAGCTCTCTGAGATCGAGATCATCGCCAAGAAGGCCCTCTGTTTGCCCAAAGATGGCTCCTACGACGTCTGGCCGCTCAACAACACCTTCTGCAACTATTTCTGCGTGAATGAGATACTTTGTTGTATCGCTTGGTGCTTTCATTGACATCACCTCTTGTAGCCACTGTTTCTGGCAAACTACTTTGTATGGAAACCTTATAAATACTTTGTTGATGGGAGAAACGATGGGGAGAGAGATGGGCGAAAAAGCGAAATACACGCTTTTTACATCGTCACTTGTCCTTTTCACACTCACAATAGGCGTCGGAATAATCTCCCCAATTCTGCCAATCATAGCGAAAAACATGGGCGCAGGAGGTGTGGTGATAGGCCTCATATTCTCAGCATTTTCGATCTCGAGACTATTATTCCTTCCCATGTTCGGGAAATTTTCTGACAGATACGGGAGAAGGCCACTTATAACTGCTGGTCTGTCTCTGTACACACTGCTTGCCCTGCTCTACGCACTTGCCAGAAATCCGGAGGAACTGATAGTGATCAGGTTGCTTCACGGCATGTCTTCAGCCATGGTGATGCCAGTCATTCTCGCCATGATAGCCCAGATAGCCCCAGAAGGGGAGGAAGGGAAATACATGGGCTTCGCAAATCGCTCCATATTCCTCGGAATGTCATTCGGTCCACTCATTGGAGGGTTTCTTTCAGACTTTCACAGCGAGAAGATGGCATTCTTTGCCATGGCCCTGATGAGCCTGATAACCCTCATAATTGCAATCCTGACTCTTCCGGAGATTAAACCTCCGCAGAAAAACGAAAACGGTGGGAAAGAGTTCAGCAGGAGAATTATCTCGGTCCTGATTTTCAGAATACTGAACTCAATAGGCAGAGGAAGCATGATGTCCTTTCTTCCAATATATGGATACCTCATCGGTCTGAGCTATACAGAAATTGGCATGCTCGTCTTCACAAACCTCTTCGTTTCAGGAATTATACAGCCGTACGGTGGAGCTTTTTCAGACAGGAGGGGTTTCATCTTTCCGGTCATGCTGTCAACAATCATCTCAGCCATAATTTACGTCTCCATCATACAGTACACCTCATTTCACATTCTACTTGTTTTTTCTGCATTCCTCGGCATTTCGAGCTCTCTTTCTCTCCCGGCAGTTAGCGGACTTGTCGCAGTAGAGGGTAAAAAAATGGGAAATCTTGGAGGACTGATGGGCTATTTCTCCGCATCCAAAAGCCTTGGAAGGGCAATAGGGCCTATGCTGGCGGGAGTGTTTTACGATCTCGGCGGTCAGGGCCACAGTGGAATAGCAGCAGTTTTCACCGCCTCAGCAATAGCAACAGTGATTGCAGGCATGCTTTTCTGGGCAGGAGTCAGAGAATCACACCAGATTATCGAGATGGACTGAAGTCACTTTTATTGCTTGTTTAATTTCTCCTCTGTTGAGCCTTCTTGAGATCTCTGGAAACTCGTTCGCTCTGTAAGCGGGCCAGTACTGGAACATCAGGTTGAATCTCGTATCTCTCCCGAGGTTCTTTGAGACCCACTTTACAATCCTTTCGGTGCAGCATTCAACGTGGCCGGGCATGACGAGGTGCCGTATTAACAACTCGCCGTGCTTTTTTGCCCTCAAAAAGTTTCCAGTTACAGTTTCGAAGTAGTTTCCTGCGTTAGAGTATTTTGCTGCACAATCGTCATTTCCGTATTTGAAATCTCCCAGCCACAGGTCGATGACATCCTCAATAACCCCGGCCAGCTCGACACTGTGGTACATGTTCGAGTTCCAGACCACCGGCAGGCTCGAATTCACATGAATGAGGACTTCAAGAATCGTGTGAGCATGCTGATCAGGGTTCCCGCCAACAAAATTCACGTTTCTGCTACCCTGCCTCCTTCTGATATCGATCAGATACGCAAGCTCTTTTGGATTCACAGGGGTATCGTCCCTGCAGACAATATCCCAGTTCTGACAGAACACACAGGAGAATGTACATCTGTTGAAAAAAATCGTGTGCGATGGAACAAGCTCTGGCTCCTCACCAAAATGAAGGAATTCGCTGCTGTAGTAACTCTCCGCGCCTGTTTTGCAGTATCCCCTCCTTTCATACCGGTTTACCCTACACTTCCTCTGACAGAAGACGCATTCTTTGAGCATCTCATTCAGCAGATCCACTTTCAGATGCAGAAAGGAGTAATCTGCAGGTTTTTCTTCAAGGATGCTGGCATCAACCTTTTTCCAGCATTTCAGAAATTCTTTTTTCAAATCTCTGTGAGCATCGTACAGACTGTCAGTTTTATCAGCCGGAATCCTCTTCGCTATCTGAAACTTTGCAGGCAAATTCCCTGCATTTATCTCAGCATATCTTTCAAGCCCTTTTACCACAACCACATCTATGTGCTGGATGGTAAAATAAATTGCTCCAAATCAGGTCGAAGTTTAATGAATTCATGCCAGATCCCATATCCGTAAAAAAGGACTTGGCACCAGCATCAGACAGTAAATTTTTTCAGGACTGCCAAAAGTCCTGAGCACTCACAAATTCACGTTACCGCAAAACTTAATATCCTCTTAACAATATCTCGCAGGACTGCCTGCAAACTTTGCGGGGGTTGCCGAGCGGTCAAAGGCGCTGGATTTAGGGTCCAGTGGCGCAGGCCTTCGTGGGTTCGAATCCCACCCCCCGCATGGTTTTACAGCACTCCAGCAATTACAGCAATCGCAGGAAGCAAAACTGCTGTAACGATTAAAACCCAGTAAATGACCGCAAACGGGTGAAGGTTCTCTCTGTAAACCTCAGAGTATCCATCAAACTTCACAGCCACATAGGCCTCGGCAAGAATTTCCCAGAAAAGCAGCATTCCTGCGGTAACAATGGTGAATTCCCACCACCCCGAGATTCCGAGAAACAAAAACGGCAGATAGTAAATCAGAACGAGTGGAAACATCTGCACGTGGCCGAATTCGTGGAGAACCTCCATTCTGCCCCTGACACTCTCCGGAAGGCCGTACCTCATCATGAAGTTGGCCACCTGAGGGTGAAGCATGAACCCTATTTTTGCCCACCAGTTACTCCATATGACTATTTCAAATTCAAGCCCGTGCCAGGACCTCACCCGCCTTTTTTCAAGGACCCTTGCGCTCATCACTCTTCAACCTCCCGTCCTCCATTCTCAAAACACGGTCCGCGAAATCTTCAACCCTCGGATCGTGGCTTGCAATTATTGCCGCCTTTCCATCCCTCACCATTGAGTGTATGAGTTCCATGACTTCTCTCCCCTTCTTGGAATCCAGGTTGGCCGTGGGCTCATCTGCAATGATCAAATCCGGATCGCTTATCACAGCTCTCGCTATCGCCACCCTCTGCTGCTCCCCTCCAGAAAGGTCTTCAGGTTTGTGGTGCATTCTGTCCTTCAGTCCAAAATCCGCAAGGATTTTCTCGGCCCTTTTCCTCGCTTCCCTCTCCCCAACACCCCGGATTATCAGCGGAATCATCACATTCTCAAGGGCAGTTAAAGCTGAGAGAAGATTGAAGTGCTGGAATATGAAGCCGATCTTCTCGAGCCTTATCCTTGCAAGCTCCTTCTGGCTCAGTTCGGTTATCTCAACCCCATCTATTTTCACGCTCCCGGAAGTTGGCTTCAGAAGGCCGCTTATGAGGGTGAGCAGAGTGGTTTTGCCAGAGCCAGACGGACCCATGAGGAGAACAAGTTCGCCCCTGCTGATGGAAAAGGAGATATTATCAACGGCCTTTACGGCAGTTCTTCCAGAACCGTAGATTTTAGTCACGTTTCTGACTTCCAGAATCGCCTCATCCACATCCATCACCCTCACGCCTGGAACACGGTTGCTGGCTCTATCCTTTCAAGCCTCCTTATTGGTATGAGTGCGGCAACCAGGCTCATGACCACAATGGAACCGAATGTCATGACCACGTTCTGCAGGTTGATTTCCACATAAAACTCGGGAGCGACATTTGGGATTAGGTTTGCCGCCAGAAATGACAGAATTGAGCCCGCAGCAAATCCAAGCAGGGCGATTGTAAAAGCCTGTTCCAGCACTATTCGCATCATGAACGTCTCATCCGCCCCGATAGCCTTCAAAATCGCATATTCCTTCATCTTCTCCAGAGTTGCGGTGTACAGCGTTAATCCTATAACCGTGACACCTATGAAAAACCCTATGAAGACCAGAGGAAGGAGTATCGCGCTGAAACTCTCATCTATCACCTCCTTGTGATTGTCTATGAATTTCTGCTTTGTGAGAACGTCCACCTTAACCCCCAGACTTTCGAGCCTGCTCTTTATGTTATCTGCTATCTTTTCAGCAAAGAACGGGTTATCGACCTCCACCATGTAGTAATTCAGGAAATCTTCAGCCCCAAATATCTTCTCCGCATCCTCCTTTGTAACAAAAGCATAGGAATAGACAAGAACAAATGTATCTTTGGAGATGCCAACCACTGTTAGCTCGACTCCACCAACCTCGATCTTATCTCCAATATCGATACCGTTTCTTGTTGCGAAAACCCTGTCCACTATCACCTGGCCATCCCGCGGTATCTTCTTGCCCTTCACGATTTCCCACGGTCCTCCAACGCCGGTTTTCGTGTCAAAGCCGATGATGTATATCGTCTCCTCCTTGTCCACCACCTTGGATACCTTTGCCCTCACGGCCCTCCCAATAAATTCATGAACGTCCTTAACTCCACCAACCCTCCGTATCTCCTCATCAAGCCCTCTCGGCAGCAGAGAGTATGTGTGCCAGGTGTCATGTATGCCCTCCTGTCCCACCCACAGGTCTGCGTTAGTCTTCCTCAGATACATCGTGCTTTCGGTGAATATTCCGTAATACACGCCCATCAGAACCATTATCAGCATGGTTGAGAACGCAACACCTCCTATACTTATCACCAGCCTTCCCTTTTCATGGAACAGATTTTTTCTCGCTATGGAAACCATTTTCACTCCCCGCTACCTTTTCCTGATATACCAGACAGCCCCAAGGACAAGTACCAGAAGTAAAGCCCCACCCAGAAGGTACGTAGACGAATAACTCTCTCTGAAGTGGTGAACGTTCACTTCACTGACTTCCGAATACCTTTTGCCGAAAACATCTCTGTATTCAAGCTTCAGCGTGATGTTGTAAGGCTTGGACGTGTCGACATTTTTCTGGTCAACCTCAATGATCTCCTCGTCACCCGGAGCCATGTCGCCTATAAACACCTCACCCTTTCCGTATTCGGAACTTGCATAAACAACCAAATTCTTCGCCGGGGCATTTCCGGTGTTGGCAACCGAGATGAACACCTTGTCATTCTCAGCCCTGAAGAGCGTTGCGGTTAGAGAAATATCCCCGGTAACCATAACTGAGAACGACTCTTCCGACTTGACTTTCATCCCCGAATAATCGTATTCCACCGCCACCTCAACAGGATAATAGCCGGGCTGAACGCCTTCATTGACGAAAACATCAAATGTAACGGCCTTTTGCTCTCCGGGTTGAATTGAATCTATGAACCTGGAGTTGGATGAAGATGGCATGATCGCCTCGCTCCTCCAGCTGATCAGAACGTTTTTCAGCTCGTCAGTCCCCTCTGCAGCGAGATTGAAAATGAGCTTTCCACCACTTCCAATCTCAAGTACGCTGGGCGTGAGAGTGACGTTCAGAAAGCTCTCATTTTTCGCAACAACGTCCAAGGCCAATGTTCTGGCCTCCCGGATAACATTGCCGGTAACATCAGAGTAAGTGATGTTGAAAACCAGAACGGCCGTCCCCTGTTCCAGAGCTTTCACCCTGAGACTGAACTCCTCCACATCGCCTGGACCCATGGAAGGGATTAGCAATGGAGAGCTTTCAGACAGCGGGATTAGCCCATCGCCCGACCAGAATATCCTGAGGTTTCTGATCTCTCCACCAGCATTTTCAACCCTGAGCGTGAGATTGACAGGTGTGTTCGCCTCGATCTTTTCGGGAGATATGCTGAGACCCACGAGACTCTCTTCTCGAACTTCAACAGGTATTTGAAACACATACCTTTCTGATGAGCCTGCAACTCTCATCCTGAGGTCCACATCAACCAGATAGTATCCTGCCTTCGCAGTTTCGGGCACCGAAAACCTCACTATCAGGGTTCTCGACGTTCCGGGAGATAGATCACCAACATCCTTCCGGTAGTCCTTGATAACCACCGGCCCCTCGGCATCAACCCTGAAAACGTAAATGTCCTGTATGGGAGTGGTTCCGGGGTTGGTGAGCATTATTTCCACATATCCCTCAACACCGGGTTTGACGGTTGAAGGCGTTATGGTGTAATCAACAGCAAGCGGATTTGAGGCCATGGCAGGCACAGTCAGGATGAGCAGGATCAGCAAAGCCAGCCCCATCATTCCGGCACCATTCATCTTCAGCATCAAGACACCTCCAGTAAAGTATTAAAAAACCAATTTATAAACCTGTGGATTTCAAAAAAATTTAATGTTGTTGAATTACGATTTCGCTCTTCTATTAACCGGCGGGATATAGTTCTTCATCAGCAGCGAGTTTGTGACCACGCTCACACTACTCATCGCCATTGCCAGTCCAGCCCATTCAGGCCTGAAGACTATGCCGAACACCGGATAAAGAACTCCCGCGGCCACCGGAATCAGTATGGTGTTGTAGATCATAGCCCAGAACAGGTTCTGCTTTATCTTGTTCAGAGTCTTCTCACTGAGCTGTATTGCTGCAACAACATCGCGCAAATCGTCCCTCATAAGCACAATCTCTCCGCTCTCTATGGCCACGTCAGTTCCACTTCCAATCGCTATGCCAAGATCTGCCTGAGCTAAAGCTGGGGCATCGTTTATGCCGTCTCCAACGAACGCAACCACTTCTCCATTTTTCTGAAGCCTCTTTACCTCCTCAGCCTTCTGGTGTGGGAGAACCTCAGCAAGAACGGTGTCGATGCCGAGCCTTCTTGCGATAGCTTCGGCAGTTCTCCTATTATCCCCGGTAATCATTGCAACTTTCTTGCCGATTCTGTGAAGTTCCTCGATTGCTTCCTTCGCAGACGGTTTTATGTTGTCCGCGATGCCTATTGCACCTATGATCCTGCCGTTGTGTGACACGAGTACGGCGGTCTTCGCCTCGCTCTCAAGCCTCTGAAGTGTGTCCTCAATCTCGCTGCTCACCTCCATTCCATTTTCCGCCATCAGCTTCCTGCTTCCAACCAGTATTTTCTCTCCGTTAAGTGAAGCAACTACTCCCTTTCCTGTAATGACCTCAAATCTCTCTGGCTCGTCAATCTGCGCTCCTGTCTCCTCTGCTTTCCTAACAACCGCCTCAGCCAGAGGATGCTCACTCCTCTTCTCTGCTATTGCCGCAATCCTCAGCACCTCCGTCTCATCGCCTTCAAAAGCAACGATGTCCGTAACCTCCGGCTTACCCTTCGTCAGTGTTCCGGTTTTGTCGAACACGACGGTCGTTACTCTCCTCGCGATCTCAAGAGCTTCTCCATTCTTGATGAGTATTCCAAGCTCCGCACCCTTGCCCATTCCCACTGTCAGTGCAGTCGGCGTCGCAAGCCCAAAGGCACAGGGGCAGGCTATCACAAGCACGGCAACGAGAGTCGTGAATGCAAAGATTTCCGGTACGCCTGCTATGAAGTACCAGTAGATGAACGAGGTTATTGCTATTGTCAGCACCACGGGTATGAAGTAAGCGACAATCTTGTCGGCCAGCTTCTGAATCGGCGGCCTGCTCCCCATTGCCTCCTCAACGAGCCTTATTATCTGGGCAAGCAGCGTGTCGCTACCAACCCTCGTGGCTTTGACTTTCAGCACGCCATTTTTGTTTATGGTCGCTCCAACAACCTCATCTCCCTTCTTTTTAAGCGCTGGAATCGGTTCTCCGGTGATCATCGACTCGTCAACGTAGCTCTCTCCCTCGATGACAACACCATCAACAGGTATCTTCTCCCCAGGCTTTACTATGACAATGTCCCCAACTCTGACCTCCTCAACTGGAACCTCGATCTCCCTGCCATCCCTGACGACGACGGCGGTTTTTGCCTGCAACCCGATCAGCTTCTTGATTGCCTCGCTCGTCCTTCCTTTGGCTATCGCTTCGAGTGTCCTGCCAAGGAGCAGGAAAGCGAGAAGCAGAACTGCCGTCTCGTAGAAGAGGTAGTCCTCGGGCAGAAGCCCTATTGTTGACAGGACGCTTGCGGTGTATGCCGAGCCGACACCCATCGAGTACATCACATCCATGTTGAGCATTCTGTGTCTGAGGGCTCTCACTGCGGCAAGGAACATCTCCCTGCCCGAATAGAGCATGACAGGTGTAGCGAGAATGAACTGGATGATGCTGTTGTAGGGTATTTCGGGAAGGCCAACATACTTTCCATACTGCATGACAAGAAGAACTGCACCGAATACCGACGCAAATGCGAGTTTTTTCTTCATCTCCCTGACGTGGTCCCCCTTGGCCTCCTCTTTCAGCTCTTCACCTTCAATACCCAGAAACTGATAACCGACTTCCTCTATGGCCTTTCTGATGTCCTCAATTTCGGTAACCGAAGGATTGTAGACAATCCTGGCACTTTCGGTTGCGAGGTTGACGGTAATGCTCTTTACCCCATCAAGACTGCCAACCGCAACTTCAATGGTTTTGGCACATGAAGCACAGGTCATCCCGCCTATTTTCACCACAACTGCTTTCTCCTCTTCCGGGATTCTATAGCCCACCTCTTCGATTGCCTTTTTTATCTCCTCGATTCTTGCCTTTTCGGGGTCCAGTTCAAGCTGAAGAGATTCCGTGGCCAGATTGACGCTCGCTTTCCTGACTCCATCTACCTGCATCGCTGCTGTCTCGACTGTCCTTGCACAGGATGCACAGGTCATCCCCTCTACCTTAAGCTTAATTTTTTTGCTCACACACTTACATTGTAACCATAAAATATAGCATTAACTCCTGACGCACTGTAAAAAAAATGAATTGGAAAAATAACAGAAAGTTATTTCAGCAATCTCGCATTTATTGCAACTATCACCGTGCTGAGGGACATCAGAGCAGCACCTATGGCGGGAGTCAGGAGAATTCCGAGGCCGTAGGCCACACCAGCTGCAAGAGGTATTGCCACGCTGTTGTACCCTGTCGCCCAGATCAGGTTCTGAATCATCTTGGCGTATGTTTTCTTCGAAAGTTCAACTATTTTGACAACATCCCTCGGATCACTTCTGACAAGAATTATGTCAGCGGTCTCAATGGCCACATCCGTGCCTGCACCTATGGCTATACCAACGTCAGCCTGAGCTAAAGCTGGGGCATCGTTTATGCCGTCTCCAACCATGGCAGTTACGTACTTCTCCTGAACCTTCGCCACCATCTCTGCCTTTTCATGTGGCAAAACCTCGGCAAAGTACTCATCGAGGCCAAGCTCTTCAGCCACCCATTTCGCCACAAGCTCGTTGTCTCCGGTGAGCATCATGCACTTTATGCCCATCTTCTTCAGCTTTTCCACAGCTTCTCTTGACTCGGGCTTTACTCTGTCGGCAAGAGCAATCACTCCCGCAAGCTCCGAGTCTTTCAGCAGATAAACCACTGTCTTACCCTGAGCCGCAAGTTTCTCGGCCTCTTCTCCAGCCTCAATGCCCTTTTCCCTGAGATATCCCGGACTGACCACCATGTATGTCGTACCACCAATCTGCGCCTCGATGCCCTTTCCGGGGATTGCCCTGAAGTTCTCGACTTCTTCAAGCTTCAGGCCCCTCTTTTCAGCCTCCTCAACTATGCTCCTCGCAATCGGATGTTCTGAATGCATTTCCATGCTCGCCGCAATCCTCAGCACCTCATCCTCACTGCCTGTGAAGGCGATTATGTCTGTAACGCCGAATTTTCCTTCCGTCAGCGTTCCGGTTTTGTCGAACACAACCGCCTGAAGCTCCTTTGTCCTTTCGAACGCCTGTCTGTTTCTTATCAGCAACCCGTTCTGGGCTGCGAGGGATGTCGAGACCGCAACGACCAGAGGGACCGCAAGTCCCAGAGCGTGCGGGCATGAAATAACCATCACGGTAACCGCTCTTTCAACCGCAAACGCAAGGTCCTTGCCCAGGAGGATCCATGCCGCAAACGTGATTGTTCCCGCACTGAGAGCGATGATTGTCAGGTAGAAGGCGGCCTTGTTCGCCAGGTCCTGAGTTCTCGACTTGCTCTCCTGAGCCTGCCTCACAAGCTCGATAATCTGGCTGAGATAGGTTTCCTTTCCCGTTTTCTTAACCTCGACTTTCAGCGACCCTTCCATGTTCACCGATCCGCCTATGACCTCGTCTCCCGGTTTTTTCGTTACGGGTCTGCTCTCTCCGGTAAGCATTGACTCGTCAACGTAGCTTTCTCCCTCGACGACGATGCCGTCAACGGGTATCTTCTCTCCCGGCCTTATGAGCACCACATCCCCTGGGTTAAGCTGCTCAACCGGAACCTCCTCAACCTCTCCATTCCTGATCAGGTGAGCGGTGGAGGGCATTATTTTGACGAGCTCCTCGAGGGCCCTTGATGCCCCAAGAACAGACTTCATCTCTATGTAGTGTCCGAGCAGCATGATGTCTATCAGAGTTGCAAGCTCCCAGAAGAAGTACTTGCCCTCAAGCCCGAACACCACCGCCGAGCTGTAAATGTATGCCGCCGAAATGGCAACCGAGATTAAAGTCATCATTCCGGGGCGGGTCTTTGTCAGCTCTTCGAAGAATCCCTTGAAAAACGGATATCCGCCGTAGAAGTAAACAAACGACGAAAGAGCGAACAAAACAAGGCCATCCCCTGGAAATGCTATGGATATTCCGAGAAGGCGCTGTATTAAAGGTGACAGCAGAAGTATGGGAACAGTGAGGGCCGTGGAGATGTAGAATCTCTTTTTGAAGTCCTCCATCATCATCTTGTGGTGGTCATGAACATGGGGCTTGCCCCTGTCCCCGTGACCCCCATGTGCTCCTTGCTCGCCCATATCCTGCTTTTCCTCATGCATCCCGTGGCCGTGTTCACCACCGTGATCCATCTTCTCCATTTTTCCGACCCCCCGTCTATTCCTCAAGTTCCTTTTTCATTCTCTCGTACTCCTCGTGGCTTATCTCCCCTTTCGCATACCTCTCCTTCAGTATCTCGAGGGAAGACTTCTTTTCCTCCTTTGCCTGAGGCTGGGTCTCCCTCACGATCAGGTAGATTATCAGTGCAATTATTCCAACCATCGGTATCAAAACGAGGATAAACCACAGCAGTCCGTTCATTCCTCTCTTTTCCGCATCCTGGTAGACAAGGTAGGCTATGACGACCCAGAGGATCCACCAGAAGAGCATACCGAAACCAAAGAATCCAAACCCGAAGGGGGTCATCCCAAATCCGTTCATGAAATTAATTTATACATTATGTCACATATATATTTTTATCTGCCCGGCTAAGCTTTTTTGAAAAAACGGATGAACATTCGTTCAAATGTTGCTCAATTTCACGATCACAAATCACCGCCCGGAAAAGGGAGCACAAGTTAAGAACGCCAAAAAATTTTGAATGGCATCAAAAGATTATTATTCACTGAAGTATAGAATATAACCCATGGTATATAAAAAAGCCAACGAAACCTCAGACTGTGAGATCATACCAGATTCACGTGGAGTGATGCCATGAATCCGAAGATTCTTGTTGCTGTCGGAATAGTCCTTGTAGCAGGAATCATAATCTACAGTGTTCTCACTCTCTTCGCCGGGGAAAAGGAGTATCATTCTGTATTACCCGAGGAGTTTTACCGCATGATGCAGAACGAGGACGTTTTTGTGATAGATGTGCACATTCCAGAACAGAAGCACATCCCTGGAACTGACGCCTGGATACCCTACAATAAGATAGAAAGCTCAGAAGACCTGCTGCCAAAGGACAAAAGCACAAAAATACTTGTTTACTGCAGGAGTGGATTTATGAGCAAAATTGCTGCATCCAAACTAACAGAAATGGGTTACAAAAACGTATATGAGCTTGATGGAGGAGTTATCGCCTGGAAACAAGCAGGATACGAGATATAGTACCGACACCGCACCATACACCAGATCTCAGAAAAATAAATAAGGGGTGCTATCACGCCTCAAAGAGTTGTGAAGACTTCGGCATTTCCGTCTTTCAGCGCATAGACCACAAAGGGTTCTTCCTTGTTGCCCGGCATTCCCGGAGAGCCAGAAGGCATTCCCGGGAGAGATATGCCGTCAATTGCTGGATGCTCTTTCATCAGTTTATCGATTGCCTCTGCTGGTATGTGCCCCACTGCAAAGTATCCTCCCAGATCAGAGATGTGACAGCTACGCATATCGTCCGGAACCCGGTATTTATCGAAAAGAGCTGGCAGATCATCAACATTAACAACCTCGACATTATAGCCATTCTCACGCAGATAGGCTATGTACTGCTCGCAGCAACCACAGTACTGCGTTTTGTAAAGAGTAATAGCACGGTTCCAGTCATTCTCTGAACTTTCAGGAGTAGAATTCTGGCTAAAAGCATTAATCGCAATGACAGCTGAAAGAACCACAATTCCTGCAATCAAATAGAATGATTTCCTCATATCAGTTATCAGGGTGAAAACTATTTAAAGTTTTGCATCAAATGTAAAGCTGATGAAGAAAGGTATTGACAAAAAGAAGTACGACAGAATAGCAAGAGTTTATGATCTCATGGAATCTCCTATGGAGATTTTTGCCCTTTCAAAATGGAGAAAGGAACTCATGGAAATCGTTGACGGTAAAAACATCCTGGAAGTGGGAATTGGTACGGGCAAGAACATTCCACATTACAAAGACTGGAGAGTCGTCGGAGTGGACATCAGCAGGAAAATGCTCGAAAAAGCAGCCATAAAGTCAAGACACATTGGAAGGGAATTAGACCTGGTTGTGGCAGATGTGGAGGCTCTCCCGTTTAAAGACGAATCATTTGACGGAATAATATCAACATTCGTTTTCTGTTCTGTTGAAAACCCTCTTGCTGGATTGAAAGAACTTCACAGAGTCCTTAAAAAGGGTGGAAAGGCCTATTTTCTCGAGCACATGAGGTGTGAAAACGATTTTGCAGGCAGAATCATGGACTTCATCAATCCGATTTTCAGAGCGATAGGTCCGGAGATAAACAGGAAAACCGCAGAAAATATAAGAAAAACGGGTTTCAAAATTCTTGAAGAAAAATATCTAAGGACATCGGTTTTCAGAATTATCGTTGCTGAAAAGTAAGTCAGCCAAGCTCTTTGAGATACGCTATCAGGTCGTTCAGGTCGTCCTCGCTCATCTGCCACCTCGGCATGCAGTAGTCCAGTTCCTCCCCCTCATCGTCAACACCCTGGGTTATCGCCTTTTTTATATCATCCACACTCATACCGTGCTTCTCAGTTAGGGTCGAGTACCTGATGTCTGGTGTTTTCACCCCGCACATCATGGGATATATACCACCTTTGCCGTCGGCACCGTGGCAGCTTGCACAGCCACCTCCGTGCATGTATAGCCACTGTGGTCCCCCAACAAAGGGAATCCTCTCCCCATTCTCATTCACTCCAGTAAGGAATATCCTTTCGCCATTGGTCTTGTACTCTGCCGAGTATGGCGTTGGAGTGTACTGCATCCCGGGCATGTACTGCATTCCCGGCATCCAGCCAGGATAGGTGCTGTAAGTCAGACCGACTATGAACGCCCCTGCAACCAGACCGATGGCAAACCCCATCAGCAAAAATACAATCTCTTTTCTCTCCATACATTACATATTACAAACGTATAGATATTTAACTTTTCACCCAGTCGCTCAGATAGAGCCTGTAGGTCTTTCCAAACCTCTCACGGTAGATCAAATCCTTTTCCTCGAGCTTTTTAACAATCATGGATACCTTTGATGTGGAGAAGCCTGTTCTGAAGTGCAGGCTGTCCTGTGTGACGCCCTCATTTTCCGCAATGATTTTCAGTACCTTCTTTTCGTCCTCCTCGAGGAGTTTTTCCGCAACTGCGAGTGTTTCCACACAGTTCTTAGCTTCATGAGGTTCCTCTGGCGTTATCTCTTGACGCTTCAAATTTTCCTTGTCTTCCGTATTCTCACAGCGCTCTGATTGGACGGCAAAAATGATGGGTATCACCACGAGCAGTATCCCTGCCACTGCAAGAATGGATGGCAGAGTGCTGTAGTACGGAGAGTACATCATCATGTGAGGGGTCGCCTGCGGGATGAGAGTATATGAGAGTACAAGCATTACGAGACCGGCAATGATCGAAATGAGATGTTCATTTTTCATAAAACAACTTCCACCTGCTGAAAATAAAACTTATCCCCCCGGAATGTTAAAAATCCAATATACTCATTAACATTCTGGCACCGGAAAGACTTATATTTCTCGATTTACACCTGCTGTAAACAGGAGGATGAGCAGATGAGTGTGTGGAAACGCTGGAGAAATATAACGGCGGTGATTCTGCTGGTGTCTCTTCTACTCTTAACACCGGTGGATGCAAGACCAGAGTACATGAAGGATTTCAAAGAATACAGCGACAGTATCAAAAAATGCACCCTCTGTCATGTCCAGAGTTCTGGATACGGAGGAGTGAACAGTTTTGGGGCGGACTATGCCAAACTCGGAAAGGGAGAAAAGCTCCTCTCCAAAGACAGTGATGGAGATGGATATACAAACCAGCAGGAACTCAGTTCTGGCACGTTTCCAGGGGATCCAGACTCCAAACCGGGAAAAGAAGCTCCAGGAATGGAGGTGCTGGCAGCTCTGTTCGCCATCTACCTGGCAATGCTAATAGTTAGAAAGGTTTAAATACTGTTTTTCACTGACTGTAAAGTAGGGTGATAGGATGTTGAAAAAACTGGTCAAACTGGTAGCAATCCTGATAATATTCTCTGGAGTGGCAAGTTCAGCATACTCACCGCTTGACGTAGAAACAAAGATATACTGTCCATGCGGTTGTGGAGAGATTCTGTACAGCTGTGAATGCGAAACAGCAGTTGCAGCAAAAACAGAGATATCGAGAGAGCTTACGTCAGGAAAAACCCCCGACGAGATCATCCAGAAATTCGTGAACCAGTACGGTAGCGCCATTCTCGTAAACGCTGAACTGGAGGCGATAAAATCTGCCTCAAGAAACAACAACGTGAACCCTCTGCCATTCTATCTGGCCGCAATTGTTATAACGGGAATAATCGCATATCAGCTCGGAAGCAGATCCAAGAATAAAGGCAGAAAAGGCGGAAAGAAGCCAGGAAAGGATAACGACTGGGAATTATGAGGAGGTGAAATCGTGGATATAGGATATATTTTTCTGTTTATCGCATTTATCAGTACGCTTTACTCCACCGCAGCGTACTATTTCGGTATAAAGGAAAAGAGAGCATCATACCTCAAAAACGGAGAGAAAGCCATCTATCTGTCTGCTGCTACGACGCTGGTCAGCTCAGCACTGCTTGTTTATTACTTCCTCACAGATAACTTCCGAATAGAGTACGTGGCATACCATTCGAACATAGCACTTCCTGCAGCTTACAAGATAACTGCGTTCTGGGCCGGTTCTGAAGGTTCTCTTCTGCTATGGACTATCCTGATAATGGGTTACGCGGTTGCGTATGTAAGGATGGAGAAAAAAGACCTTCTCTCTGCATACACACTACTGATCGTGAATATAATTGCCCTGTTCTTCCTCTCACTACTGATTTCAATTCAGAATCCGTTCCGGGATCTCGGATTTATGCCCTCAGATGGAGCCGGGCTTAACCCTCTGCTCCAGACCCCCGAAATGGCTGCCCATCCACCAACACTGTTTCTGGGATACGCTGGCTCGGCAATAGTGTATGCACTGGCACTTGCAGGTGTGATGACGGCCAACGACACATGGGTGTACAGGGGGAGAAAATGGATAGTGTTCACGTGGATCTGGCTTACTCAGGGCATATTCTGGGGAGCACTCTGGGCGTATGACGTCCTCGGCTGGGGTGGATACTGGGCATGGGATCCTGTGGAGAATTCCTCCCTCCTCCCGTGGCTAACGCTCTCTGCACTGATGCACAGCGTTATGATTCAGGAAGCCAGACGGGGCATGAAGCTCTGGAACATAATTCTGGCATTCATGACCTTCGAATTCGTCATCCTCGGGACATACATTACGAGGAGCGGAGTGATAAGCAGCGTTCACGCATTCGGGCAGAGCAACCTCACTCCCCCGTTCACGTTCATGCTCTTTGCCGTATTCGCAATAACGCTGTACATAATCTATGAAAGGAAGGATTACATAAAAAGCAAGGACATAATCGAGGCTGCTGCCTCGAAAGAGGCCACATTTCTGTTCAACAATCTGATACTCGTTACCTCAGCACTCACGGTATTCTGGGGAACAATATTTCCGCTGATAAGCGAGGGTATCACGGGATACAAGGTCACAATCGGTCCGCCATTTTACAACACGGTGATCACGCCCCTTGCGTTCTTCCTCATAATCCTGCTTGGACTGTGCATAGCGTTCCCCTGGAGACGGACTTCAGGTAAAGAACTTCTGAAGAGGCTCAGACTACCAGCAGCCGCATTCGTTGCAGGGCTTGTATACTCAATCGCAGTAGGACACAGGTTTGAGATGGTGATAGCAATTTCCTCATTCCTGTTTGCGATAACCACTCACCTTCAGCAGTACATCTGGGACACAGCAAGCTTCAGAGAACAGTACGGCAACCTGAGTCTGATCAAAATCGTTCTCAGAAGAAGGAGAAGATACGGCGGTTACACCGCCCATCTGGGACTGCTCCTGGTTTTCATCGGCATTGCGGGTGGGATTTACGCCCAAGAATACGAGAACGTAAGGCTCCAGATACACCAGCCAGCAAACTTTGGGGAATACACCCTGATATATTCCGCACCGGACTATGAAGATACTCCGCTGAAAACAACGTGGGCGGCAAAAATTGAAATTTGGAAGGATGGAAGGCTGCTCGGTGTGGCCAGACCTGCAATAGAGCAGTATAAAGCAGGCAATGGAGAACAGATAAGGAAGGTGTACATCCACACGGAATTCCCGAAAGACCTGTACCTCATCCTGAACGGAATAGATGAAAATTCGGCTCTACTGACAGTCAAAATCGAACCTACCGTGAACCTGATATGGCTCGGAAGCTGGGTTTTAACCGCAGGAGGTGTCTTTGCACTGATACCGAGGAGATTCGTCAGGGGGTTGTTTGAAGGTGCAAAGAAAAAAGAAGAGGTGGTTTCATGAAACTGAAAGCAGTGATAGTTCTATTTTTACTTTTAATCGCAGGTGGCAAAGCTCTTGCAGTGACTCTCGATGACATTCAGAGCGATGTTCTCTGTACGTGCGGTTGCGGCATGATACTGAAAAGCTGTGAGTGCGGAACTGCAGCCAAACTCAGAGAAGAGATAAACCAGATGATCAGTTCAGGCATGACAAAGGAAGAGATTATAGCCGAACTTCAGTCAACATACGGTAAGGAGATTCTGGCCAATCCTCCCAAAGAAGGTGTTTTTGCGGGACTCTGGTACTATCCGGTGGTCCTCATCTCAGCAGGACTGATCGTTCTATACGTCATCCTGAAGAGAAGAAGGTCGGAGTGGTATGCAGACCCCGACGAGATCATCAACGAAGATTATGAGGACCTGGAACTCGAGCATTAGCCGTAGAACTCTTCCAACTTTTTCTTTGCTCTTTCCAGTGGATCTCTGCCGATCATCCTGATCGCATACTCGTCTGCCATTTTCTCGATTTTTTCCTGTGAAAACGGCAAAAACGTGAGAAACTTCAGCTTGTTGAGAAATGGAGTCTTGTTCTCGAGTACATGGAACTTTTCATGATACAGCACAGCCATCAGCTCGGACTCGTCCAGGATTTCAAGCATTCCTGCAGATATGAAAACATCTCTGCCCATTGTAAAAGCTCTTGGAAATGAAGTATTTAGAAGATACACCCTCTCAAGGCCTGCGAGCCTCTCAAGCTCTACATCTCTCTCGTAACCATATTTCTTTTTCAGATAATACCTGTAAAGGTGTGGAGAAATGAAAATTCCGGTCAGAACCAGAAAAGCATACGTGATATACAGTTTAAGGAAGAACAGCATGTCACATGCCATAGAAAAGTAAACAACCGGAGCGTTGAACAGAGCGAGTACGTTCGCCATCCAGTAGAATCTGAGTTTCTCAATATTGTCTCTGACAGCAAAATAGCCTGCCAGAGAAATGAGGACACCGGAAGTGATCACCAGAATCGGAAACATCATTCCTGACTGTTTGAAGCAGACGATCGTGCACTCCAGAGTGTTCATTGCCTAATGCCTCTCCTGTGGAAATACTCCACCACCACATCCCCAAAATTCTCAACAAGCCTGTCCAGTATGTTTTCCACAAACATTTTCACCATATCGTTTCTGGATAGCAGGGGATAATAAACAAATTTTCTTCTACCACCTACTTTTTCCTGCCTTCTTTCGACAATTCCATTTTTCACAAGCCTGTCGAGAGTTGCGGCGACACTCGACATTGTGACGTTTAAACTTTCGGAGATGACTCCAATGGGAGATGGACCATTGGTCCACAGAAAGTCCATAATCCTTTCTTCCAGTGGTGATAGAGGAGATATGTTTTCATCAAATTCTATTCTTTCCTTTTTCACCATTGATATAACTTTACATCAAATGCTATATAACTCTTTCCTGAGAAGGCCTTGCAAGCAGCATTTCTGTAGTTCAATTTATATTCATAAAACCCCAACATTTTCGCATGACCTCCGGAAATGTTCCCAGAAAGGCGGTGATACTCACAGCCGGTCTGGGGACACGAATGGGAGGTCGCCCGAAAGCATTGCTGAGGGTGGGGGGCAGAGAAATAATCTGGAGAAACATCAAAATGCTCCAAGAGTGCGGTGTTCAGGAGTTCATTCTCGTCATCAATCCCAAATTCGGACCTCAGATCATGGAGTTTCTTGAAAGAGAGGGTTTCAAATTCAGACATGTCACCAATGCCCATCCTGAAAAAGGCAATGGATATTCCCTCTACCTGGCAAAAGACTTCATCAACGAGGAGTTCATTCTGATAATGGGCGACCATGTTTACGAAGAAGAGTTTATAAAAGAGGCTGTGAGAGCAAAGGGCCTGGTTGGAGATCCCGAACCGGAATTCGTGGATATCAGCGAGGCCACAAAAGTCAGAGTAAAAAATGGCAGGGTGGAGAGAATAGGGAAAGAGCTGACAGATTTCGACTGCATTGACACCGGATTTTTTGTACTGACACCTGAAATTTTCAGGCATGCTGAAGAAATTGTAAGAGAAAAGGAAGAGGTGTCCCTTTCCGAAATTATGGAAAAAGCGAGAGTGGAGGTCACACTGGTTTCGGGCAAATTCTGGATGGATGTTGACACTGAGGAGGAGCTTGAAAGGGCCAACAGGGAGATTATAAGGAGGAGCATAAAGTCTGGAGAGGACGGATTCATTTCAAGGCACCTGAACAGGAAGATATCGATCAGGATTACAGAAAAGGTCATTAATAGCCTTACTCCAAACCAAGCATCCCTCATAAGCTTTCTCGCAGGAACAATGTCCTTTTTACTGATATTTTTCTCCAAACCTGTTGCGGGCATATTTTTTCAGCTGAGTTCAATTTTAGATGGCATTGATGGAGAAATTGCACGGGCGAAGATGATGGGCAGTCCGTTTGGCGGCTGGATAGATTCAAATCTGGACAGAATCGTCGATTTCCTTTTCCTGCTTGGCCTTGCCTATACCTCCAGCCTCGACACGACCGGATGGGTTCTCTTCTCCCTTGCAGCGTTTGGCAGCTACATGGTGAGCTACACCTCAGAGAGATACAGAGGGGCGTTTGGCAGGAGCATTTTTCAGGATTACCCGGTTTTGAGAAAAATTCCCGGAAAGAGGGATGAAAGAATATTTCTCATAATGCTATTTCTGATATTCGACGCGGTTTTGGAGTTGTTCGTATTGCTGGCCGTTCTGTCCCTTACCAGGGTTGTCCTCACACTGATATTGGTGTGGAGAAAGCCCATTTAAGCCCTTTACTCAGCCCGTGCATTCCGTCCAGCAGAAAATATTAAATTCAATGCATCACTCCACACAAATATGAAAAAATTGATTTTCTTTATCGGTCTCCTCATATTAATCGCCCCTGCTGCCGCCCAGGTGTCGGTAACCTACGAGATCGGCCAGGACAGAATACTCGTGGGCGACGAGGTGGAATGCTTCCTGATAATAAAAAACCCTAATCCAATTCCGGAGAATCTACGAAGCATTGTATTCTTTTCAGACCTCATTTCACCGAGAATATTCTCTGAAGTGGGAGTGATACCTCCCAACTCAGAATATCGCCTCCCGTTCATCTTCAAAGCCGAAAAAGAGGGGACACACATTGTTGAGGTGAGTGTGAAAACATATAACGGAATAATAAGGACATACATACCCTTCACAGTCGAAAGCGCTGAACCGGAACTGGTTCTAAGGACCAGCGAGGTGTATCTCGGAGAGAAGAACATAATTTCTGTTTCGGCTATCTGGGATTCTGCGGTAAGGATTAAACCACTATTCAACGCTTCTCCTTCAGAAAGTTATGGAAACGACTTTGAATTCGTTTTCACACCAGAAAAACCGGAAAAACTCCGTTTTGAGATTGAATACAACAACGGAGATAACATCCACAGTGTTGTAAAGGAGGTAAATCCGGTATGGGTCACATCATCGGGGGTTACCCTTTCCGTTACATATAATCGTAACGCATACTCAAATGAGGCTGTTGAAGTTACCGTCAAGGTCGCCAACCTTAAAAAATCGCCGATAAATTCTCTGACCATAGCCATCGGAGAGAATGAGAAGTTCATTCCGGAGCTGAAGCCAAACGAGACCTGGGAGGGACATTTTTACATTCAGCCGGAAAAAAGTACAGATGTTACGCTGAAATACAGAGATGAACTTGGAAAAGAGCATGAGATGACAAAAAAGCTCGAATTCAGCACAATTAACGAAAGTGCAGTACAGATATGCGGATATGAATTCGAGGACAGCACACTTACAGGAGAAGTGTGCAATCTCGGTTCAACCGAGGTTAAAAACGTCATAGTACGCTTTGGAGGTAAAAGCTATTTTGTCGGTTCTATTCTTCCAGAGGATTACGAAGTGTTCTCGTTCAAGGCAAAGGGCAACGGAACAATTGAGGTGAGCTGGAAAAACCTGGCAGGTAACGTGCTGACAATCTCATCATTTGCTGAAGAGAGAAAGGCCGAAATAAAAAGCACCGAAGGAGGTAGAGAGATTCTCTACGCTTCCGCAATCGTATCGGTGGCAATAATATTGCTTGCAATTCTGGCGTTCAGGAGAAAATGAAGGTCGTGGTATTCGACAACGTCAAAAAAGTGTACAGGACGGAATTTTACGAAGTGAGGGCACTTGACGGTATAAATCTGGAAATAGAGAAGGAAGAGTTTCTGACAATCATGGGGCCGTCAGGCAGTGGAAAAAGTACAATGCTCAACCTGATTGGCTGCCTTGATAAGCCAACTGAAGGAGAGATTTACATAAACGGCGTCGCCACATCCGGGCTCAATGATGACGAGCTTACCGATCTGAGGAGAGACACCATAGGATTTGTATTCCAGCAGTTCAATCTGATTCCGACTCTGACAGCCAGAGAAAACGTGGAGCTACCCATGATTTTCAGGGGCAAGAGTGAGCAGGAAAGGAGTGAAAGGGCAATGGAGCTTTTGAAGCTGGTGGGGATTGAAAAAGAGGCAGACAGAAAACCGGTGGAAATGAGTGGGGGGCAGCAGCAGAGGGTTGCAATAGCAAGAGCTCTTGCCAACAATCCCGAAATCCTGCTCTGCGATGAACCGACAGGTAACCTTGACTCACAGACCGGGAAACAGGTTATGGAAATCCTCAGGGTTCTCAACGAAGAAGGGGTTACGGTCGTCCTCGTAACGCACGATGAGTCGCTGAAAAGTTATGCAGATAGGGTGGTTAGACTGAGGGACGGGAGGATCATAAATGTATCTTCAGCTGGCAATTAGGAATCTGAGCAGAGCGAGAGTGAGGAGCGTTCTGGCAATAATCGGGATTATCATAGGTGTTACTGCAATAACGTCCATAGGAATTTTCGGAGATAACCTGAAAAAAGCCGTTCTCCAGAGTTTTGGAGATATAGCCAATGAGATTATAATTTCCCCCAATCCCAAAGAGGGATACAGATTCATTGACGACAGAGATATAGAAACAATACAAAAGTCCCCGTTTGTTTCTCAGGTAATTCCCGTTAAAGCTGATGCTTTTGAGCTTTTATTTCGGGGAGATAAACGAGTCGTAACGGTTTACGGTCTTGATGAACAGAATGTGGCTGATCTTTTCAAGGCGGAATCGGGAGTTATAAATCTAAAGGCAGGAAGAGCAATAATAGGGAAGTCCCTCGCAGAGGACCTTAAAATAAGGCTGGGAGACAAGATAACCCTGAACGGAAAGATATACAGAATTTCCGCAATTCTCGAAAAAGAAGGAGCAAGATTTGATATAAATCCAAATAATGCAGTAATAATTTCTCCGAAGGAGCATCCCGCAGAGTATTCTGCAGTGATTGTAAAGGTCAAGAACATTGAGGACATTGAACCGTTCAAGAAGTACATATCAAGGACAGTCAACATGAAAGACGAGAAAGTAGAGCTTCTTGAGATGAAATCCATACTTAACAGAATAGATGAAGCGTTCGCACAGATGAACCTGTTTCTAATGGCAATAGCCGGAGTGTCCCTGCTCGTGGCTGGAGTGAGTATACTGAACATCATGCTCATGTCAACAATCGAGAGAACAAAGGAGATAGGCATAATGCGTGCAATAGGTGCGAGGAAAAAGATCATCATGAAAATCTTTCTGCTCGAGGCATCGATCCTGGGAGTGTCAGGAAGTTTCGTTGGGGCAGTCTTGAGCATTGCCGGGGGCTACCTGATAACAAAGCTCATACTGGGAGATGTTGCGACGATCTTCAACCTCACAACAGTAATATTTTCTCTTGAGGGTTTCTTTTTCGGCATTCTCACAGCAGTAATCAGCGGACTGTATCCTGCATGGAGAGCCAGCAACCTTGAACCGATTGAAGCCCTGAGATACGAATGATTACTTCTTTATGAGAACGTAAACACCAAGCGCCACCATCAGCAGCCCTGCCAGCTCCCTGACGCCGAAGGGGAAAAAGACATACTCCTCAAGGAGGACATATGCCCCTATGGCAACAAGCACGATGCCTATGAAGTTTCTGTTCTTCCGTTCATCTGGCGCGTAGTTAAAGGCCGGCGTTTCGACATCATCAAAACCTTCAGGAGTGTTTGCAGCTTTTTTCTCAGGAATCGCAATGGCCATTAAAAAGTATCCGAGAATGAAAACGGGCTGAACAAGGCAAACAAGGATGAAGGCAATCCTGACAATGGCAGGATCAAGTTCCAGATATCTTGCAATGCCTGCAAGCACCCCGAAAAGTATCCTGTCCTCCCTTTCTCTGTAAAGCCTTTTTTCCATAGCATCTGTTCAAACAGTCAGGTAGATATAGTTTTTCAGTAAAACAGATTTTCAGGAATTTCAATCAAATCTGCAGGCACATTAACCATCTTCCTCCGTATCACCTTCCCGAAACTGCACCATATCTCCTCTGCTGCATCAATATCATCTCCAAAAGCAACATAGCTCGGACCGTTGCCTGAAAGACCTGCAGATACGTTCAGGTTCTGAAGTGCATAAACCGGTTCGAGGGGAAGATTCAGCTTCGGACAATAATGCATCGAGTTGATAAGCATTGCCTCTTTGTATTTGCCCTCCATAGCAAGGTTAAAAGCCCTCTCAACGTTCTCTGAGCCTTCTTTCATGACGTCCGGTTTCACATCACCCCTCTGCCATTCCGGGATGAGTACGAGAACCTCACCCTCAGGCTCGACCCTTCTGTAAAGCTTCATTCTCAGGTTATCCGAGAAAACAAAACCTCCAAGCAGTGAAGCAGAGGCGTCGTCGAAGGCTCCGGTATAGCTCATCCCGAACTCGAGACTCATTCGCGCATTCAGCCTGAGAATTTTCCCTGCATTAAGTTCCTGTTCCTGCGCTTTGAGGGTGGCAAGTATGATGGCATTCATAAATGCACTGCTGCTGCCCAGACCACTCCTCTCCGGAATTTCGCTCTCTACTCTGAAAACCCCACCTTCAAAGTCCGAATTGCGCATGAGCTTTTCAGCGATGGCACTCCTCTCAAGCCTGCCTTTCTGAAATATGTAAAATCCCCTATCATCAGTTTCAGAAAAAACAACCCTCGTTTCAAGGTCTATTCCAAATGCCACTCCCTTAAATGTGGCGAGGGCATTGATCACCGTCCCGGCAGCATAACTTTTAGATTTAACCTTCATACATTCTCAAAATCCCATATAGAGTATCTCTCTGGGCAGGAATTCTGTTCGCAGACTGTATGGCATCCCTTATCTCTTCAGGGCTCATGAATTCACCACTTGTCGCGCCTGCCGACCTGGATATATTTTCCTCCATCAGTGTGCCACCAAAATCGTTCGCTCCGGTATGAAGAGATGCCTGAGCCAGTTTCTTCCCGAGCTTAACCCATGAGGCCTGAATGTTTTCGACGAGCGGATACAGATATATCCTCGCTATGGCAATCACAAGCAGATCCTCAAAGCCATTAGACGGTTTTGCAATTTCCCCGAGCCTGTTGTTCTTGTTCATAAATGGCAGGGGGATGAATTCGGTAAACCCGCCTGTCTCCTCCTGGATCTCCCTTATCAACCTGAGATGCTCAAGCCTGTCCTCCCAGGTTTCAATATGCCCGTACATCATTGTCGCTGTCGTAGGGATGCCGAGGTTGTGGGCAGTAGTAATCACCTCCCTCCACTCATCCGTCGTAAGCTTATCAGGGCATATAACTTTCCTGACCCTATCAACAAGAATTTCTGCTGCCGTACCAGGTATAGAGTTCAGACCCGCCTTTTTCAGCTCACGCAGAACATCCTCAACATCAATGCCCTCATTTCTGGCAGCATGATAGACCTCCATGGGCGAGAAGGCGTGAACATGTATGTCTCCTGAAACATCCCTTATCGCTCTCAGAATCGAAATATAGAAGTCCAGCCCGGCCTCCGGGAGCAAGCCCCCCTGAACCGTTACCTCAGTGCATCCGTAATCCACAGCCTCTCTGACCTTTTTCTTTATCTCTTCCTCACTCAGCACGAACTTTTTTCGATTCCTGTAAGAGCAGAAGAGGCAGTTGTTGATGCAGAGGTCTGTAAAATTTATGTTCCGGTTTATCACGAAGGTGACGACATCTCCTTTAAGTTCATCTCTCAGCCTGTCGGCCAGCTCAAATGAGCGATACGGGTTTTTTATCAGCTCTTTTACGTTCATTTCGAGCATCGGTATCCCTCTTTATCGGCATAACGCTCTATCAGATGTGCAATTCTCTCACTATACCATCCCATCCTGACGTACTTCGGATGTATGGGTAATCTTTCTCTGAAGGTGTATTCACCATTTAAGCTTTTTTCGATTTTTTTCAGACTGGGCCATGGATGCTCGGGGTTAATATAATCAGGAGTAACCTCAGATATCCCGCCTATGTCCCTCGCACCTGCATCAAGACAGGCTTTCAGATTTTCGATAAGGTTAGGAGGGATCTGAATGACCACATCATCCGGAAGTGCTTTTTTTGCATACTCTATCGCATCAAGCAGCTCAGCAATGCCAGGAGCTTTCCAGCATTCCATGGGGGTTCCTTTTTTGGGTGAAAAGTTCTGAATTATTACCTCCTGAATGTGATCATAGTTCTCGGCCAGATCAGCTATGACCTCAATAGAGTAGTATCTGTCGTCTCTGCTCTCCCCAATTCCTATGAGTATTCCGGTAGTGAACGGAATTTCGAGCCTTCCTGCATCCTTTATGGTTTTAATCCGCACCTCTGGATTTTTCCCTGGACTTTCCTTATGGCATTCAAGCTCGACCGCCTGCTCAAGCATCAGTCCTATGCTCGCATTCCATTCCTTCAGCTTTTTCAGCTCGCTTCTGCTCAGAACACCAGCATTTGTGTGTGGGAGAAGGCCATGCTCGACGGCAAGTTTGTTCAGATGCACCGTGTAGTCTATCATGCTATCAAAACCCATTCCCCGGAGCCAGTCCCTCACCTTTCCGAATTCATCCGCCCTCTCGCCAAAGGTGAAAAGAGCTTCGGTAGCAGAGCTTGCCCTTTTCAGCAAGTTCTCGACCTCATCTTCACCCATAACCTTCCCATCGTTGATCCTGAAACCGCAGTAGTGGCAGTTATTCCGGCATGTCCTTGTGAGGGGGATGAAAACATTCATCGAGTAGGTTACAATCACATCCCCAGTCATTTATTATGGATATTAAAGGTTATGTTTTCTCTCAGAAATCCCGCAACGTCAGAGGTGAGGTGGTCCAGCACGGTGCCGCTCGCTTTCAAAATTTCGAGAGATTCCACAACATCCCTGCCATCCTTACCTGAAATTCCACTCGCGATTACTGACGCCCCAATCGCAGAAATCTTCCTGCCAATTCTGCCAAGATTGACTGCATTGAACTCCTCGGAGACCCTTTTATGGACATGGTCTGCAAACCTGCCAGAGAGATAGACATTATCAAAATCCACAACGGCTTTCAGCGAGTAAATTCCCTTCATAACCCATTCAGAGAATATGTCGGCATTAAATCCCATGTTTCTATCTTCAAAATAGCTCTTAAGCCCCCCCGAAAACACGAGGTCCTTATTTATGTCTTTCAGGAGATATGCAAGCTCTGCATCTATCGAAGAAAGGCTTGAGAAACCCGGAAAACCGGACGTGCCTCCGAGGCCATCAACTATCTTTCCATTCTCAACAGCAATGAACGCATTGAATCCATATCCAAGTTCTGCAAGAACAAAACTCTGGTCAATTCCAAACTCGTGAAGAACAAACGCCACAGAACAGACCTTGTCGTACGTGCCCATGTCGATCCGATTGATTTTCCTGTGATCCGGTACTGTGTTCAGGTGTATGACTGCCGGGATAGTATAGATCTCAAGCTTCTTTTCCCTCACGAGGTCTATGACCTTCCTCATCCCCATGGTGGCGGTTTCATCGAAGTTGAGAGTCATCATCCGCAAATCGTGATCGTCAACCTCATAAATCCGCTTCACGGGCAAACCGTAGCCAGAAAGTCCAGCTCCTGTTTCAATTTCAAGTGAATCGAGAAATTCAACAAAGTCCTCAGGATTCGCTTTCACTGCCGAAGTATCAATCTCAAAGTACCTGCCATCTTCAAACACATACACTGCATAGCTTTTCGTTCCGGCATCGATCCCAGCGCTTACCAAGGTATCCCCTCCAGATGTGCTTTGATTTTGTCGGTCGTGTTTCTCATTGTCTTGTTGACGAAAACGACAATATCTTTTCCGTCCTTTTTGATGTCGGTTATCTCAAAATCCACCTTGCTTCTCTTCCACTGCTCAAAGAACAGGTTCATAACATCGAGGCTGCCGAACCTGAGTCTTAGTTTCTCCGACACCTTGCCACCCAGTGCAACCTCTCTTATGCTCTCAACCATGGGCTTCAGAATTGCCATGCCCAGCCTGAGACACCTTTCCCGGAACTCTTTATCACCCTCATTGAATTCAAAGCTCTGGAAGCCTTCCCTGACTATCCTGGAAAACATGAAATCTTTACCGTAATCGTTGAAAAACCTGAAGGCATACTTCAAATCCTCGGCGTTGGTTTGGGAAGTGGTGTACTTCAATGGCGAAAGTTTCATTTCCGGATCCTTAATGACCACGCCTTCTCTCCCTTTTCCGGCCAGATCTGAGATTATATCCTTTATTTCATCATGTGCAACATCAACATCATACGTCCCAAAATACGTGGCATGTCTGAGGCCATACTCTTCACACAGTCTCAGTTTTTCCTCCACAGGGAGAGGTCTGTTCGTCCGCTCCTCCCTTATGTCGAAGACAAAAAAGTCAAGACCCTCAACACCGTACATGCTTTTCGGGACGTAAGGAGATTCCTCGCCAACAGCCTCACAGCAGAGGACAAGGTCGCTGTGATCTTTAAAAAACTCCGGGTTTATGAGTTCCCTCGCCTTTTCAGTTGTGTAGGGGCAGATAATGCCCCTCCTCGTCATGGCATACAGATTCTTCCCGAATCTCGCTATCCTCACGTTATACCCGTTCATTTTTTCCTCAACAGCAACCTCATTCTCAAAATGCTTTTTCAGAGTGGGATTCAGAACAAGAGCTCTTTTTATTTTGGGGAAACCTCTCACAATGCGGACGCCATTAATCGTCTTAGCAACAACCGTGCCTTCCTCAATCTCCCCGAATTTTTTATCGAATCTAACCGCCTCAATAACATCAGAAAAGAAAGAATGCGAGATTAAAGCCTCTCTCAGGATTTTCCTTTCCTCGAGAGTTTCTCCCAGATGCTTTGAAAGGCCAAGACTCTCAGAGACAAACATTTTCTTATTTCGACGAACATAACGCTCTCATCAGGTCTCTTTCAGTTATGATGCCCACAAGCTCATTATCGACAACAAGCGCAGAGGACTGGTTGCTGTCTATCATTCTTCTCACAACATCCGATATCTTCGCATTAGGTCTGACGACGAGAGGTTCGCGGTATTTAAGCACGTTTTCGTTGTTCAGGATTGCGGTCAATGGCTGGGTGAGAACGTCCTTTGCATTTCCGGTTATGAGCTTTTTGAAAGCTTCGCCCGAAAAGTAATGAACCAGCGACGTGGCCGTAATGAGGCCTATGAGAACTCCATCCTTAACAACAGGAAGTCTTCTGAACTTCTTCTGGACCATCAGCTTCATTGCTTCCTCTATTGTCATCTTCGGCTCTGCAGTAATGACGCCCCTCGTCATGAACTCAGAAACCTGCCCATCGCATTTTGTCTGGGAGGCGAGGAAGGTCATCAGGTCTCTTTCCGTGATGATGCCCACAACACTCTCCTCGTCATCCACGACAGGTACGCCACCAACGTTGTTCTCAAGCATGGTGTTCAGGGCATCCTCCCAGGAACTTGACACAGGGATCGAGAGAACGTTCTTTTCCATAATTTCCCTGACCTCTTCATTTATGGCTGCAATCAGGTTCCCGAGGTATCTCTCCTTAACGAGCCTGTGTTTCTCTCCCCCTCCCAGAAAGTTGAGGATGTCCATGCTCGTTACAATCCCCTCGAGCCTCCGTGTCCCTGCATCGGCTATCGGGACCCTCCTGAAACTGTATTTAATCATGGTCTTCATGGAGGTCATTATCGTTGACGTTGGGGGGATCGTTATTGCGTTTATAGATGCTATCTCCATCACACTTCCAAATTTGGAATTCCTCCTGTTGTTTGGCATCAGAATCCCTCTTCAGAGAGTTTCATAACAGTCCTCACAAACCCTCATTCCATCCGCATCTCTCAGCTCAGCAATTCTTCCGCAAATCTCACATTTTCCGATTTCCGGCTCATCAACCACATACTGCTCTTCCCTTATCAGCCCCATGTACTCGCCAAGATCGATTGAGTAAGAGAGCAGATCAGTATCGGTCACAATTCCAACAAGCTCATCGCCATTAATGACGGGCAATCTCCTTATGCCCTTTTTGAGCATGATCGTGCCAGCCTCTCTTGTGCTCGTGTTTGGAGATACGGTTATAACAGGATAGCTCATTATTTCCTCAACCAGTACATCCGCCGGAACCCTGTTCCGGGCAACAACCTTGGTGATTATGTCCCTCTCAGTAACAATACCAACGGGTTTGGAATCTTCAACCACAACAACGCTACCCACTCCACATTCAATCATTTTCCTCGAAGCATTAAGCACAGATTCATTTTTTGAGACTGTGCATACTTCCCTGGTCATTATTTCCTTTACTGGAAGGTCTGCAGTCATCACCATCACCCTGCTTAAAGGCAACTCTGAGCAAGTGGTTTTAAATATTTTTACCTTCTTCATGTTTCTCTGAAAAAGCAATAGAAACGGATTTTCAACCGAATTGGGGCCCAAAAATGCTTTTTTGAGCTGAAACCTATTATAAATTTAGAATGATAAATTATTTAAAATATACTCACGAGACCTGTATCTATCCCATCAGCCCGGTATAGGCAATCCAGACACCGGTAGATGCAGAGAGAACTATGATACCTGCTATGAGTATCCCCGCAAGAATGAACAGCGTTGCCTTTACCCTGTTCATGCCAAGGAGAAATGCTATCAGACTGCCAGTCCAGGCACCTGTAACGGGAAGCGGTATGGCGACAAAGAGTGTGAGACCAAGATAGCCATATTTCTCCACCTTCTCCCTCCTTTTGTCCGCCAAACCCAGCGCGAACATATATATCCTGCCAAGAACAGGCAGTTTCCTGAAAAAGCCATCAAGTCTCCCAAGAAGAAAGATTATCAAAGGCACAGGAATAAAATTGCCCACAACGCTCACGATGTATGCTTCCCCCGGAGAAAAGCCTTTTACAATCGCGTAGGGTATCGCACCTCTCAGTTCAGAGACCGGCAGCATCGACAGCACAAACACATCAATCCATTCCAAGTTCCATCCCCCTTACAAGATTGACCATCATCTCATTGTAGATGGCATCAATCCCGAGCTCCCTGCCCTTTCTGACGAAAGCTCCATTTATAAACTCTACCTCGGTCCTCTTGCCTTTCTCGACATCCTGAAGCATTGAAGACCTGTTCTCCGACGTTCTCAACGCCACATCCCTCGCTACATTCTCAACATCAACATGAAAACCCATCCTTCCAAGAATTGCCTCACATTCTCCAGCTATTTTTTTCGCAATGGTCCATATCTGAGGAATTTCCACTATTTTGCCGTTTCTGACCCTGCAAATGGCTGTGAGTGGGTTTATTACCGCATTTATCGCAGCCTTTTCCCAGATTCTTTTTCCAATGTCGCCAACAACCTCCACATTCATCCCGGCTTTTTCCATAACGTCTGCAAAATTATGGGCAGCATTTCCCTTCCAGTCTCCCAGAAAAGTCATGCCCTCTCCCGCATACACCACATGGCCCGGTTCCTTCAGGTTTGCCCCGTAGGTTGTAACTCCTCCAACGACTGCACTGAAATAGCCTGACAAAATGTCCTCGTTCCCCACCCCATTCTGAAGACTGCATATTCCATCAAAACTCACATCTCTCAGCAGTTCAGCCGCTTTTTCAGTGTCATAGGCTTTCACGGTGAGAAAAACAAGATCAGCATCAACGGGTCTGTCGTACACCTCTACCTCAAATTCTTCGTCCATCAGTCCACTAATTTTCAGCCCTCTCTCTTTCAATACTCTGTACTGTTCCCCCCTCGCGATAAAAACCACATCCTGACCCGATTTCAGGATAAGTGCTCCAATCAGGCTTCCCAGCGCTCCGGCACCGAATACCATTACCGTCATGGTTAAAAGAACTCATCAATTTTTATCTGTCTTTTCAGCTCGCTTTCAAACAGAGACTGTGTCTCCACCTCAATCAGCCTTATCCTCTGTCTGGTGTAGTCGCTCACATTGTACGTTTCGGCAAGGGTTTTTGAAAGGTCAAGGTACTTCACTATCGAGCCTTCATGAACTGTGAGCGTCAGAGAACCACCACACCTCGTACACTTGCCCGCCAGAGGAATTCTTCTGAACTTCTGGTTGCAGTTCACACACCTGAACTCCTGCCTCGAAAATGCTCTGAGGTTACCTATGATGTCCGGCAGAAAATGGGTTTTTATAACTCGTTCAGCAACATCATGTTCATCAACAGCCCGTATCTTTCTCGCCAGCTCCATTTGATGGCTCACCTTATCCTGCATAGACTTCAGAGTCTTGTAAGCACTGCTTTTGATACCAAGAGCGATATCATCAGTGTCGTGGGTGAATTTCAGCCCGAAATACTTTCTCTCATCCCCGAGCCTGTCCTCGACCCTTTCAATGACTCCTGAAAATTCTTTGGGATGTGCACATCTCAAAGTCGCCAGGTAAAACTCCAGAGGATAGCTGTCTGTTACATCCATGTTGTGGACCTCGCCATCAACCTCCTTCGGATCGAGTATTGCCGTCAGAACGAGGGGAGCATCCATCTGGCCGCCTCTCTTGTCAGGAAGGAATTCTCGCGAGAAGTTGAGCAGACCGTCCATGAGAAGCATAACGCAGTCTTCATCCCCATCACAATTCCTCCTCTTTGCGGCATGGAAGTAAGGGTGTGCGTAGCCCGCATTCACGTCAGCAAAGCCAATTATCCTTCCAAGAACTCCAGCAGAGGTGTGGGGTGCAAGGCCTATCACAAGATGGCCTATTAAATCCTCAGGCTTTTCAGCATTGTAAAACGGCTCAAGGCCATAGAATTTGACAAGTAGCTCATCAACGAATTTGCTAACCCTGAACAGATACTCCCCGGCACTTTTCGAAAGAATCAGGTCCTGGGGTTTCAGTTCAACAATCTGATCCTCATTCCGGAGGTCATTTCCGAGGTAATCATACTCATATCCGAGCTCCTTTAATTTCTCAACAGTTAAACCAATCTCCTTAGGCCTGAAATGAGTTACGGGCAGATCGGTCATATCATATCTGACTGTACCATCTTTAAACACGTAAACCTTGTTTTTCGCCCTGAGTATCCCCTTCTCCATCCTTTCAGGGAATTTATTTCTGGAAGTAAGCCCGATTACACCCTTTATCGTGCCATTACTGTCTCTCTCGCCAATATTTTCAAGCGCCCTGTGGTATAGCTCTCTGACGTTTACCTTCCAGAGCTTGTAACCTGTTGTCTCTCTCCCGCACCTCTCACAGACCTCATCCCTCGTTCGTATCCCGCAGGCGGGACAGAGGTAGTGCTGCTCGGTAAAAGCCCCGCAGCTGCATTTGAGGTAGAAGCTTTCTCTTCCGCATTCTGGGCATGCTCTCAGCGGGAGTTCGACCTCAATCTCTCCCTTTGTCGCATTGTAACCTTTGGTGTAATCCACTGCCTTTTTCAGGTCTCTCGTCTTTCCTCCTGCCTCCCCAAGTGGAAAGAGCATGTGAGGAGCAGGAGACATCATTCTTTCCTTCGATTTTTCGGGTCTTCCCATTCTTGCCCCAATTCTCGAAGGTGCTTTGGCCCGAATATCTATACATGAAGCTTTTCTTGCAAATTCAAGTCCGTCTGGATGTTCTCCAAGCTCATCAAGCTTCACATCTTTCTGAATTTTCAGATCCTCATTCAGTCCAAGGCATCTCGCCAGAACCTTCCAGCGCTCCAGAACGATGTATCCCTCCCGGATTTTATGCTCAACGAGCAGGTCTTCCAGAATTTCCTTGGCTTTTCTGTCAAACTTTATGATGAGAGAGCTTTTGCCGTACTTGCCCTCAATCTTTCCATTTTTCACTATGTAATCCCTGAGGTAGAGGGCATCCTCAGCAGAGATGTCATGCCAGAGGTACGTGTAATCGGGGTGCAGCGGGACTCCGTAATTATCACACAGCGATAACGCAGTATCCTCATCAATTCGGGTGTAATCACTCTCCGGTATCTTCCCCCTGACTTCCTGTACCCACCACTCATAGCAGTAGCCTGCAGGAATCAGAGGGTGATTGTTTTCCAGAAAATCTCCAAAGTTTATGAGTATCTCGCCCATATCCAGAATCTTCTCGACTGAATCTCGGATTTTCACCGCCTCATCGTATGAATTGACCCTAACAACATCCCCATTCTTAAGCCGTACGGTGGGACCATCGATGCTCGTTACGGGGATTACACTGCCAGCCTTTCCAGGCCTTTCGACTTTAAGCTGTGTGCCGATTGCAATAAACCCTCCCGCAATGACCATTGTTGCAGGATTCAGGCCCACAGTCGCAAAACCGGAATTTCTCGCCCTCCCATACCTCAGCCTGAATCCTCCTTTTCTCGATGGATGGCTGAAAACCGGTCTTCCTGCAACAATGTCAGCGAGATACTTGTCTTTCGGTTTCACTGCATCCTTGCTTTCATCTTTTGTCTCACTCCCCCCACTGTCCTTGTTAATGAGCTTGTCAAGCCATTCCCACCCATCAATTTTGATTTTATCAACGATCTTCTTAAGCTTGGGGGCTTTCAGGGCAATACCCTCTGCTATGACCAGCGCCATTCCACCCCTGACCCTGTTCGTCTCCACTCTCGGAAGATTTCTGTAGCCGGACACCTCAGCATCTTCCGTAGGCTCACCGTCGATGCACACAGGGCAGTTTTCAACTATCAGCCTGATTTCGTCATCGCTCGGAAGATACTGGAGGTTCGCCACCTTCTTGTAAAGCGGGATTTCCTCACAGTACCTTAATATCTCCTCTTCTGTCGGAATGTATCTGTTCAGCCCAAGCAACCGCCTCACATAGTCAGCAACGAGAACAGAGATGACCTGGGCTGTTCCGCCTGCACTCCTTATTGGCCCGGCATAGTATATCTTGACGAATTCACTACCATCGAGATTTCTGTCCAGCCTTATTTTGGCTATGCCCTCAATCGGAGCCGCAACAACACCCTCTGTCTGAATCGCGACAGCTGCCCTGACAGCCTTATCCATAGCCGTCTCCTTGTCAAGGTTTCCAAATTCTCCGGAGACGATGTCCTTGGCGATTCTGAAGCATATTTCAACTCTTGAGAGGCCCGCATTTTCATAATCTTCAATTTTTCTGGCAATCCCATTTATATCGAGAAGCTTTTCGACTCTCTCAGCCATGTTTCTCGCAACAGGTATCTCAACATGCGGTTTTGGATCGAGGCCGAGGCTTCTTGCCCTTTCTGCAATCTTATACAGCCTCTCAAGCTCTCTCAAAAGGGATTCGTGATACCTGCGTATTTCTTCGTACAGCTTGAAGTTGATTTCAGCAGCCTCATCTCGCGAACCATCATCGAAGAGCGGGAAGAATTTGTCAAGAGTGATGATCATCCTACATGATACCGCTCATGAAAATTTAATACTTGTGATATCGAATCGGTGAAAAAAGTGAAAAAATTCTGAAAAAATTCGAACCGGTGTCCCGGCAGGATAACACAAATTCCCCGGTTCACCCTTGCAGGAGCCCACAACCATATCTCAATTCAGGAAGCTGCATTCTGAGTTGTTCCTCTCAATAGACGTTTACCTGAAACCGGAAATTTCGATTTTTCAAGCATGATACTGTCCCAGATCAAAAAATGCATGAAATTCGGTAGAGTGCTTTTTAGGCAGTATTGAGATCATCCAGCAGGGATTATCTGAGTTCAAACATAAAAGACTCCCAAAAACCATCAAGTTCTATTCTACCGGTACTGACTGTCCAAATAAAAATATTAAAAAATCCGGGAATCAGAACAGCTCATTCAGATGAATGAGATGCTTTCCAAGCTTTCCTCCGTAATTTCCAGCTGTTATTTTCACAACTCCAGGTATCTTCGTTGCCGCTTCAATTCCAACTCTCGTTGCTTCCTTGATTGCCTCAACGCTGATTCCGTTTATGACGATTTCGTAAATCGCTTTAACGCCCTCTGGAACGTGGGTTTCCGGAACCTGCTCCCTTATGCTTGGCGCGAACTTCTCATTGGTTGTTGCGTTCAGGAACTTGTACTTGTTAGCTCCAACCTTGGAACCTGAAGCTACTATCCCTCCAGGGAATGGTGTGATAACTCCCTCAACATCCGCAATGGCCTGAACCGCTGCCTTTGCAGCAGCGAGAGCTGAAGGCTGGGTTTCACCCATTATGAAGAAGTTTCCTCCTGCAATTCCGTTAACGTAACCTATGTCATTTTCAATGAGGAAATCGCCCTCCATCATCGGGATTGCCCACATCTTTCTGCCACCAACATCCACCTGTTTTTCAAAGCCATCGGCAAAGAACCTGAGCTTGTTTCCAGTGTCGAACTTCTCTTCCGCATCAGGCAGGCCGTTGAACACCGCTGTTGTTGGTGCGGTGAGAACACACTGGCCGAGTCTTGCAAGCAGCTGCTGTTCGAGACCCTTCTTGCTCATGTGGCAGATCTGGATGTAGTAACCCGGTCTCCCGTCCGGGGTCTCAGACGGTAGGGCTCTTTTCTCGATTCCTGCCTCGGCAGGGCACATGATCACAGAAGTTCCAAAACCGGTTGCCTCGTTTGCGGCCACGTGAGCCCAGTCGTAGTCGTAGGCAGTTATCAAGACCCTCGCGATCTTTATATCAAAAGCTTCTGCAAAAGTCTCCTCAACCTCAACTCCGTTCACCTTCATTAAAACCACCAGAAAGCTTTCGGCAAAAAACAATATTAATCTTTTGAAATTTTTCGCCGACTCTCTGTTTAACGAAAGACATATTAAAATATAAAGTTTAGAAACTTTCAATGAACATTTCAGTCATACCCACAATCTCCATCCTGACAGCCTACTTTTTCACGGTACTGATACTCAACAGCAGGAGAGAGAAGCTGCTCAATCCAGAGGTCTGGAAATTCGTAACCACATATTTTCTCCTCACCTCCTCAGTATTTCTGGTAATAATCCTCTCGGAATTTCTGGAGCTTGTCGAAGAGTTCGGCCTGATCCACTTTGATATAGACAGGATAACCCTCCTCACATATATCCTGCTGGTTGTCCCGGTCTCGATAACAATACACACCTACGGGTGCATTAAACTGCTCAAATTCCTTAATTTTGACGTGGAAAGCGTGAATCTCAACAGAGTTGGTCTTCCGCTAATTTACCTCGGCGTCTTCTGGCTCATCTCCGTAGAGTCCTACCACTTCAGAGGATCAATCAGATTTATCGCAATGCTGTCCGAGATGATATACATATTCTCGTTTCCGATAGCCCTCACACTGATTTACTACACCCTAAAGGAGAAAAAAATCGAGTCAGATATAATACACTCTCCCATACCCTCTCTCGATGGACTGACGGGCATATCCATGTCCTTGGCCACGTTTTCACTTGCCGTACTGATGAAACTGGCCGGGGATGAGAATGCTTACGAGATTCTGGAAGGCTTCTCGCTGATACTGTTCGTTTTCTCTGCCGAAATATTCAGGAGAGCCATCTTCAAGTTCAGAAAAATCGTATGAGAGACTTAAGAGAGGAGAACATATAAAAAACCTTGACAGATACGGACTCAATAATGATTTTCGTAAAAACACAGAGAGGAATGGAGTACATTGCCGCACAGAACATAAAAGAGCTTATAAATGACGTAAAAATAGAAGTGAGGCCGGCAGGATATCTCGGAATCCTTATAGTCCATTCTGGTGAACTTGAACAGGTCCGACAGGTTCCAGAAGTTGAAAGAGCAATACCCGTCCTTTTTGAGATTGAGAGCAGCCTGAGTGGAATCCTCGAAAAAGCAGAAGAAATCGTAAAGGCAATGGGGGAGTTCGATACCTTCGCCGTCAGAGCTACGAGAAGGGGACTGAAACACAGATTCAGCAGCATGGACATAAGCATTCAGCTTGGAAAGCGGATTCAGGAGATGAGTGGCAAGGATGTCGACCTGAACTCGCCAGACAAGGCAGTGTATGTGGAGGTCGTCAACGAAAGAACATTCATCGGCATCCTCGACGGCGCAGAGGAGAGGAGAAAGTACACCCCAGAAAAAGCCAATAGCCTTAGATTCTTTGAGAAGGTCTCTTTTGTCCAGACGCCCTATCTTGAGAATTTGAAAGGGGCAAGAGAGATTGGAGAGAGGATTGGAAGAAACGCACAATCGTTTGAGATAAAGGAACTGATAATAGCACCTTACGGATATGTTGATGCTGAAGAGCTGTTTGAATTCCTCAGGGGTGTGAGGAGAGGCAAACTGTCAAGGCTCAGCATTCAGAGAAGAAGCTATGCCAGAGAGGTCAGGGAAACGAAAATACTCGTTCACGACCTCTTCCAGACACTCAGAGATAAAAAACGGAGAAAAAACGTTGTCATCGCCACAGACCCCACCGGAAAGCAAATCTCGGACGTTAGAGATGAGCTTAAAAGAGCATTCGAGAGAGCAAACGAAATTGTAATCTTTGCGGGAAGCAGAACCGGCCTTCCAAAAGGAGTCCTGAGACTTGCGGATTTTGTCGTTGATCTCAGCCCATACATAACTTTCCCAACGGAGCTTGCAATACCTGTCTCACTCACGGCATTTCTCGACATTTACGAAGAGATGAAAGCAGAGAGGTCAGAAAGAGAACAGTGAAGTTTCAGCCCGCATAACCACTTTGAAATAACAGTGCCACCTTCACCACAAATACTCCTTATGGGCAGATTTTGGAAAAACAAATATTGTCCTATCCAAATACACGATCATGCACATTTCGGACATCATAGAAATTCTAATCGATTTCAGAAACCGAAGGGAGTGGAAAAAATACCATACTCCGAAAAATCTTGCTCTATCTGTCGCCATAGAAGTTGGAGAGCTTTTAGAGATGTTTCAGTGGAAGAAAGATGATGAAATTTTAAAAGAGCTTGAAAACGAGGATTACAGAAGGAGAATTGGGGAAGAGATCAGTGACGTGCTTATCTATCTCCTCCTACTCGCACATGAGTGTGAAATTGACGTTGAAAAGGCTCTAATGGACAAAATAAAGAAAAACGAACAAAAATATCCGGAACGGTAAATCTTATATCCGTGTTGGCAAAACAGATACATGGAAAAACTCAGAGAGCTGATTCTCGCAACTCTGAAAAACTACGATAAAGAAAACATAAGAATAGGAACAATAGGCAGCCATTCAGCTCTGAACATTCTCAAAGGCGCCAAAGAAGAAGGTTTTGAGACTGTATGTATAGTCAGGAAAAGAGAGAGCTTTGTTTACCGCAATTTTGGAGTTGCAGACCACATAATAGAGGTGGACGACTTCAGACAGCTTCTCGACGATGGTATTCAGAAGAAACTAATCGAGATGAACACAATTTTAATCCCTCACGGTAGCTACAATGCTTACATCGGCAGTCTTTACAGTCTGAAAGTCCCGGTTTTCGGAAACAGAATCCTCATGGAATGGGAAACAGTAAGAGAGAAGCAGAGAGACTGGCTCGTAAATTCCGGACTTAATGTACCAAAGACTTATCGTTCGCCCGACGAGATTGACGGTCTCGCAATTGTGAAGTATCCCGGTGCAAGGGGAGGTAAGGGTTACTTCATCGCCGCATCAAAGGAAGATTTTCTGAGCAAGGCTGAGGAACTGGTTAAGAGAGGAATAATATCCAAAGACGATATTAACAAGGCACACATACAGGAATACGTCCTTGGTGTACCTGTGTACTTCTCCTTCTTTTACTCTCCGGTCAATTCAAGAATTGAGCTTATAGCTATCGACAGAAGGTATGAGTCAAACGTAGATGGTTTCGGCAGGATTCCTGCTGATGAACAGCTCAAAACAGACCTGATCCCGACATATACGGTTGTGGGAAACATCCCTCTGATCGTGAGGGAGAGTCTGCTTTCCAGAATTTTGCAGGATGGTGAGCAGGTTTACGAGTACTCCAGAAAAATTGCTGAGCCGGGAATGGTGGGACCATTCTGCCTTGAAAGCGTTATCGACGAGAACGGAACAATCTACTATTTTGAGATATCCGCAAGGATAGTCGCAGGGAGCAGCGTAGGGATTCCTGCCTCACCGTACTCATACATCCTCTTCGGGGAGAACATGTATATGGGCAGGAGAATTGCCCGCGAAATAAGAATTGCAACCGAAAAAGACATGCTTGAAGAGCTGATCTTTTAAAAATTTCATTTTTTAAAAATCCGCGCCAAACAGGTGCTGGAATACCTATTCTCTCACGAGTTTCGGATCTTTTCCAGACAGATCAACGTAAAAGCCAAGGTCTTCCAGATACTCGTAGCTTCTCTTCCCTCTTCCGTGGAGGACAAGTTCGAGCAGATCATCTTCCTCATCGATATCGACGCTTGCAAAAAAGGAGTCGAAAATTCTGCATTCAAGCTTCAATTTTCTGCATATATCGACGTGTTTGAAAAAACTTCCGTAGTGATATGAGGTGTAAAATTGCCTGCTTCTTGAGAGAAGCATGTTTGTCCCGCCTTTTCTTCCCGGAGCCAGGACAACGTCACCATCCATTTCGATAAAGCGTTCAACCGTTTTTTCAGTCAAAAGGGCAAGGTCGGACATGATGATGGCGGCATCATTCTGCTTAATCCGGGAGGTTACAGCTTCGTCAAGGCTTCGATTATCAATTTCGTGCTTTATCCCTTCGAGAAGTTTGCTGGAAGAGCTTGAAACAACAGTACAATCTCCACAAGCATCAATAACGTCAAGCAGCATGAAATAAGCGAGCTTTTTCCTTTCATCAGGTGAAAGCACACCCGACAGCCTCGATTTAGGATTTTCGGGCTTGAAGGGGACGTAAATCTTCATTGTGCTGAATGGACCGGACAGATTAATAAATCTGATGATTTGTCACAGCGACCTGAAAAACACTGAATAAAGGACTAAGGAGACCAGCAGGCTCATTCTGTAAAACAGCGATTCCCTTATTCCCATGCGAAAGTTCGAGATAAGAATTACCAGATACACTGAAAATGCCAGCAGAAATAGATGATCGAGATAGAGCATGTAATACAGCATCGAAAGCACAAGCCCAAGTGCAGAAAAGAGAATTACGGCAGAATAAAATCCCCCTGCAAATGAGGTGCCTTCAAAAGCGCCGTTTTCTTCAATCTGAAGTTTTTCAGTATTCATCAGGTCCTCTTTTCTGAATTCAGGGAAAAACACGCCAGTATGCCCACAGGAGTTGCATCTGTACGAGTTCAGCGCCCCGTAGGCAACAGCCGCAGGAGTGTAGAGATCCGGCTCAACATCACTGCTGAGACATCTGGGGCAAACCCTCATGTATTCATCCATCACTGTAATCTTTCCACGAAGGGGATATGTCTTTCGCCGTGCATTTCGCAAATAATTTATTTAAATTCTGCAAAGTCTTTGCATGGATCTCATCTGCAGATTCGTGTTCATGAACGGGAAAGAAATCGGGGAGAGCATCGATGTCTATGGCGATCATCTGATAATAAAAAGCTCGGATAAGTTCTTTGGGGTCCCGCTATCTGCTGTAAAAGAGGACGGTGATGGTCTGGCGCTCGAAGAATTTGACGAAGAGAAGGCAAAGGAGATTGGAGAAAAGTGGATGGTGGAAAAGTCCAAACCGGTGAGTCTCGAAGAGCTTGAGAAGTATGGGTTCGGAGAGGAGTGAGTACAAGCAGGTAATCATAGTCAGGGAAGATTTGCAGCTATCTAAAGGGAAGCTGGCAGTTCAGGTAGCCCATGCGGCGATTCTTGGTTATGAAATTTCGGATAGATCAACCAGAGAGAAGTGGAAACTTGAAGGACAGAAAAAGATTGTTCTGAAGGTTAAAAATCTCGAGAACCTTATGAGGATCTTTGACATGGCCAGAAAAAATGGTTTGCCAAGCGCTTACGTGAAGGATGCAGGTCTTACTGAAATCCCTCCCGGAACAATAACCGCTGTCGTTATCGGTCCCGAAAGGAGCGACAGGATCGATAAAATTACGGGGAGTCTCCCGCTTCTAAAATAGCTCTGATCTGCCTGAAAGCCTCGCCAGCCCGCTGTCTTATGGACAGGTCTGCGAGGTCCGTAAGAGGAGTGATTTCCGGATTTACTTCAACGACTGTATTTCCGGCATTCTTTGCATAGTACGGGAGCTGTGCAGCAGGATAAACCACTGCAGAGGTACCGATTACGATAACACTGTTCTGGCTGCACAGCTCGACTGCGAGATTGAGTGCATCAACAGGGAGGGGTTCCCCAAACCACACAACGTTTGGTCTCATCAATGCTCCGCAATCGCATACGGGTGGAATCGTTTCCGGAGCTTTATTCAGTCTCTCGACCCTGCCGCATTCAGTACACCTCACCTCGTCAATCCTGCCGTGAAGATGGACGACATTCTTGCTTCCCGCCCTCTCGTGCAGATTGTCCACGTTCTGTGTTACAACGGCTTTCAGCAAACCCTTTCTCTCGAGGAGCGCCAGAGCAATGTGTGCATCATTGGGTTTTGCGTTGAACACGAGATTCATCCTCCATGCATACCACTCCCACACAAGCACAGGATCTTTTCTGAATGCCTCAGGAGTCGCAAGCTCTTCAGGCCTATATTTGTTCCAGAGACCGTCTTTCCCCCTGAATGTGGGTATCCCGCTGTCTGCGGATATGCCCGCGCCTGTCAGAGCCACAAGCTCACCATTGCAGGATTTTATGAGTTCCAGCAATCTGCCAATCGTGTTCCTGCTGTTCATGCACTTGCAATTCGACCTGAAAAAATTAAAATTTATTCCAGATTCAAACGAACCACAGGCTCCGATAATTCCTGGCACATGCAAAAAATACTGTAGGATGCAAAGCCCTATCTTATCAAACTATCAGACCCAGTAGCATAGATGTCAGTCCAATGAACAGGACAATTTCAATAATCTTTGGTTTAGAAAATAATGTACCCATCTTATACTGACCATCACCCTCTTTACTTGGCTTTGGCATGAGCATTACGTAACAGGCAATAAACGCAGCTGTACCACTTGCAAAAGCATTGAGCATTCCATATCCTCTAACTTCTGCAATCAATGCATAAATAGCGGCAAGCGTAACTGAGGCCATCAGTCTGAGCATGATCTTTCGTTTCATGCCCCTCTCAAACAAAAATATGGAAAACATATTAAATTTTTGGATAATCTAACCAAGGCTCTACCCCCATCCTCAAAACTTCCGACTCCATTCCCAACACCAAAATCTGAATCCTTCCAAAACCTGCTCTATCACATAACAATCCCAAAAGCCTTTTTTAGTGAGTCATATCTACCTGCTTTCACAAGGTTTGAAAGAACTGTATTATCGATTAAAGCCATTTGTCAAATCGATCACACTTTTGGCAATTTTGAGGGTTACGTTCGCCTCTATCCACGCTGCGATTACGATTAATATTATGGAGATTAACGCAAAGGTCAGGTATTCTTTTATGTCTTCTTTTGTTAGAATCGTTTCTTTCTTGCCAGCCAAATACCTTACAATTTCATAAGGAATTTTGAAGCCTGCTGCTCCGGCTATGATTATTGCAGGGATTTCTTCCTTCCTTGGTTGGTTCCATGATAACAGTCCCAGTTTCGGCATATTACCTGATGAACGCAGAGATTCCAGAGATAGACCTTGCTCAGCTTCAAAATCCCGATGCAGTGGGGGACATAATACTTTCATTTATACCCAGAGATGTCGTTTACTCAAACTTGATAATCAACCTTGCAGTAACAATCTGGGGGCTTGTGATCTGGACGTTTGCTGTGAGGCATGCAAGAGAGATTGAGCTGAGAAAAGCTTTCATCTGCGCATCAATTCCCGCTGTGGCACTTGGAATGTATCAGATGTGGGATATTCTAAGACTGCTATAGACCTTCCAAAATTTTTTAATTCTAACTTAATATTATACAAAGAATGATGAAAATCCAAAAGATTCCTCCTGAACCAATATCTAAGAAAGGTCAGATATTTTTAGCCCTGATATTACTCGGTCTTGCGGGGATCTGGGTCCTCGCGATATATGCGTATCAAACTCTGCCCGACAACATCCCCTCCCACTTCAACTTTGAGGGCAAGCCAGACAGCTACGGAGATAAAAGTACCTGGATGATTTTGCCCGTTGCATTGAGCATTGCCCCTATAATATTCCTCCTTATCGCAAAATACAGATTCACCATCATCAACAACCACCCGTATCTCATCAACCTGCCCGCATTCTTCATGATGATCGACCGAATTCCTGCCGAAAGAAGAGCATGGTGGGTGAACAGGTATTTTGAAGTTCTGCTGGGCATGGGTGCATTTTTGACATTATATCTCCTCGCGATTGAATATGGAATATATGTCGGAACTGTTGCAGGTGCAATGCCAGAATGGTTTTTGCCCGTTACTCTCGGAGCAATTCCCGTACTGATTTTCGGTTTCCTGGTTTTTCTCAAGAAGCTTTCCGCTGAAATTGCAGACGAGGCCAAAATTTACGGCAACGCCCGAGCATGAAACTGCAGTTTTCTCCGTCAAATTTTTAACCTGCATTTCCGTATTTTCAGGGAATGTCTCAAGCAGCATTGAGAGAAATTGCTCTCGAAATTGCAAAAATCGGAAAAGTGGATAAAAAGGAAATAGCCAGGATTAAAAAGAGAGTCGCCAAGAAATACTCGCTCTCAACAATCCCTTCTGATGCAGATGTTCTGAGGGCAGTCAAAAATGAGCCACTTTATGAAAAGCTTAGGGAAGTCCTCAGGCTGAAGCCGGTGAGGACGATAAGCGGTGTCGCCGTTGTCAGCGTGATGACTTCTCCGGCACCATGTCCCCACGGAAAGTGCATTCCGTGCCCCGGAGGCGTGGAATTCAACACACCCCAGAGCTACATTGGATTCGAGCCCGCCGCACAGAGAGGCAGGCAGCATGAGTACGATTCTTTCAGACAGGTAACATCGAGGCTGAGTGAGCTTAAGGAGATTGGCCACGACGTGGATAAAGTCGAGATTATCGTCATGGGCGGCACGTTTCCGGCAAGAGAGGAAGATTACAAACAAAAGTTCATTCTCGGAATTTTCTCAGCCCTGAACAGCTTTGAAAGTGAGAAAAAGCTCTACAGCGACCTTGAACAGGCAAAGAAAGACAACGAAAGGGCTAAAGCAAGATGCGTTGGCATGACGTTCGAGACGAGGCCGGATTATGCCGGGGAAGAGCACATAATTGAGATGCTCAGGTTTGGCGGGACAAAGGTGGAGCTTGGAGTGCAGAGCGTTTACGATGATGTGCTTGAAAAAATTCAGAGGGGGCATGGAGTCCAGGACGTTGTCGATGCGACGAAAAGGTTGAGGGATTCGGCATTCAAGGTTGGGTATCACATCATGCCCGGTCTGCCGGGTTCCGATTTTGAGAGAGATCTGAAAATGTTCAGAATTCTCTTCGAAAATCCTGATTTCAGGCCGGACTACCTGAAGATTTATCCAACCCTTGTCGTCAGAGGCACCCAGCTCTACGAGATGTACGAAAGAGGTGAATACACTCCATACTCTACCGAAGAAGTCGTGGAGCTTGTAGCAAGGGCGAAGAAGTACATACCCGAATACGTGAGAATTCAGCGAATTCAGAGAGATATTCCCGTTGACAGGGCAATTGGACTGGACAAGGGAAACATCAGGCAGCTAATCCACGAGAGGCTGAAGGAGCTTGGATATTCATGCAGATGCATAAGGTGCAGGGAGGCGGGACACAGACTGAAAGAATACAGAGAACGAGACTTTGAGGAGGTTGTGAGAAAGTATGAGGCGAATAGTGGAAAGGAGTTTTTCATTTCATTCGAGGATCCGTCCCGGGAGGTTCTCGTCGGGTTCATAAGACTCAGATTCCCTGATGAGCCGTTCATACATGAACTTTACGATACTGCCCTGATCAGAGAACTGCACGTCTACGGAAAAGCAGTTGGAATAGGAGACAGGGATGAAAAGGCGTTCCAGCACAGAGGCTTTGGGGAGAGGTTGCTGAGCCTGGCAGAGGAAATAGCCGGCGAACACTATGACAGGATAGCAGTTATAAGTGGTGTGGGCGTAAGAGAGTATTACAGGAAACACGGATACAGAAAGGAATTCGAATACATGGTGAAAAAACTTTAAGGAGCGGGGTATTGTGGGGGAGAACATACCGTTACTGGTTAAAAAAATTTTTGAGGGCTCGCAGGAAGCGAGAAAAATCGTTTCGGAGCATGCATATAGAACGCCGGTTGAGTACAGCCATGAACTCAGCAGGTTGACCGGAGGAAAAATTCACCTCAAGCTTGAAAACCTTCAGAAGACAGGAAGCTTCAAAATACGGGGCGCCCTTTACAAGGTCAGCAAACTTGCAGGAAGTGTTTCAGGCATTGTAACAGCATCAGCCGGAAACCATGCACAGGGCGTTGCATACGCCTCCTCCGTGTTTGGTCTTCCGTGTATAGTCGTGATGCCAGAATCTGCAAGCATAACAAAAATCGAAGCAGTGAAGAATTTCGGTGCCGAAGTGATACTGCACGGAAAAATATACGACGATTCCGAGCAGAAAGCAATCGAGATAGCTGAAGAGAGGGGTTATGCGTTCATCCACCCCTTTGATGACCCGGATGTGATTTCGGGACAGGGCACCATAGCCTGGGAAATGGTCGAACAGATAAGTAAAATAGACACGGTAATCGTCCCATTGGGAGGAGGTGGACTCATTTCGGGTATTTCGACAGTGATGAAAATTTTCACGGACAGCGTGGAGATCATTGGAGTGGAGCCTGAAAACGTACCCAAGTTTGCAGAATCCATGAGGTTGGGCAAAATTACGGTTACAGAGGTAAAACCAACAATAGCCGACGGTCTTGCCACGAAGAGACCTGGCAAAAACACATTCAGGATTGTAAAATCCCTTGTGGACGAGATAGTAACGGTAAACGAGGATGAAATTGCGAGAGCCATTCACTATCTCCTCGAAAAAGAGAAGGTTCTTGCAGAGGGTGCCGGCGCCGCCGGGGTGGCGGCCCTTCTCGGAAACAAAGTGGATGTTAGAGGAAAGAATGTGGCAGTGGTCATCTCGGGGGGAAACATAGACCTGACTGCAATTTACAAACTGATTATCAGGGCCCTTGCCAATTCAGGCAAGCTTGCTGTCATATACGGATTCGTTCCCGACTCTCCCGGAAACCTCAGCGAGGTTACGGGAATAATTGCCAGACACAGGGGCAACATCATAGATGTGATCCACCACAGAGAGGATCTGCGAGCGCCGGCATGGCACACAGCACTGAAAATAGTTTTCGAGGTGGAATCGTCTCAGGTGGTGGAAAATATCCTCGCAGAGCTGGAAAGCAGAGGATATCACTTCAAAAAAATGTGACCCATTCGGAAAACACAAATCAATTCCTGTCAGTTCGCTGGATTAGATTTTTAAACAAAAGAAGTTAGATTTACTTCATGCGAAAAATAGCGGCTATCGCAGTAGTTGCGGTGTTGATGTTCATCTTCGCAGTGTACACAGCAATGAACCTTCCACCCTCACCTTCGCCCATCCTGAAGGACAACTACAGGATATTATTCTTCCACCTGCCCTCGGCCATAGGATCCTTTTTTGCGTTCACGGTGACAATGGCTGCCTCGATCCTGTACCTCATCAAACGGGATTACAGGTATGACCTTATAGCCAAAAACTTTGCCGTTGCGGGCTTCTACCTGATAACTGCTGCACTCATAAGCGGAAGCATCTGGGCCAACGTTGCATGGGGAGCGTTCTGGAACTGGGATCCAAGAGAGACGGCAGTTCTGATAACCTGGTTCGTTTACGCAGCGTATCATGCCCTGAGGCAGAGCATAGATGCGCCCGACGATAGGGCAAGAATCTCAGCAATATATTCCATCTTCGCTTACGTGACGATCCCATTCAGCTACTTCAGCTCTCAGATATTCTTTTCCCTGCATCCCAAGGTGGAAAGCATCAGTCTCGAAATAGGAATGCCCCTGGGAATAGCCATAACCTCGTTCATACTTCTTGTTGTTGTTTATGCCGCAATAAATTACAGGCTAGACAGATTTGAGGAGGTGATCCTGAATGAGTGATTTTACCGCCGTTTTTCTTGCCTCAACCGTGGTCATGCTGGTTGTTCTGGCGATGTTTCTGCTGACCCTCAAAAAGGCAATGGATATCGAGAAGATGCTGAAATAACACCATTCCATTTTTAAACCTGATGAAATATTTATAACCGTGCGAGGTCATTACGTCTTATGCGTTTTGAAATAACCGCAAAGGATGCTATGGGCAGAGTCGGGAAACTCCAAACTCCCCACGGGGTGGTCGAGACTCCCGCTCTAATGCCGGTCATAAACCCCAACATCAGGTTCATTCCACCAGCAGACATGAAAAAATACGGTGCTGAGATTCTCATCACGAACTCATACATCATATACAGAAGCAGAAAGCTAAGGGAAACCGCCCTTGAAAAAGGACTGCATGGACTTCTGGGCGTGGACATTCCCGTCATGACGGACAGTGGAAGCTTCCAGCTAATGGTGTACGGTGATGTGGAGATAACCAATTCCGAAATCGTGAGATTCCAGAATGAGATAAAGAGCGATATTGTTACTCCTCTCGACATCCCCACTCCTCCGGATGCTGAATACGGCACTGCCATGAGCGATCTTGAAGAGACGCTGAGGAGGGAGAAGGAGGCAGAGGAGATCCATGAGAGCTATGGACACGATAACCTGCTCTCAATTCCCGTACAGGGTTCAACGCACACCGAACTCAGAAGGCACTCTGCCAGGGAAGCGAACGGATTAAACGGAGACGTTTTCGCCATAGGCGCTGTCGTTCCACTTCTCGACTCGTACAGGTTCGCAGATGTGGCAAAGATCGTCCTCGCCAGCAAGTCCATCCTGACCCCAACAAAGCCCGTTCACCTATTTGGTGCAGGACATCCGATGATATTTGCGTTGTTCACGGCGATGGGGATTGATCTCTTCGATTCGGCAGCCTATGCATTATTTGCAAAGGACGATCGGTACCTCACCCCCTACGGAACCCTGAAGCTCGAGGAAATTCAGTATTTTCCATGTTCATGCCCGGTGTGCCTCAACCACACTCCTGAAGAGCTCAGGAAAATGAACAAGAACGAGAGAGCATATCTCATTGCGGAACACAACCTTTACGTAAGCTTTGAAGAGATAAGAAGGGTCAAGCAGGCAATAAAGAGCAATGAACTTTTCGAACTTGTGGAGCGCAGAATAAGGGCACATCCTTATCTGATCCAGGCGTGGAGAGAAATCAGGAACCACCTCGAGCTTCTGGAGAAGCACGACCCCTCTGCAAAAAAGGTGTTCTTTTACCTGGGAAGGGAGAGCGTTTTCAGGCCTGCCGTAAAAAGGCACCAGGAAAGGGTCATGCAGGTTGAAATCGAAAAAGATGAAATTGTAATTTCCTCGGACTCGGGAATTCCGGCGGATTTCTATCTGAGACCGGTGTTTGGAGTTGTGCCTGCAGAGCTCATGGAGAGTTATCCCGCTGGGCATGCCGAGACGTATGACGATCTCGAAGATGAAGCGTATACTGTGGCAGTTGAAGGGCTGAAAAAATTCATGGATGCCAACAGGGATAAAAAAATCAGGCTTGTTGTTGACGATAAATGGAGGAGATACCTGAATGAAATTCAGAATTGAAAAACAGGATGGCTTTGCAAGGCTCGGCAAAATTGGAGAGTTCATAACTCCCCACCTCATAGATATCAGAATCAAAAACGAAGTCGAATTTTTTGAAGCCCTTGCAGAAAGAAGACCTCCTGAAGCCGTTAGAAGGATTCTTCCGGAAACTTACGAAGCTTTTTTGAAAAGTGGGCTGATCAAAAAGGCCGTTACGGGCAATGAACTTCCAAAGGATAAAATTGAAATCCTTCTCGAAGCGGGAAAAGGCGGCGAACCGCTCTACGTTCCAGCAATCGCACTTCCATGGAATGCTGCATTTCTCATCTATGCCGGGGCAGACGTCCTTGATAACGCACTTGCCCTGAAAAAAGCTTATGATGGAATTTATCTCACAGAGGCAGGAGAATTAAAGATAGAAAGCTTGAAAGAGCTGCCATGTAGCTGTGAGGCCTGCATAAACAGAGAGCAGTACAGAAACGATTTTGAGTTTCTCTCCGAACACAACACGCTCATCCTCCAGAAGGAAATCAAGCTCGCCAGAACTGCATTGAGAAATGAATCGCTGAGGGAGCTTGTAGAGATGAGGGTAAAAGCCAGCCCCGAAACCACATCAATGTTGAGAATTTTCGACAGAATTTCGGACAGCCCATTTGCGAGGTTCAGGAAATCTCCCGTGTACCCCAACTCAGAGGACTCATTTTTCAGGCCTGATTTCAGGTATTATTTCGAGAGACTTTACGAGACCTACGACCCACAGTCCCACATAGCTCTTCTTCTGCCCTGCTCTGCAAGAAAGCCGTACATGCTTTCAAAGTCCCACAGGAGAATCAGAAGCGTTCTCGGATCAGCCCTGAAAGGGGTCAATGAAGTCATAATTTCATCCCCGTTCATCTCACCGAGGGAATTCGAGCTTATATACCCAATAGCATTTTACGACACACCCACAACAGGGGTATGGAGCGACTGGGAGGTTGATTTTGTTGCCGAAAAGCTGGCAGGACTGCTAAATCGTTTCGAGAGAGTTGTTGCATATCTCCACGGCGGGTACAGAAAGGTGGCTGAAAAAGCGGGAGACATGGCCGGAAAGGACATCGAATTCTTTGAAGACCTGAAGGATCTCAGAAGAGTTCTCGAAAATGAAGAGAAGGAAAAATTCGACCTATACAAGGAAATTTTCAGACACATGACGAGATACCAGTTTGGTGTCGAGTTCGAAATCGACAGGGTGAGAGGCAGATACCCGGAACTTGAGTTCTTCAGAAAAGAGAGAGTGGCGAGAGTTGATCCGAGATACGGGAATCTGGACATCTACGCCCCCCTTGCAACTTATCTGAAAGACGCCGGAAGTTACACGGTGGAGATAGCCGAGTTTGAGGTAAAAGGAACTATCTTCTCCCAGGGGGTGCTGAATGCTGACGAAAAAATCAGGCCAAACGATGTGGTTGTTTACTACAACAGCACAACCACGGGCGTTGGCCAGGCAATGATCCCGGGAAAATATATGGGTGAGGTCGACGGTAGGGCAATAATAAGCAGGAGGAAGATACAATGAGGTATTACGAGATCAGAGAGGTTAAAGCTTATTCCCTTCAGCTCAGTCTCGAGGATGGTAAAATAGAGAGGCCGAGAGCTGTCAAAGAGCATGGGAAGGCGTTCAGAGTTCTTAAAAATGGTTTCTGGGGATATTTCACCGGAAACGTTGAGGATGAGGAGGGGCTTTACAGGGCTGAGAAATGCGCAGTGGGAAAAGGGAATGCTGATGTGGATGACCTGCCTTTTGAGGGCAGGTTTGTCTTAAAGCCTGAAAAAGATTTCGAGGGGATTGCGTTAGAGGACAAGATCGCCTTCCTGAGAGAGCTTGAAGGTATGATCAGGGCTGAAGGAATCGTAAGCACGAGGATAGTGTATATTGAGAACGTTAGGGAAGTAAGGATTACTAGCTCAAACGGAGGAGACATTTACTACAGGGTACCGAGATGTGGGATTGTGATGCAGGCGTTTGCGAAAGGCAAGACGCTGCAGTACCACTCAGAGAGAGAATTATCGGTTGGGGGATTTGAAATTGCCGAAAAAGCGTTGGAAAAGGCAGACAAAGTTGCTGAAATTGCTGTAAAACTCTCAAACGCCGATTCTCCCCCGGCAGGAAGAATGAACGTGATAATGGATCCCTCACTTACGGGTGTTTTCATACATGAAGCTTTCGGACACGCTGTCGAGGGGGACCACGTACTCCAGAACGCCACAGTGCTTAAAGACATGATTGGGAAGAAGGTGGCTGACGAAAGCGTCAGTGTTTATGATGACCCGACGCTGAAAGAATTCGGCTTTTATCCGTTTGATGATGAAGGGTATCAAGCTGAAAGAACGCCCATTATAGAGAACGGCATTCTGAAGAACTTCCTCAATTCAAGAGAGAGCGGAAAAAGGCTTGGAGGTAGACCAGGAAACGGGAGAGCAGACGGTCTTGAGCCACCGATAGTGAGGATGAGCAACACGTTTATTGAAGCGGGAGATTACAGCCTCGATGAGCTTATTGGGGAGGCAAAAGAGGGTGTTATGCTTTACGGCTCAAGGGGAGGAGAGACGAACCCGGCAACCGGTTTCTTTCACTTCAACGCCCAGTACGGATTTCTGATTCGTAAAGGCGAGGTTGCGGGGATGGTGAGAGACGTGTCCTTAAGCGGAAACACTCTCGAAATTCTGAAAGAGATCAGGCTCGGGGATGAGATTTCGTTTGATCCAGGGTTCTGCGGGAAAGCAGGCCAGGCCGTTCCGATCTCAGATGGTGGACCTCCCGCACTTGTAAAAGCGTTTGTCGGAGGGGAGTAGCATGGACCACTGGGAGATTTACGTTGAAAGAACGGTCAGCAAATATGCAACAATTGAGAACAGCAAAATCAAAGAGATTGGCGAGAAAACATCCAGAGGAGAGGCGTTCAGGGTTATTGTCGATGGAAGGGTGGCGATGGTTTCGGGAAGCAAAATAGACGACGGAATGAAAGAACTTGCAGTAAAACTCGCACGAAATTCTCAGGAAGAGCTGAAAGAGTTTCCAGAAAAGGAAAATCTTCCCAGAGTGGATATATTTGACAGAAAAGTGGAAAAAATAGGATCTGAAGAAATCCACGATTTGTGTGAAGCTATCACATCCATAGGAAACATATCTTCTGCCCAGATAGAGTTTGAGGTTACAGAGAGGAGAATAACGAACTCCAGTGGGGTGGACTATTCTGAAAAGGAGAGCGCTGTTGGGATTGTCGTAGAGGCTGTTTTCAACGGTGGAAGTGCATACGAATACCACAGTTCAAGGAGGCTCGATTTCAGGCCTGAGGACTTTGCCGAGCGGGCCCTTGAGCTTGCAAGGATGGACAGCCAGAGGGCCAGGCTGGAGAGCGGAAAGTTCACTGTCACACTCTCACCAATTGCAGTTGACCAGCTTTTGAGCCATGCTCTATATCCCGCTTTCTATTACGAAAACGTTAAAAAGGGCAGATCTCTGCTGGCAGACAGGGTAGGCAAGAACGTTTTTGGAGAGCTTACAGTTAAAGACGATCCTCTGATACCATACGGCATGGGTTCATGCTCATTCGACGATGAAGGCGTTCCGGCGAAAAGCAAGACGCTTGTGATGAATGGTGTGCTGGAAGGCTTCATTTCGGATCTGAAGAACAGTCCCGAAAACCCGACAGGAAACGGTTTCAGAGACGATTACTCTGCATATCCCACCACCTCGCCATCGAACATAATTCTCGAATACGGAGAAAAGGGAGAGACAGATGGGATTTACGTCCACTCGCTTATCGGAGCTCACACAGCCAACTTCGTCAGCGGAGATTTCAGCCTCGAACTCGGAAACGCCTATTACGGGGGCAGGGCCGTGAAGGGAGCGATGATTTACGGTAACATCTATGACCTTCTGAGCAAGATAAGCCACTTCGGTAGGGAGCAGAGACAGGTTGGCGTTACGCTTACCCCGGAAATCGTGTTTGAGGGAGTTGAGATAAAGCTGTGATTGGTCTGTATGCCTGAGAAACGGTCAAAAACGCTTATTTATGATACTTACTTGGGTTTCGAACCTTAAAGAGTTTTTGTGGGAACTTGGATAATTCTAACGATTTGTGATAAAATTTATTTTTAGGTTTAGGGGGATGGAGGGGGGCCAAGTCATCAGGGCAAAACACCTATTCCTGAAGAGAGGGCTTGTTTTCTCAGCTTTTCGTCAAATGTGGCAATGCTCATTCTATTTTCTATTGCTGCTGAAAGAATAACCTTATCGTTGTATCTTGACAGACTCAGGTTCTCCTTAACCACGATATCAAGTGCGGATAGAATGTCGTATTCTGTGTTTTCGAGCAATCTGGATTTGTGGTGATTCAGTATTTCTTCCACCTTGTAGAGCACCATTTCGGAAGAAATTTTTAGTGATTTTAACGCCCAGACATACTCGTGAATGACTATTGCCGGGATGTACCAGTGATTGAGTTCATCAAGAAGATGTTTTGCCTGCGAATGATAAATACTGTCTTCAAACGTGTCGTAAATGAGAACATTCGTATCTATGATCGCTTTCATAGTGACTCGTCCATGCCCATGCTTATCAAGTTTTCAATCTCATCTGGAGCAAGCTTTTTCCCGATTTTCAGAGTTTTTCTCTTTTCTGAGACTTTTTTTATCCTTATCTCTCCCGTTACATCATCATAGGTCACATCAACAACTTCGCCAAGCTGTAGGTTGATTTTCCTCCTTATTTCCGCGGGAATTGTTATCTGATAGTTTCTTGTAACCCTGACTTTCATAGTAGGAATTTGCTAATAGTAGTATTTAACTCTATCCACTATTAAACCGTACAATTTGAAAAATATTGCCCTATAAGGCATTAAACTACCCGTGAAAAATCTCTCAAATCCCCCACAAGCTCACTTCTTTCTGAAACTTTCCTTGCAACAATACCCCAATACACCACATAATCTTCAAGTTCAATCAATTCTGCTTTCTCCCTCAGATCTTCAAGGATTTTACTGGTCTCGTTTTTTCCCAGCTCCCGCCATTTGACCTCAACAATCAGAGCCTTTTCCTCACGCTCGTTCAGCGCAACCAGATCAATTTCGTCGGCTTTATGCCACCACCCTCCAATCTTGGAGAATCTTAGAGGCAGAGATCCGCGTTTGTTGAGTTCAATGAGGAATTGCCGAGCAATACCTTCAAAAACTGTTCCCAGATAGTTTGCATAATCCTTTTTTAGCTCTTCAATGTCAAAAATTCCCTCCTCGTTTGAAGAGAGGTTCGGATACATGTAGCGGAACCAGAACGCAACGAAGGTATCTCCGATAAAGCATCTCCCCCTCTTTGGCCTTTCATTTTCTGTTACTGGGACTTTTTTCACAACGAACCCCGTTTCCATGAGATTTTTCAGATACTGTGTGATGTCAGAATGTTTAGCCTTTATGTACTCCCTTACCTCCTTCGATGTGTTTTTGCCGTGCACAATGGCTCCAGAATCCTTTTGTAAGTTGTTGTATCACTGAGCTCATATTTCATCAGAAAATCAAGTTCGTCTTTCAGGAAGGTGTCTGGCGTTTTCAGCTCTTTTTCAATCCACTTCCAGAACGGCAGTTTGATTTTTTCAAGATAGCAAGGAATACCGTCTGCAAATCCGTATATCTCCACAAGCTCCTCCCACTGGAGGTGAGGGAAGAACTCTATGAGGTGGAAGAAGTTCAGAGGCTTCAGTTTTAGTGAGGTGGTCCTCCTTCCGTAAAGCGGATTCTTGTAACTGAGAACCCTGTCACGTATCATGGATATAGACGAGCCCAGAAGGTATGAGCTTGGTATCTGTACCGCTTAAGGTTAGATCTACAATATGCTGGAAGAGCGATACGATTCGGGGATTCTCCTTAATCAGGTTGGGAAACTCATCTATTACAATAATTTACCCTTCAGAAAATTGAAGTACGTTTCCCAATCTTCCTGAGAGTAGGAGATTTTAGGGGCAAGCTTGGAAGCAACACGCTTGAAGTGTCTGAGGTTATCCTCCTCGACAGCGAGGTAGTACACATGTTCTCTGTCTCTCACCGCCTCAAGAACCAGCCTGGTTTTTCCAACTCTCTTCTTTCCGTGGATGACGATAAGCTCGAATTGCTTCACTGTCAAGCTTTTCTTTCATAGCCTTCAACTCATCCACCCTGTCAACGAATCTATGATAACCGCCGTTATGATAATTTGAGTTATCATTTGTATTCCTGTCAGTTAATGGGTTTAACATCGTAAGGTGGCTTTGGAAATGGGTTTTCTTCGGGAGATCTCAAAAATTCTGCAAGCTTTCTTCTTTGACCTGGTTTCAGAATTTTCTTGGATAGCTTAGTAACCTCTTTGCTAACTATGACAGTATACATACCTATTCCAGCTCTCTGATTGCCTCTTCAACGCTCAATCCGTCCTCTGGATGCTTTTTTAAATGTTCAGCTTTTTTAACGAGTTCCCTGTACTTCCCATCAGAGATTATCTCTGCCCTTTCTTTTTCTGTCAGCTGCAGAATGAGAGTTTTTTCAATCTCATCCAGTTTTTTCTTCATCTCTCTGATTTCTCTGATGAGTGTCAGGGTTTCAGCCATGTTTAATTTTTGGTCAGAATTCAATAAATACATTTCTGAAGCTGGGGGTTGTCAAGAATGCCATTAAAAATAAAAAACTCGAACAAAACACATGCACACTCTAATAACCCAGCTAATGGAAGAAATCAAAGCTAAAAAACTCTTTCGAAGGAACAGGAAGAAGACAGAATTAAAAATACTCTCAGCTTTATTTTCCAGCAGATAAGCCATGAATCAGCAAGAATCTACTACCACAGGATTAAAAGAATTCTGAAACCACCCAAAAAGAAGATGGAGAGGCTGATAGCAATAGATAAGACTAAGTTAAAGCTGAAAAACAGACAGATTTCACCTGGGGTGCGATAGATGTGGATGCGGAAGAGTGTATGTTTTATCTGGGCAAGTGAAAGGAGACCAAGCATTCACGCCTATGTTTTTTCTCAGAAAAGTGCTGAAATGCTGGAGAACAAGCCGGAAGTGGTTGTTGATAGAAGACCTTGGTACAGGTGGGCTCTGCAAAGACTGGGGCTGAGTTATAGGTATGAAACTTTGGATGCAAAAATGCTGTTGAAGGGCTCTTTTTCCTGCTGAAGAACGGGATTAAAAGGTTCTGGAATAGATTTCTTTTAATAGTTCTTTTCGTTCAGTTCAGAGCTGGCTGGAGAGTTTTGTGGGGTTGTACAATCTGGGGGCGTTAGTTTGACAGTGCCGTGAAGGACTTGGCTAAAACAAATTCTGTATTGACTTTCACAATTTCCACAGCATCGAAATTCCAGTGAATGATGACAGAAAAGTCAGATGGAGTGGTTATACTCAATTCGACAAAAGGTATTTGAATTTTCGAGTCGAATTCAACAACATGGCAAAGGTTATCGAGGTGGTGTATGAGAATGGAGTATTTAAACCCCTTGAGAATGTTGACTTGAGGGAAGGAGAAATCGTAGAGATTGAGATAAAAGAGAAAAGGATTGGTGATAGATTTTATCGAGTATTAGAAGAGCTCGAAAGGAAGGCTCCAAAGGTTCACAATGCCTTCAAAGTTTTAGAGGAGGTTAGGAATGATCGTTATTGACACTTCTGTATTGATTGATTACGTATTCGAGAAAGACGTTATGAGAAATAATATCGCCAAGGAAACTCTTAAACTCCTGAGGGGGCTCAGGGTATTCGCACCAAGAATTCTTCTTATCGAGTTCGTAGCTGTAGCGAGAAGGCTGGGTATGACCATTCCCAAGCTGGATGTGGTTAGGTTAACGGCAGATTTCGTTTTACTCCCTGAAGATACGATATTCGAGGAGGCTTTCAGAATAGCAGAGCACATTCATCCAAGAGCAGCTGACGCTTACTTCATAGCGACAGCCAGGTTAACGAACTCGATTCTGATCACCAACGATAGGGTTATGGCGAGCAATGCCAAGAAGGCTGGAGTGGAAGCGTATTATTTGATTGAGGAATTTGAAAAAGCTGCAGAACGGTTAAGGGAAATGGAGTAGCGAGATCAAACTTGATTAAGTGGGATTTGGAGAAGTTGGGTTGGAGTAAAAAAGGACATATAACGGAGAAATCTCTCTTTCTTTTGAGGGGAGAACGAAGATGTTTTTAGCAAGTTCTTCTCAATGGTCATTTTGATTTTGACTGAAAGAGTTTGAGAGCGTTAACATTCCATAACTGTTTTATTTGCTTATTTTGGTTAAAACTTCATGGCTAAACTGCCAGCAATGTCTTACAGCGATGTCATAAGGGCTTTATCAAAAAGCTGGATTCGTTTACGCACCGAAAAGAGGCAAGGGCAGCCACATTGCCATGTACAGAGTGGATGAGGACGGAAGCCACAGGCTGGTGATAATTCCGAGGAAAAAGAACATTCCAAAAGGTACACTCCTGTCAATTTTAAAACAGGCGGGATTAAGCAAGGATGAATTTCTGGAACTCCTCAAATAGTAACCTCAAATGTTGTCGCAAACTTCTTGCTGAAAACAGCTTCAAGCGCATCATCAGGTATGACGAGCTCCTTTGCGTTCTCGATGTATAGCTCCACGGCCTCCTTGAGGTTCTCCAGAGCCTCCTCTATTGTATCACCACAGCTCGCAACCTCAAGCTCAGGGCATTTTGAAACGTACTGATCTCCTTCCTTCCATACCAGAGCTGTCAGCGTTGTCACGATAGATGTTCTGGTTTTGGTACTTTATAAAACTGTTGCCTTCAGCAATTGCCTTCTACAAGCAGAGATCGAGAGCTATATAATTCTCAGCATGCCAATCACAAGCTTTGAAAAGAGAAATTCAGTTAAAAGATCCTTCTTCTGAAGGGAAGAACAAAGAGGTTCTTTAACAGGTTTCCGTTCAGGAGTTCATTTGTTTCTGTTCAAAGCTGGCTGGAGAGTTTTGCAGCATATCCCAGTCTGAGTTTGTCTGCAATCTCCCATCGCTTCCGAGGCGAAAGATGATTTTATCCACCTCGATTTTCTGTTTTCTGGATGTATTCCGAATGGCATCCGGAATGACATCAAACTCTGTTTCCACCCGAACTTATTACGGACTTGAAAATTCAAAGAGTTTTGTGGATAAAAGCAACGGCATCTGTCCGCATTGCACGGGACTGAGAGCAGCACGTGCATTGAAACCTCAGATAAGGTTTGTGATTCCTACCAGATTTTTTGGATTTATACTGATTATTTCCTTTTGTAAGTAACTTTGGAAGATCTCTTTAGACAGTGAGAATCATAAAACCAAAATAAATATCCATACTCCCTCATGCAGAAAAAAGTAAACTGTTTCCGAAAAAAGATTAGAGGTATTTACGATGATCTTACTTTAACATCTGCACTCAATATCGGCTGATTAGATGGTGCATGTATCAATTTTACATTAATTGTATCGCCTTCATTTGCTAAGTCTTTGTTGAAGGTTATGTTAAGCCGCTCTCCAACCTCAAAGTAATCATCTTCAGTAACATTGATTGAAACATCTCCCTTTGACGGAGTAATAACTTTCGAAGCACTTGAGTTGGATATAACCACTTTTATATCCGGAAGGTATATGCTCTCTCCTCCCTGGTGATCGATCAAAACATAGTCTTTAGCAGAACCATTAACTGCCTTTACCACAACAAGCTGCGCCTGCGGTGCACTCTTTGGTGCCTTGCTTCCCAGTCCGAACACGAAGCTCGCAATCACTGCCGCCAGTATAACCGTTATTGCCACCATTAAAATTACGCCTATAACAGGCGATACACCCTTCTCATCCCTAAACAGTTTCATTCGCATCACCTCTTCTGCAAGAGTAAATGTGTAACCAACAAACATTTAAACTTTTCCCATCATTATCATCACCGGATTGCCGGTGGAGCCAAAACAGATCACAGATATATACACATCACAGATGTAACAGGTCAGTTATTATTTTAGAATAAATAGCAAAGATTTTAACCTTTCGGGGTTTATCACCCCTTATAATGCTCCCGGATGTCCAGCTTTCAAAGCCCGAAATTGAACTTGGCCTCAGCAGAGTGGGAGCCAAGGGCATAAGAAAGCTCGTGCAGGTGAAGAGAGAGGGGAAAAGGCCCGTAATTCTCATAGCCACTTTTGAGGTGTTTGTTGACCTGCCATCCACGAGAAAGGGCGTCAATTTGAGCAGAAATTTTGAGGCAGTCGATGAGGTCATCGAGAATCTCACCCGCAATCCGGTCGAGAATATAGAAGAACTCAATGAGAGGATTGTAGATGAGCTGCTCAGGAGACACGAGTACGCAACGAAAGCAGAGGTTCTGATGGAAGCAGAGTACATACTGAGGAAGCGAACTCCCGCCTCAGACCAGAAAACTCAGGAGGTCGTGAGGATATACAGTGAGGCGGTTAAGCGGAGGGATGGAGGTAAAAAGCTGTTCGTGGGGGCAGAGGTTTACGGCATCACGGTCTGTCCGTGCGCTCAGGAGCTTGTGAGGGCGTATGCCGCAGAGCAGCTCGAGAAGGCAGGCTTCACAGCAGATCAGATATCTGAAATCATGAAAATAGTCCCGTTCGCATCCCACAACCAGCGAGGACGGGGCTTTGTCAAGGTGGAAGTGAGAGAGGACTTCAGACCCAGGATTGAGGAAATAATAGAGGTGGCAAAATCCGGGATGAGTCACGAGATATACGAAATCCTCAAGAGAAGCGACGAGCTTGAGGTGGTAAAAGAGGCACACTTCAACCCCCGATTCGTAGAGGATGCCGTTAGACTGATGGCGAAAAAGGCGGTTGAAAAGTTCTCGGACGCTCCAGATGATGCCATCCTCTATTTCCGGCAGATAAATGAGGAAAGCATTCACCAGCACGATGTTGTTGCGGAACGTTACGCAACCATGGGAGAGCTGAGGAATGAAATTGGCTGAGCTTGCAGCAGCCATGATCATTTTTCTGATGGTCTTCAAAACCTCAGCCTGCGAAATTCTCGAAGTGCTGCCCAACCCTTACGGAGACGACGGCAGGGAATACGTCAAGGTGGGATGCAGCGAAAACTGCACGCTGACAGACCACGAAAGCACGTTCAACCTGAGCGCGGGTGTTCACTACATCGCAAACAACAAAACCGCATTCAGGCAGTATTACGGATTTGAGCCTGATTTTGAGGGGATCAGGCTCTCCAACAGCGGTGAAGAGGTCGTGCTTCTCTGTGACAGCAAAGCCATAAGTTTCGACTGGAGTGAGGAATACAAGGACTCAGGAGTGGTTTACTTCAGAACGGAGAGGGGATGGGACTTCAGATACGAAGACTGGAGCAGCTTCGAGCCTGAATCGGATTTTGTCGAGGGCAGGATAATCATAACACCTTCAAAATACGTTCTGGATGGAAAGGGAATTGTCGCATCATATACGGTAACCAGAGACAAATTCAGGGGTGATTTTGAGTTCATTGTAGATGCAACTCCAGTCGGGGGCCTGCCATCAGAGGAGATTACCCTGTCGAAAAAATACCGCTTCCACTTTCTCGAGGGGCCCTACAGAAACTTCCATTACAAGTTTGCTGTTGCGGGGAACAGGACAGTAATAACCACAGAAAACTGGAAGTGGGACAACAGAGGAGTCATCGTTGAGCTGTACAGCCCCAAGTTTTCCAGATTCCTTGAAAAAGTCTTCAGAAACGACCTCAAATATGAAACAAAACCCGGAAGGGTATCGAACGTGGAAGGGGGTTACAGCGAGGGAAAAGGGAGAGAGCTGCAGTTTGAAAGTTATGTCGAGCTTCATGTACTTCCTGATTCCAATCCGGTCTTCGATTTCATGGAGAGTTCTGAAGGCTTCCTTTACATCGCCGTCCCGTACATAGACTTTGAATGGTTTTCAGATGAGTCCCCACTCCTCAATGCCATCATCAACGCCTCGAAAAAGCAACGAGGTCAGGGTGATGCTGAACGATTACAATAGAAACAGAGAGGTTGAAGAGTTTCTGAACAGCATTCCAAACGTTTCAGCCAAAATCGTGAGGTCTCCCGAGTTCGACGAGCTACATGGCAAGTACCTGATTACTGAAGGAAAGGTTCTGATTACCTCTGCAAATTTCAACAAGTACGGATTGAAGCTCAACAGGGAAATTGCGGTAGTAATAGAGAGCGATGAAGTTAGCAGGTTCATGAAAGACGTTTTTGAGGGCGACTGGGAAAGGAGAGCCGAGATTAACCCAATATTGTCACTCTCGCTTCTTGGTCTCACGCTCCTGATTGCGTTTTATTTCGTGAGAAGGTCGATCTGACGCCTTATGGTTCCCTCCAGTTTCTCGATCGCTCTGAACCCCAAACTCACCTCTCCAACGATTTCAATCTCAACGCCATGCTTATCCGCAAAGGGTTTCAGAATGTATGCCCCATCCACAATTCCCGTTTTCAGCAGATTTATCAGCTGCTCATGATTTTTCGCCATGAAATCGGCATCTATTCCGTAACCGGCTACCGCCCCCACTTTACCATCCCTGCCCGCAAAACCATACTCAACCGAGAAGTCATCACCTCTGAAAAAGACGGCATCAAAATTCTTCCTTGTAAATTCGAGTGCGGCAAGCTCCGGCTTCACGTAAGCTCTTTTAACCCTGCCCTCAACCTCAATCAGGTCCATCACATCCAGTCCGCCGAAAACGTAGTCATATACTTCTCCAAAAAGCTTTACCTCCCTCTCTGATCCTTTCTCAATGATTTCTTCGCCCTCCTCAATCTCGAGATAGGCTGTCGCCTCGCTTAGCGAAGTTATCGCTCCCGAACCTTTCTCCACAGGGAAAATTCTGTTTCCTGCTACAAAAACAGGCAAAAGCTCTCTTCTACCCTCGGAGTAAATCCTCCTGGCCACAAACCCCCGCATCGTTTTTGGCTTAAGCCGGTAGCCCAGATTTCTGGCCATAACCTCAGCTACAAACTCCCTGAAGATCGTCAGGCACGAGGTGGGGAACCCGGGCAGGCCAAACAGGGGTTTGCCCTCAAATTCTGCATAGAAAAATGGCTTGCCCGGCTTAACCCTCACGCCGTGAAAAACCATCCCGCCACGATTTTCGGCAATTCTGTAAAGCAGATCCCCCTTTCCGGCCGAGGTGGAGCCGGAGGTGATTATCGCATGACATCTCTCAGCGGCAGCAATTAAAGAGTTCTCAAGCTCGTCCCTCGAATCTCCCACAATCCCGAAAAGGACCGGTTCTGCTCCGAGGGATTTCACCTCACTGTAGAGCGTGTAACTGTTCACGTTGTAAATTTTTCCCGGAGAGAGCGGTTTTCCAGGTTCAACCAGCTCATCTCCCGTCGATATTATTCCGATTCTCATGTTCTTTACTCTTACAGCCCCAATCCCAGCACCTGCAAGCAAGCCCGCCTTAATTCCGTCAATAATCTCTCCCTCTCGCAGCAGAAGTTCTCCCTGCTGGACGTCTGCCCCCTCAAGCATGACATTCTCCTTAGGAGAGACAGCCTTTTTTACGAAAATCACGTTCCCTTCCTGAAATGTGTTTTCCACCATCACGACCGAATCCGCATTTTCGGGCATAACTGCCCCGGTCGCAACCTCCACAGCCTTACCATGCTCAATCCTTAACCTTTTGTCCTCACCGGCATTGATCCTGCCCACAACTTCGAGTTTTACGGGAGTCAGTTCGGTTGCATTGAAAACATCGTCGCTCATGACCGCATAACCATCCCTCAGAGATCTGCTGAAAGGAGGAAGGTTTATGGGGGAAAACACGTTCTCAGCTGAAACCTTTCCAACCGCATCCAGAATTGAAAGCTCCACAACATCGTAATCTATTCTGACCTGTGAAAGAATTCTCTTTGCCTCCTCAGCCTCAATCAACCGCCTCATCAGATCACCACGCCAAATGCCCTGCTATCCGTCCCAGAAAGTTCCTTTTATAGTTCACCCTGAGACTCTCAATATCGTCCCCCCGAACTTCTATATTTTTCAGGTTTACTCCAGATTCCTCTGCCGCCTTTCTTATATGGCCGATCTTTTCCGGCTCGAAGCCCATGAGGTACGCACAGGCAGCATCAACCTCAATAACGTTGTCTCCCGCAACCATAACGCCGTGATTTACAGGCTCGGTTTTCATCTCGCTGTTAGCACCACCTATGACACCATCAGCGATTACAAATGCCGGTTTGAGAATTTTCAGCAGATCTGCCAGCTTCTGATTTATTTTCACGTGCATGTACGAGGCTGGTTTCTTCAAAAAGCCCATGTTGTTCTTTATTCCGAGAGTTACAGTTGCAAGAGTGTGAACCTTCATTTTGGGGAGGCTCACAAACGGCGCACTCATGGCTTTTAAAGCAATCTCTCCGGCTTCAACGGTTTTGAGAGCCTTCCCACCCACATCAAGCTCTACGAGCTTCTGCGTGTTTACGTTTATGCACTCCCCGTAATCTCTCAGACCGAAAGAATCGAAGCACTTATCCGCATCCTCCCTGTAAAAGCCACCCTCGGCAATGATCACATCGTGTCCATGATTTTTTAAATACCCTGCAACAGCCTTAACGACATCGGGATGGGTTACACACCCCTCTGATGGATCGCTGAACTTCAAAAAGTTCGGCTTGAGTATGACTTCATGCTCAAACTCGGGTTTAAAGAGTTCAAAGGCCTCTCTGACGAATTTATCCACCCTGTCATAGCTATCCACCCTCCTGACGAGTATCATCTCACCACCATCTGAAAATAATTTCTTCAGATATATACGGCTAACTCTCAGATGAACGAATTAAAAAATGATTTAAAACCTCTCAAGGTATTCAATGACGCTCTTGAAAACCCTAAGTCCATCTCCCTCGTCCCTCCGCTTTCTTGCCCAGTCAGAGTGCTGCCAGGGGTGAATTACCCTCTCCGGGTGGGGCATCAATCCGAAAACGTTACCCTTAACGTTGCATATTCCGGCTATGTTCGAATAGCTCCCGTTGGGATTCCAGGGATAGCCAGCATAATTCCCCTGACCATCAACGTATCTGAAGACCACCTGATCGTTCTCCTCAAGCTGCTGGAGGTACTCTTCCTCCTTTCCAACGGGGAACGTAACCTTGCCCTCGGCATGAGCAACAGGGAACACGACAACCTCATTTTTGCGGTAAAGCTTTGTGAAAATGCATTTTCCTGAATTTTCGTGTTTCAGGTAGCTCTGCCTGCACTCAAACCTGCTCGAATCGTTTATTGCAAGAGCCATTTCGGGTTTATCCGCCACCGGCCTGTCCTCGTCAAAACCAGGGAGCGCGCCAAGCTCCACAAGTATCTGAAATCCGTTGCATATACCTAGGACAGCATAGCCCTCCTTTATGAAAAGCTCGAGATCGTGTCTCAGCTTGCTTTTTATTCTTGCAGAGAAAATTGCTCCGGCCCGGACATAATCTCCAGCAGAGAATCCACCCGGAAAAACCACTGCCGAGTAATCCCATATATTTCTCGCCTCGTCATCTCCTATCATGTCGCTGTAAAACTGCTTGAGGTGGACCGCCTCAGCCTCAACTCCCAGTGCCCTGAATGCGCTCACAGTCTCGTCCTCACAGTTCGTCCCCTCAATTCTCAGCACTGCAACTCTTATCTCCTCCCTGTCCATCTCAATCACCCCATGTATTTTGAGAAGCCCTCTCTCCACGCCTTCTCGGCTCTGTCAAAATCCACACTGGCGATGCCGTAATCAAGGGCATCCCCTCCCGTGTATCCGATGACTTTCGCGCTAACTCCTTTACCCTGCAAAAATTCCACCAGCTCCTCGTCACTCTCAACAATCCACCTAGTATTGCTCTCGCTGAAAAGCTCTATGTAATTCCCAAGCTCGACCTGAAAGCCAACCTGCCCCGAAAACGCCATTTCCGCGAGGGCCACCGCCACACCACCTGTAGAGACGTCATGACAGGCCCTGATTTTGAATTTCGAGAATGCCTCGAGCATTGCATTCACATATTTTCTGAGCTTCGCGGGATCGGTCCTCGGCACTCTCGGGCTCTGCATTCCTGTTATCTTCGAATACAGACTCCCTCCGAATTCCTTCTCAGTATCCCCAACCAAGATGATCACACTGCCTTCTTTCTTGAAATCCGCAGTCACCGCCTTTCTCACGTCCTCCACGATTCCGACACCGATCAGTGACGGAGTCGGAGCTATTGCCCCGTAAGGAGTTTCATTGTAGAAGCTCACGTTTCCGCTCACAACAGGCATACCGAACTCCTTCGACATCCATCCCAGCGCCTTAACGCTCTCAACGAACTCTCCCATTCTATCAGGCTTCTCAGGATTTCCGAAGTTCAGGCAGTCAACAAAGCTGTGTGGTCTGCTGTTCACCGCAACCAGATTTCTCACCATCTCGTCGAAGGAGCTGGCCGAACCCCAGAACGGGTCCACGGCTGTCATCCACGGGTTCACATCAGCCGTTACCGCAATTCCCCTGAATGACTCAGTCGGCTTAATAACGGCCGCATCACCATGACCCTCGTGTCCGAGAATGCCCTGAAGTGGTTTCAGTGCCGTCCCAGCCCTGACCTCGTGATCGTACTGCCTTATCACCCACTCCTTGCTTGCAACGTTGGGGTGAGAGAGCATTTCCAGAATCAAACTTTCATGATTCCCGACATCTCTGATCTCATCTCCAAACTCTTTTTCTGGCTCTTTTGCAACATAGGTTCTGCAGTATTCTGGTCCTTTTGAAACGAATTCGATATCCATGTCGTATATCAGCCTGTCTCCCCAGTAAACCCTCATCTTCTTATCATCGGTCGTAACTCCAATTATTCTGGCCGGCACATCCCATTTCGCAAAGATGTGAAGAACCTCATCAACATGCTGCGGTTTTATGGAGAGGAGCATCCTTTCCTGGCTCTCACTCACCCAGATCTCCCATGGCTTCATGCCCTCTTCCTTAAGGTGAACCTTGTCAAGCCAGACCTTTGCTCCGCAGTTCCCAGCGAGGCTCATCTCTCCTACTGCTCCGCTCAGCCCTCCTCCTCCGAGGTCCTTCATTCCTGACACGAGTCCCTTTTCAACGATTTCAAGGCATGCATGCATCAATGGCTCCTTCATTATGGGATTTCCGAGCTGCACTGCGCTTCTGGAGGTTTCCTCACTCGTCTCATCCAGCTCAGCACTCGCAAATGTTACACCGTGAATCCCATCTCTCCCGGTTGCCCCACCTGCCAGGATTATGACCTCTCCCTTACCTCCAACCCTGCTGGGAATTACTCTGTCCTTTCTCGCAATTCCAATGCAGCCAACGTTAACGAGACAGTTTGTGAGATAGCTGTTATCAAAAAACACCATTCCCGAAACCGTGGGAATTCCAACCCTGTTACCGTAATCCCTGATTCCGGCAACAACACCGGAGACAAGATACAGGGGGTGCTTCGTCCCTTTCGGGAGGTTTTCATGCGCTGTGTCAGGTTCGCCAAAAAAGAGCGGATCGATGAGCGCAACGGGCTGAGCACCCATGCAAACAACATCTCTCAGAATCCCGCCAATTCCGGTAGCAGCTCCACCGTACGGCTCAATCGCAGATGGATGGTTGTGGCTCTCGAAACCAATCACATAAGCGTAATTCTCGTCGAATTCAACCACACCCGCATCGTCTGTTGTGGAGAGGACATAATCAGGCCTGTAACCGAGCAGATACTTTTTGAGGTAGTACTTGGAGCTTTTATAACAGCAATGCTCGCTCCACGCCTGGGCGATAGATTGAAGCTCTATGTCGGTTGGATTTCTTCCCTTCTCAGCAAAATAACCCTTAACCCTGTGCATCTCGTCCAGATTTAAATTCAGTCCAAGATCATTGCTTATTCTCTCAAGCTGGGAATCGTCCGCATTCAGTACATCAATTTCATAAACCTCAGGTTCAGGATGTATCAGTCTGTACATCACTCTACCCACCTTATGGAGTAGTCCTGAATTACGGGGTTAGCGAGCAGCCTGTCACACATCTCTTTAAGCATGTCCTCAGCATCTTCTTTTGTTTTGGCAGAAAGCTCAATCCTGAAGATTTTCATGGATTCAACCCTGCTCACGTTTCTGAAACCGAGAAGATTGAGCGCTTTTTTCGTTGCCTCTCCCTCAGGGTCGATTACCCCTTTTTTCAGGCTTATAATGACATCTGCAGTGAATTTCATGTTTCCAGACTTTTCATGAAACATTAAAAATTTAGTGGTTTCAGGTGATAATTTTATTGCTAATTTTTTATCATTATTATTTAAGTTTATAAATCCTCACCCCCAAATGAACAGCAAATGCAGAAAAAGATGCTCACACCGAAAGGCAGGGTAATCAGAATCAGACCCCTGAATGAAAACGATCTGGATTCTCTGATCAAAATGTACACAACTCTGTCAGACTCAACGCTGAAATACATGAGGGCTGAAAGATTTACGGAAGAAGAGGTCAGAGAGATGTTCCAGAAGGTTGATTTTGAGAGGGTCTATTCAATAGTGGCCGAGGAAAAGGATTTCGGAATTGTCGGAGAGCTCAGAATAATCATGCATGAGACCGGTTCCGGAGAGATTGGCTTCGTTGTGCATGACGAATTCCAGTACCAGGGAATAGGCCAGAGTCTCGTGAGAGCAGCAATTGAGTTTGCCAGGAAAGAGGGTATAAAGAAGCTCATAGCGTTCATAAACGAGAACAACGCATGCAGCATACACATCTTCCGGAAATACGGTTTCGAGGTCGAAAAGCGGTTTGGGCCGGAATATCACCTGATGGGCAAGGAGGAGGCAGTCCTAAAGCTGGCTCTCAGGCTCAACTGAACTGACGGACAAAACAAAAATAAGGGAAATCAGTATTTCTTTTCTTCCATGAATTCATCAATTCTGTCCATCGCCTTTTCCAGATTCTCCATGGATGTTGCGTAGCTAAGCCTGAAGTAGTCTTCAAGTCCGGAACCAAATGCATTTCCAGGAGTCAAAGCCACGCCCTTTTCGAGCAGAACGTCCTCAATGAAACCGCTATATGCTTTTGCGAACACATAGAATGCGCCCTGCGGCTCAACAACATCAAAATGCCTTTTGAGCCTGGAAACAACAAAGTCCCTTCTCTTTCTGAATTCCCTCACCATGCCTTCCACGAATTCTCTGTCCTTACCATCGGCCATGAAATCCGCAACAGCCTTCTGGGCGAATGCCGGGGCACAGACACCGTTCACCTGATGGACTTTAAGCATTTCATCCAGCAGATCTCTGTCAGCGATAACAAACCCAATTCTCCAGCCGGTCATTGCAAGCGTTTTGGAGAATGCATTGACAACAACTGCGTTCTCGTAGCCCGCAAGGGTTCCCGGCTTTTTATCGTAGTAAATCCTGTCGTAAACCTCATCACTCACAATAACTGCCCTTCCATCCAGCGCCTGATGGACAGCATCAAGCTCTTTCTGACCAAGCACAGCACCCGTTGGATTGGTGGGAAAGTTCAGAAACATTAAAGAGGTGTTACCGGATAGCTTTTCTGCCACATCATCAGGATTGAGCCTGAAATCCGAAAAAGTGCTGATTTCCACAATATTTCCCATGCCAAGCCTGGCGTACGTGAAGTAAGAGAGGAACGACGGTGTGTGTATCAGAACGTCTGATCCCTGCTCTATGAAGGCGAGGGATGCGTTGAGCAATGCTTCACTCGCACCAACGGTAACCATCACCTCATCCTTTTCCACCCCATATCGCTCAGCAATGACTTCCCTAAGCTCCTCTAAGCCCAGATTGGGTGTGTAGTGCGTGTAACCCTTTCTCATGTACTCATGTGCGAGGTCAATAAGCTCAGCAGGCGTTGAAAAGTCCGGTTCACCAATGCTGAGATTTATGACATCCTTTCCTTCCCTTTTAGCCCTTTCCACAATCTCAAACATCCTCCTTATGAGAGATGTCGAGATTTCCCTAACTCTTTCAGCCGCCATCTTCAATCCTCCAGAAGGTCGGTTAAATCGAACTCCTCTTCCTCAAATTCAAACTCTTCGAAATCGAACTCCTCTTCGGGTTCATCCTCACGTGGAGGTTCCTCAAGTTTTTCCATAATTTCAACGTCTTCCTTCACCGTCAGAAGCGCCTTTTTCACCATATCCCTGTACTCGTTCAGGTCTGGATCATAGACTGTCCAGGCAAGTTCCACGTCCTCACCTTCCCTTTTCTCCATCGCTTCGATCCTTTCCAATGTTCGTCTGGCAGTTTCAAGAACCCAGTAGTCTCTGACAGAGAGATCAACGGCAACTATGTTTTCGGGTCTGATTGAGATTAGCTTTCTCGAAACTCCCTCAAAAACTCTCGGCTTTCCAACGATTGCCACGAGCTCCGGAACGTTCATTTCATTGATCGTTTCGAGCGCTTCTGGCTGGAATTTTCCTACGGTCGCAAAAAAAGTCCCGGTAGGATCTGCAAGCCTCAGCCTCCAGTTGTTGGTATCTGCACCAATTTCCTCCTTATCAAGCAGAACCGCGACGCTGAAAATTCTGTTCACCCTCTCGCCGGTTGGCGTGAGAACATACCTCAGACCCTCAGATTCTATCTGATGTGTGCTTCTCAAAAGTTCGTAAGCAAACACCCTTTTGGCGACCTCTCTCCTCCTCATCATGCCAATGCCTCCAGAATCTCATTAAAATCATCAGCCTTTGGTTTGTGAACCGAAATTTCCTTGACAAGCAAATATCTGCCTCCTCTAAGTCCTTTTACCCTGAAGTACCTCCCCAGAAGCATATTTTTAAGCTCCAAAAGAACTGCATTCCTGTCGAGGGTCTCGTGTGCTATCTTCAAAGCATCCTCAAGCCCAATCCCGGTAAGCTCCCTAATGTTTTCCTCGTTTAAAATTATCTCATAAACGTTCTCACCGTCATCGATCACGGCTTTGATCCTGAGGTCATCGTAACCCTCAACCTTTCCATGCTGATGGCACACGCCCTTGTTCAGCACCCTTCCGCACTCATTGCATCTCTTGACAAGTCCACTGTTCTGCTGGATCGCCACCATCGATCCGACTACTTCGATCTCCCTTGGAGGTAGCTGGATGTCCTCATCGATCTCCTCAATTCTGCTTGTCCTCGTTACATTTATCTGCATCCTCCCCTGAAAGCTATCAGTAACGACGTTTCTGAAAATGTAGCTCTTTCCCTCCTCAACCTCGGGCTGACTGGCCTTCGCCCACACGACAAACTTCACAATTCCCGTTTCATCGCCAATCAGACCGACCTGCGAGACGTTTGGAGAATTGGAATCCCAGAGCTGAACAACCTTGGCCTTGAGGCTGACCCACTGGTTAACCTTTGAAATGTCGGCAATTTTTACGAGAGGACTGTCTCTATCGAAAAGCTCTTCCCTGGGAATTCCATATTCTCTGACCAGATAGTTCATTATAGTCCTTACTGCCTCACTTTCCGGAACCTTGAATTCCTCAATGAGAAGTTTCATCCTTCTGAGAATGTCTTCCCTCTTCACCTTAACGTCTTTACCCTTAATTCTCTCAAGAATCTGGTCTGTAAGTTTTTCTGCACGACTCATTGTGATTAAGTTTTTCAGTTCACAAGATAAGTTTTTCTGAAAGGCCTTTAAATCTGCCACCAGAAGAGCAAAAAAGCCAGCCCATCACATCCGTTGGCCAAAACTGTAAAAATAAGGAGATGCTGTTTCAAACTTTTCTCGGATCTGTTATCTGGCCATAAATCGCTGTTGCTGCTGCAGTGGCGGGAGAGACAAGATACACCCTGCCCTCAGGACTGCCCTGCCTTCCTATGAAGTTTCTGTTCGATGTAGAAATGCTCGTCTCCCCTCCGGCAATCAGACCGAAGCTCCCACCCATGCACGGGCCGCAGCTCGGAAATTCCACAACCGCTCCAGCATCAACGAATGTGTCAATCAGCCCCTCCCTCAGAGCCTTCATGTAAATCGATCTCGAAGCTGGAATCACTATGAGCCTCGTTCCGCTTGCAACCTGCTCGCCTTCCAGAATCTCGGCAGCTATTTTCAGATCCCCATATCTGCCATTGGTGCATGAGCCTATAAAGACTTGATCGGCCTTTATTCCCTCAACCTCACTCACGGGTTTAACGTTGTCGACCGAGTGGGGCAGAGCAACCTGAGGCTCAAGATCGCTCACATCAAGCTCGATTCTTCTGAAGTAATCTGAATCCTCATCACTTCTCAGCCACTCCCAGTCCTCGAGCTTTCCTTCAACTCCAATGTTCCTTAAATACCTCTCAGTCTCAGCATCGGGCTCGATTATGCCCGTTTTTGCACCCATTTCTATCGCCATGTTAGTGATTGTGAAGCGCTGGGACATCTCCATCTTCTCAATGGTCGTGCCTGCGAATTCGGCGGCTTTGTAATTCGCACCATCTGCACCAATCATGCCGATTATCTTCAGCACAATGTCCTTGCTGTAAACCCTGTGAGGCAGAGTTCCATTGACCTCAAACCTGATCGTCTCAGGCACCTTGAACCAGAGCTTGCCAAGAGCGAATACCGCACCCATGTCAGTGGAGCCTATACCGGTTGAAAACGCCCCAAGGGCGCCATACATGCAGGTATGGCTGTCAGCCCCAACCACAAGCATTCCCGGAAGAACGTGGCCTTTTTCAACCATAATCTGGTGAGCAATTCCCTCCTTAATGTCATAATTCAGAATGTTCTGCTCTCCGGCAAATATCCTCAGCATTTTCTGATTTTCGGCTGCAACAACACTATCGGCAGGAGCCTGATGGTCAAACGCCATGATGATTTTTGAGCTGTCCCAGACCTTCCCATTCTCACCAGCAATTTCCCTGAAAGCCTTTACGGCAAGGGGTCCGGTTATATCATGAATCATTGCTCTGTCTATTTTCGCAAAAACGTATTCTCCCGATTTCACATCCTTCCCGGAGGCCATAGAGAATATTTTTTCGGTGATGGTCTTACCCATGATATGCCATAACAAGCTGTATTTTTAACAGTAACGGATTTGGAGTGTCATGGAACTCGCACCATACAGCGAGTTCAAACGCTGGAGGTGCATCCACTGCGGGTACTGCTGCGGGGAATATGATATTTCTCTCGGATACGAAGACGAAAGAATTCTCAGAAAATTCGGCAGTATTTTCAGCTACGGAAAGATAGGAGTGTACCTGAAAAGGAAAGGCGATAAATGTATTTTCAGAAAGAGCAGATGCAAAATTTACCGATTCAGACCAGTGGCTTGCAGAAAATATCCATTCTACATACGTAATTCAGGAGATGAAAAATCGGAGTTCCTGTACAATGAGAAATGCTACCACATATTCGTTGACAGAAATTGCAGAGGATTGGGTGTGGGGGAAGACATTGAAAAGGCCATCGTCAGGCTTCTGAGGTGGATCGAGAGACACTCCCCCACCCCATGATTTCATGTGGAAATGTATGACTGGCACTGTAACATCTCTGTTTCTCAAACAGAAGACTAAAACATGAGTATTAAGTCATTAAAATGGACAAATCCAAAATATTCGAAAGACGAGTCTGCATATTTCCGATAAACTGAGGAACTAAGCACCCACGCTTAACCCTTCTCCCGTCTGGCCAGTCATGTTTTTTTCAGAATTTTTTAATAATTAATAATGCCCACCCCCTTTATTTCCTGTGGAACAGTGATGGCCTTCCCCGTGCTTCTGGCAAAGCCCCCCACCCCATGATTTCCACTGGAGGGTGAAGAGCTTAGGGGTAAGGTATATCTTGTAAGACGGCGCACATATTATCATGACACAGTGGCCCGTTAAAATAATGCTCGTGCATCCAAAAGCGGATTTCCTGAAAGATGATGAAATTACGATTGCTGCTGACTGCGCAGTACTTGTAAACAGAGAAATCTCCGACAGATTCGGGAAAAAAGCCGTGCTTATAGGGTGTCCTATGCTTGAAGACCCGAAAAGAGTCTATGAAAAAATACAGATGCTGATGAAGGAAGGTGAGTTCAGCAGTGTCCAGGTTTTCACAATGGAAGTGCCGTGCTGTCAGGCACTTCACATGATGGTGGAAAGAGAGAAAGGAGACAAGGAAATCAGGAGGTTCATCGTCAGGGTGAACGGGAACGTTGAAGAATACAAGGGCAAAATCGATGAAAGCATGATTGAAGCCGAGAAAAAAGCCCACAGGGGGTTCTGAATGAAATCAAGAAGGATGATAATTGCAATAAACCACGACACCTGCATATCATGTGGAAGATGTGTCGAGTCGTGTCCCACAGGCGCACTGAAAATGGTGGACGGGAAGGTTCAGCTAATTGACGAAAGGCTTTGTGACGGATTTGGTTCATGCATAGCCGTCTGCCCGACAAACTCACTCTACATAGAGGAGAGAGACGCAGAACCATTCGACTGGAGCATACTTGAGGAGATTGACTTCGATGCATTCATAGAGAAGCTCTACCTGCATTACAGGCCGGCAGAAATAAAAGAAGAGAAGTAGATATTTTTCCTGTCACTATTTAACCACAGTGTGAATTCCTCTCTCGATCACTATTGAGACAATGGCAATTACAAGGCCCATAAGAACCATTTTTGCCGAAGAGATTGCGAGATTTTGCTTTGAAACGCTTCCAAAGTACAATCCAAGAATGCCAAGCGATAGTGCTGTCAGCGTTACAGATGCGATCAGGGCAAGCTTAACTGAGAAATCCAGAAAGTACGCAAGTATGAATGGAAGTACTGGCACAATGCTTCCCAGAATTGTTGATATGCCATCCACGATGCCTCTGAGCATCACCCTTTTTCTAACCTTTCTGTAAAGTTCGGTCTCCCTCAGCTCAACGAGCATGGATTTTTCAAGCTCGCGAAATTCACGTTCTTCCTCCACCCGCTCAGCTGTAAAGGCACCGAACACGTTCGAAATGCCGTTGGCGACTCCGCCACCTATCCCTGCAGAAATGATGACATCAAGCTGCCCTCCTGATGCTCCTATGACAACACCAAGCACGGAAAGCGCCCCGTCAATAAACCCTCTCACAAACTGCCTTTCCACATTCCAATTTTGCAAACCAAATTATATAGATTTTCTATAAAGTGCCAGTGACAATGGCCCTCGAGTCAGAGCACCACCTATCCCATGCAGAAATTATATGAATTTCCGGAGAAATCGCAAACCAATATGCGCAACAATTTTTGGAGAAAATTTGAGGTAGAATTACTGAACCGTAAGTCTCTCAAGATTGCTGACCAGGTTCCAGATCATTGTCCTCACATGCATCGGAAGATTCGGATCGGCCGAGAGATCCTCAAGGATCGAAATTGCACTGGCGGCCTTAAGCGAGATGTCTCCACCGGCCAGCAGGTCTTCTTTAATCTCACCAGCGGTTTTCCTAACATTTCTCGGAACACTATCGTCGTGGATAATTCTGTCCAGAGTTTCAAGCACTTCGTTCATAGCATCACTCAAGCTACCACCCCCAAACAAAATTAAATATCTTGGCGTCTTTACTCTCTCCAATGACTCAAGATAAAAAAATTTCGGAAGCTGCTGAACTTTTGATGAAAGGAGCAAAAATGCTCAGCCTTCACTGTCCAGACTGCATGCTTCCCCTCTTTCAGAAAGACGAGACCGTTTTCTGTCCATCGTGTAAAAAAGAGTTTGAAATTATTGAAAGCGAGAATGGAAAAACCCTGAAAATAAAAACTGAAGAAAAAAGGGATACCCGCCGGGAGAATGTCCACCGGAAAACTGTCAGAGCCGATCACGATGGGAACATAAACACAATCACAGAAAAAATCGACAGGCTCTTCAGCAGGCTGCTCGATAAAGCCATGCAAACTGACAATTTCCATGAGCTGAAAGAGCTGATCCACCTGATGAAAGAGTTATCTGAAGTCTATTCCATTCTCAAAAGGTAACTCCGGCTCATTAGACTGAATAACTACCCGTAGAAGACATACGAGAAGGAAGCAATTGTATCAGGCTTCGTGAATTCTCTGCCAGTAATTCGGGAGTTCTGCAGAATTAATAAGGAATAACCCGGTATAATGGCCCTGATATAAGAGTTTTACGTTTTTCTCATTATCAATAATTCGAAACGTTTTAATATCATAATTTTACACCCATAACCTGTATGACAGACCCGATTGAGAATTTAAAAAAAGAATTTGAGAACTACATAGTTCCACCAAGCTGGAAAGATAGAGTCTGGGAAATCGAGGACTTCCGAAAGTTCAGGGAGGATATACTGAAAGACAGGGAATCTCTCGAGAAGTGGTGGGAGAAGTGGGCAAATGAGATATTCTGGTTCAAGAAATGGGACAAGGTCCTCGATGACAGCAATCCACCATTCTACAGATGGTTTATCGGGGGAGAGACCAATCTGGCGTATTTATGTGCAGACTGGCAGATTGAGCAGGGTAGAAAGAACAAGGTCGCGATTATCTGGGAAGGTGAACCGGTTGACGAGAAAGGTGAACCTCTTGAAGTCAGAAAAATAACGTACTATGATCTCTACAGGGAGTCAAACAGAATTGCATACATGCTGAAAGAGAAGCTCGGGGTGAAGAAGGATGAGATTCTCACATTCTACATGCCAATGATCCCCGAACTTCCGTTCTACATGCTCGCCGTCCAGAGGCTTGGTGCGAAGCACAGTATTGTTTTCAGTGGATTCAGCGCTGAAGCTCTCGCAATAAGAATAATGGATGCCGGAGCAAGAATTGTCGTAACATCTGATGGTGTTTACAGAAGGGGCAAAGTGGTACCTCTGAAGCCAATCGTGGATGAGGCCGTGAAAATCTGCGAGAGAGAGGGACACAAGGTCGAAAAGGTCATTGTGGTGAAGAGAGCAGGAAACGAAATCAGCTGGTATGAGGACAGAGACGTCTGGCATGATGAGCTGCTTGAGGACATTTCCGGCAACGTAGAGGTCGAGTGTGTACCTCTCGGATCCGAGGATTTCAGCTTCATACTCTACACCTCAGGTACAACGGGCAGACCAAAGGGTGCCCAGCACTCTGTTGGTGGCTATGCGGTCCACCTCTATGCCACAATGAAAATGATATGGGACATACAGGATGACGATATCTACTGGTGTACTGCGGACATCGGCTGGATAACCGGCCACAGCTACATCGTCTACGGCCCGCTCATGACAGGGGCAACGAGCATAATGTATGAGGGCGCTCCGAACTATCCCGACATCGGCAGATGGGCAGCCATGATCGAGAGATATGGAGTCACGATATTCTACACCGCCCCAACAGCGATCAGGATGCTGATGAGAGAACCGGAGGAGACATTCACGAAGTACGACCTCTCCACGCTGAGAATCGTCAACAGTGTCGGTGAACCAATCAATCCAGAGGCCTGGAACTGGTACTACAAGGTTTTCGGACATAACGATGCCGTCGTTACGAGCACCTGGTGGATGACCGAGACGGGAGGAATTATTACCGGCCACTTCCCCGGACTTGGGAAGATTACCCCATTGAAACCAGGTACAAACGGATTTCCGATTCCCGGTATTAACGTTGCCGTTTTCGATGACGATGGTAATCCGGTCGAGCCGGGCAAGAGGGGTTACTATGTCATAACAAACCCATGGCCGGGAATGCTGATGACACTGTTCAAGGACCCGGAGAGGTACATAGACGTCTACTTTGGCAAATACAAGAGCAAGGGATGGTATTACTACACTGGAGACTTTGCAATGCTCGATCCAGATGGGTACGTCTGGGTGCTTGGCAGAGCGGATGACATCCTGAAGGTGGCAGGTCACAGAATCGGAACTGCTGAGGTCGAGTCTGCGTTAGTGAGCCACTCGGCTGTTGCTGAGGCTGCGTGTGTTGGCAAGAGCGATGAGATAAAAGGAGAAGTCCCACTCATATATGTCGTCCTGAAGAAGGGCTACGAACCAAGCGATGAGATGGTTTCAGAGCTGAAGAAGCACCTCAGATCCACCATGGGTCCTGTTGTTGCCTCGGATGCGCTCATAACGTTCGTCGATACACTTCCAAAGACAAGAAGCGGAAAGATCATGAGAAGACTGCTCAGAGCCGTGGCTGAGGGTAAGGACCTCGGAGACATTACAACCCTCGAGAGTGATGTGGCAGTTGAAGAGGCGAAGAAGGCCTACGAAATCGTGAAGAAGGCTCTGGAAAGCTAAATAATCTTTATTTTTTCTTATATGAACCAGATTCTCCCTCCGGCAGAATATCTATCGAAAATAAAACCCTTTTACTATCTGAATCAGGAGGACATAGCCTACCTTGTGGGAAAAATGAGTGTTTCCCTTTACAAGTCCGGCAAGACTGTTTTCAAACGGGGAAAGGTTCTGGACAAAATCTACCTCGTGAGAAGTGGAGAAATCGGATTATTTCACGAAAGTGAGCTTGTCGAAACGATTGGTGAGGGTGAATTTGTCGGCTGGACATCTGCTCTGAAAAGAGAAAAAACTGAATTTGAGGGCAGAGCGATTTCAGACACAATCTGTTTTGAATTTAAGGCCGGTGATATTTCAAAGGTGCTCCCGAACAGTCAGGATTTTTCGGACTTTGTGAATAACCTCATATCAAAGAGGTTCGGAGAGCTCGTCCATTCTGAGGAAAATGGGGTTGTAAAACTTTTCTCGTTAAGAATATCTGAGGTGATCTCCAAACAACCTGTCACATGTATGGAAAGCGATACACTGATTGATGTTGTTCAGCTTATGGACAGGCACAACGTCGGGAGTGTGATCGTGCTTAACAACTCGAAAAACCCTGTCGGGATAATAACCCACTCAGATGTGGTCAGACTTGTTGCCGGGAAGATGGAAAACCTGTCGAGGCAGGCAGGAGAGGTCATGACAAGCCCCGTTCAGGCAGTCGATGTTACCTCTTCACTCTTCGATGCATACAGAAAGTTCGTGGAGTATGGGATTAACCATCTGGCAGTTGCTGAAAACGGTAAAATTGTCGGAGTTATCACCGTGAAGAATCTTCTCAAACACTTTGAGCCACAGATGTCCCTGTTGAATCTCCCGAGAAGAATTAAAGAACTTGAAAAACCGGGAGATATTGAAACAATACTGAACGAAGTTGAAACCACTATCAGAAGATTCATAAATCTCGGTTTCAGCTATGACAGAATTTCATCCATTATCGTTCCTGTGACAGATAGCGTAGTGGAGAAAATACTCACCAGCAGGCTTTCTGGGGAGAGGTCGACGTTCGCAGTAATAGGCAGTTTTGGAAGAAGGGAAGTCGAGTTTCCGGTCAGTTATGAACTGATTTCGTTTAACGGGCGGAATACTGAAATATCTGAAATGCTCGAGGACTTTGTATCAGTTTCGGACCTGCATTCATTTCAGGATGATGTGGAGGGACTATCGAGACTTGTGGACTCCAGATACATTTACGGAGAGGGGAAGACATACATCAGATTCAGAGAGGAAATCGAGAAAAAAATGGACAGCAGAAGGGAGGAGATTAGGGACTTTCTGCTGGAAGTATCCCCGAGAAAGTTAAATTACGAGAACTGCTGTGAGGTGGTGGAGAAATTCGCAAGATACGTGTCAATTCTCAGGGGGGACCTTCTGTCAAAATCCACGGCAGACAGGTTGAGAGAGGCAAAAATCCCTGACAGTAAACTCTCCGAAAGCGCTTCTGAGGCATACATGGCGATGAAATTCATCAAACTGAAACAAAAGATGTTCGATAAGACAGAGAGAATTGAGAACCTGATTGTTAAGGAGTCCATCATATACCTCAGGAAGTATATCGACGAAGTTCTGCGGGTTGTTGAGGATGGCAAGCGATTTGTATGAACAGAATTACTGTATAATCGATCTGGAAACCACCGGATTGAATACGAAGAAGGACGAGATACTGTCCATCGCAGTAATTCCCATCAGAAATCTGAAAATAGATATGGACAAGGTATACTGCACATTCGTCAGGCCAGAGAAGTTCAGGGTGGATTCAGTCAAGTATCACGGAATAACAGAGAACGATCTCAGAGAAGCACCGAGGTTCGAGGATATTGCAGATGAGATCGAGAAAGTCTTGAAGGACAACATCCTGGTCGGATACGCTGTCCAGATAGATGTTGAATTCCTAAAGAATGCATTCAAGAAAAAGATGAAAAGGAAAGTAAAGGTGGAGAGATACGTGGATGTAGCGGAAATTGAAGCATGGCTTCTTAGAAAAAGAGGGTCGGGTGTCACGTTCAGACTTGACTTTGAAAGTTTAATTAAGATCTACAGGATAGACAGCGAACACAGGCATTCTGCCATTGGAGATGCCTACCTCACCGCTCTCGTTTTTCTGCATCAGCTTTCACAGCTCATTGATTATGGCCTGAACGTCGTTGATCTCGTCAGAATAGGCAGAAGGATGCTGATATAACCGCCAGAAACTGTTTTGCCCGGCAGTTTTTCGGGTTATAGTTGTCAGGTGAAATTTCCTGTGGAACGTGTTAGATAAAGTTCCTCTCAACGTAATTCTGGAATTTCTTTACCGTTCTCAGGGCGTCCTTAATCATCTGTTTCTCCATTGGATTCAGCTGTGAGGTCTTCAAGACCTTCAGATTCTGGGACTGGAGCCATATCTTTCTCCTCATCAGGATTGTGTAGGCGTGTTCAAGATCATCTGCAAGGTCCGATGGAATTAATTTTTCCAGCGCAAGCGCTCTGATCCTCTGAAATGTGTTTGTGACATCGAAGATTCCATTGGTGATTGCAAGTGCTCTGACAGGATACTCGATCGGAGCCACTGCACCTGCCTTGTAGTTAAATTCATCCTTAACATCGCCAAAAATTGTGAGTGCCGGCTTGTATCTGAGAGAGGACATGACCACATGCCTGTTTCTGTACAGTTTCTCGGATAAGCATTCCTTAAGCTCTATAAGCATTTTGCTCTCTCCGAAAAGGCATCTTGCATCCGAAAACAGGGAAATCTTTACGATGTTGCTTTCCACGTTCCTCGAGACTTCGGAACATGTTTTTTCTATCTCAGAATGGTGCAGATTGAACTTGTCTGATGTATATCCGTGATCACACCCGGGAAAACCGGTTCTGTCAAGTGATGATTCAAAGTTTTTGAGCAGATCGACAACACTCTCATCTGAAAAAATTGAGAACGTATCTCTATCCGTGAGTAAAAACTGTTCTCCTCTCCCACCACTTCCCGTTATCGCATAAACGTAGCCCTCAGCGGGCATGTTCATTATGGCCGAGGCTTTAATTATAATCGTATCAACAACATGAGAGATTTCCGAGAAGAACTCTGCAGGATTCACGATCTCCGGATACTCAAGATAGTAATTCGTCTCTTCCAGCAGTTCCATCTTGAAATCGTTCATGACAGCAGCCAGGTCATCTATGCTCTTGCTTTCGTGGATTTTTGCGGTGTACTTTATGTACTTGGGGCCAAGCTCGTAGGCAAGGTCCCTGAGAGTTAGCACCCCTATGATCTCTCCACCCTCCTCGATTACTGCCAGATGCTTGACACCGTTGGTAACCATTTTCGACAGTCCATCGAGAATTGTCGAGGAGGGGTGTGCGGTTACAATCCTCGTTTTTGCATGGTCCACCACTTTTGCTGAGAGATTAACGTCTTCACCAATTGCATGTCTCAGGTCACTTTCAGTAAAAAAAGCCAGAGGTTTTCCGTTCTTAAGAACAACAACACTGGAGACTTTTTCATCGTCCATCAGCTTTGCAGCATCTTTTATACTCCTGTCCGCGTCAATAACAACCGGGTCTCTCCTGATAAAATCAGAAAGCTTTCGGAATTTTGACATCTGAAAAACCTGAACAAAAATTAAAATAAAAATATTTTTGAGTTCACTCTGGTATTTTCATCCTGTCAACGAACTCAATGATTTCTGGTGTATTGGCCTTTTCACCTCCAGTTGCAAGACTGACGACCACTGAGACCACGAGGTTCACGAGGAAACCAACGACACCCCATGCGATCGTACCGATCTTGGCACCTGCGATAACCACTGGCTGCCATCCAAGCAGACCAAGACCGAGCACGTATGGCAGTGCAACGGCCATACCGATGAACATTCCTGCTATCATTCCCGTCCTGTTAAGTCCTTTCCAGAAGATACCCAGTATAACCGCTGGTGTGAAAGAGCTGGCTGCAAACACGAAAGCCCATCCGACGAGCAGTGCAACATATTTGCTGAACGTTGGATCCTGTATGGCTCTTGCACCTGCTCCTGCTGAAATCAGAGCCAGCAGCAGGAGCATTCCTCTGCCTATCCACACTTCTCTCTCTTCTGAAACGTTCGGGTTGATGAATCTCTTGTAGATGTCTCTTGTGGCACCAACTGTCATGACCATCAGGAGACCGTTGGCCGTACTCAGCGCAGCCGCAAGACCACCGACAGCAACGACGACAGCAACCCACCAGGCAAGTCCCCACATGTCTGGCATTCCTATAACAACTATATCCTTGTGGAATGCCAGTTCTGCAGGATCAAGCAGACCGTTGGCGTTTTTATCGACTATGTGAATAAGTCCCGTTGGCATCCACTTCTCAATCCAGCCGACAGTCTGCGCCTGGTCAATTGGCATTCCCCAGACGTTTGAGAAGGCATATCTTGCAAGGATGGCGTAAACTGGGGCGGTAAGGTAGAGAAGTGCGATGAATGTCAGACCCCAGCCAACTCCGTACCTTGCCGTCCTGACGTCCTTAACCAGATAGAACTGAGACAGCACATGTGGAAGCCCGACAGTTCCAAGCATCAGTGCCAGAGCACCTAATATCCAGTTTACAAGCCCGCTTCCGCCAGCAAATCCAACCTTGAATGGTTCGGTGAATGGTTTAAGTCCAAACGCTACCTCTCTCGCCTCAAGCTGTGAGAGAAGGCCACCATAGCCGATGTGAGGCCAGGGCTTGAAGATTCCAGCCTTCGCTGCTGCGAGCAGGAATCCGATCCAGTATGCCACAATCAGAACCCAGTACTGGGTAACCTGAACCCAGACGACACTTCTCCATCCTCCTGTTCCTGCGAAGAGTATGACGAACAGTGAACCGAGCATCGCACCTATAATAGCACTGATACCGAGGAATCTTCCGATGATGACACCAGTTGCGACAAGCTGTGCGACAAGGTATGTGAACGAGACGATGAACAGCATGAGAACGGCTATGAGTCTCGCAACAGGCCATCCACCGGCTCTTGTCTCAATGAACTCTGGAACGGTGTATGTTCCTGACCTTCTCACGAACGGTCCAATAAGCACAGCGGCAATAACGTAACCGAGAGTCCATCCTATAATATACGGCAAACCATCATAACCAAGAATGGCAATAGCACCTGCCATCGACACAAAAGATGCACCACTCATCCAGTTCGATGCTATCGATGATCCTATCGGTATGGCTCCGACATCTCTCCCTGCAACATAGAACGCCTCTGTGGTTGCTGATCTCATTATCAGAGCGACTGTAACGTAGATAAGCACTGATCCAAACACTGCAACTGCACTTGCTGCACCAATATTTCCTGCTGCTGCCAGCGCTCCAACCACTATAAAGTAGATCAAGAATATACCTGGAATGGCAATTTTTGGCTCATCAAAAATACCCATCTATATCACCCCTTTCCGAGAATCTCTCTATCCCACTTATCCATCACTATCGCATACGCAAATATCAGGACAATTCCAAAAACGACAGCGACGAAAGCGGCGTTGAACCAGTGCAGTGGAATCCCTCCCAGTATGTATATCTTGCTCGTTGTTGCTACTGGAAGGTGCATCCAGAACGCTGGAATTGTCCACAGCAGCAGAATTGCGATGGTCAGCGACTTCATTTTGCCCCAGTATTCTCTGAATTGCTCCTCACTTATTTTTCCTTCCTCCACCATATACTCACCTTCCGGCTAATTGTATGCGATTTGTAATTAAAAATAGTGTTATATTTAAAGGTTTCGCTATTTATCACATATTATCATTATAAACTTTACGTTAGATGTACTTTTGCATGGGAGCTCTTTAAGCAGCTTGATTCGGATATACGGAGATTAAATGGGTTTTTGCTGTAATCAGTCCATTTCAATACGCTTAAAAATGAATCAAATTCTGATGAGCTGCTATGTTCTCCAATACATATTGAATAGCGCGATAATATAATTTTGCCGTAAAATTCATGGAAATCAGCTAACTTTCGTAAATACAAATTTGATAAATAAAATTTTAATTATGAAACTAAATAAATAAATCAGCTTTTGAAAATCTCTCCAAACTCTTTCAGGTCTTTTTCTGTGGCCAAAAGCTCTTTAAGAACTTTGACGAGCCCGGATTTTTCGACCCTTATCTGGGCGGTCGAATCTCTATCTCTGATTGTTACAGTACCATCTTCAAAGGTCTGATGGTCGACAGTTACGCAGAAAGGTGTTCCAATTTCATCATATCTTCTGTATCTCCTCCCTATGCTACCCGTTGTATCAACCTCGGTGAATATTCCGCTTTCTTTAAGAACATCTGCGATCCTTTCCGCTTCTCTAACAAAGTTGTCTCTTGATAGCAGAGGTAGAACTGCAACCTGCACCGGAGCAAGCCACCTTTTCAGTCTGAGGACCTTTCTTTCCTCTCCATCCACGTAATCAGTGTCGTAACAGTGTTCAAGAATTGCGTAGGTAATTCTGTCGAGGCCAAACGAAGGCTCTATGACGTGTGGTGTTACCTTCTCTCCATGTATCTCCTCCTCAACTTCCCTGACCTCATAGAAATCTGCTGGCACTCTAATTTCTTCACCGTCTATAACAACCAGAACATCTCCCTCGGCGTTTTCCAGCTTTTCAAGCTCTTCGGCAATTCTCCTGGCCTTATCCCTGAAAACGGGACCGAGTTTGGAAATGTTTGGAATAACTTTCTGTCTTTTTATTTTTACCGGTTCATCAAATGGTACGAATACGCTCAAGTCTTCCTTGCTGTATTTGGCATGTCTCGAAAGATCGTAATCTGTTCTGTCTGCAATCCCCACAATTTCAATCCAGCCGTAGCTGAGTTCTACCTCGGCATCCCAGCAGTCAACGGCATAATGTGCCCTCTCATCATCCTTGTGCTGTCTGAATCTCAGTCTTTTCTCGTCTATCCCAGCTTCGAGCAGAAATCTCCTTGTTTTTCCGATAAAATACGCCAGAAGCTCGTGGGCAATAATGCCCTTTTCAACAGCCTCTCTCAGGCTGATTCTGTGCTCTTTATCGAATTTATCTACGAGAGTTACAACATCACCTGCGTATTTGTAAAAATCAGGGTGCTTCTTTTCACCCGGATGGCAGAAGAATTCTAGCTCGGCCTGGTTGAATTCTCTCAGCCTGATAACGCCCTGTCTGGGGCTGATTTCGTTTCTGTAGGCTCTGCCTATCTGGGCAACACCGAAAGGAAGCTTGTGCCTGAAATAATCTGAAAGTCGTTTGAATGCTATGAAGATTCCCTGGGCAGTTTCAGGGCGGAGATATCCCTTCTTTCCTCTTCCCGGACCTATCTTTGTTTCAAACATCAGATTGATGTGCTCCGGCTTTTTGAACTTCCCACCACACTCGCATCTCAGGTCGAACTCACTGACGACGGATTTCACAGCCTCTATGGTGGGATCCACTTCGAGGTTCAGTTTTTCCTTCACGTAGTGATCAGCCCTGAAGACCCTTCCGCACTCTGAGCATTCAATGGCAACATCTGTAAATCCCTCAGCATGGCCAGAAGCTATGAAAACATCCTCAATGCCGACTGTGGGCGAATCTATCTCAACGCTTCTCTCATTGATCACGAAATACTTCCTCCACAGGTCTTCAACCTTTCTCCTTAACCCGTTACCGAGAGGACCGTAATCGATGAATCCAGCCAGTCCGCCGTAAATCTCAAATGACTGCCAGAGAAATCCTCTTCTTATCAGCATTTCCATAATCTGGCTCATGGGCTTTACTTCCCGGTGTAAGATTTAAAGATTTTCATGATTTTTGCAGAATTCCTGTGGCCATATCGGGAGTGGATATGGTGTTTTTATTCCAGACCGTATCTTCCAGTTTCAGGTTACGATGGTTTCCAGATGTTTTTCTTGGAAACAGAGCTTTCTGATAGAGTCGCAAATCTTTTAATCCATCATTTTTATAGTAAAACCTTTTAATTTTCACTTCCTTCTTTCCAGAATTCGGGCCAGATTATTTTTATCTCCCTTCTCTCCCCAGACAGAATTAATCAGTTTCAGAATAGAACCTTCTAAATAACCCGAATTCAAAAACAAACCCCAGAATAAAAGTCGCATAACGTTATAAATAACCTGCATCACTGGGGGTTCGCTGCGGTATTTAAATGAAAGAAGCGAGAAGAAAGCTTTTTAAAGGATTTTAAGGGTATATTAGCGGAGGTTGAAATCAGACCTTTAAGGGATTGAAAGGTATTGCAGCGCCAAATAGCGCTCCAGCAGTGTAGAAGTTGAAATCAGACCTTTAAGGGATTGAAAGGTATTGCAGCGCCAAATAGCGCTCCAGCAGTGTAGAAGTTGAAATCAGACCTTTAAGGGATTGAAAGGTATTGCAGCGCCAAATAGCGCTCCAGCAGTGTAGAAGTTGAAATCAGACCTTTAAGGGATTGAAAGGAATTCAATCCCCTTTCCAGTCCTGTAAGCTATGTCTGCAATGGTTGAAATCAGACCTTTAAGGGATTGAAAGAACGAGGATGAACTCAAAGCTCTTATTGAGAAATGGTGTTGAAATCAGACCTTTAAGGGATTGAAAGAACGAGGATGAACTCAAAGCTCTTATTGAGAAATGGTGTTGAAATCAGACCTTTAAGGGATTGAAAGCATGAAGAAACATCACATGGGAAAGATGAGCAAGGAGAGTTGAAATCAGACCTTTAAGGGATTGAAAGATGTTCTTGTTGTTGTGTTACAGTATGTGGTAAGTTGAAATCAGACCTTTAAGGGATTGAAAGCTTGTAAGGGCTTACGCAAACCTCACTGAAGTAAAACGTTGAAATCAGACCTTTAAGGGATTGAAAGGCGTTGACGGGCAGCGTACAAAGCTCCACTGGGGAAGGTTGAAATCAGACCTTTAAGGGATTGAAAGTACGCATGTAAAGAGCTGAAAGAGGATTTGATTAAGTTGAAATCAGACCTTTAAGGGATTGAAAGTAGTAATCCTTGTGCTTCTTTATACCTATATTAATAGGTTGAAATCAGGCCTTTAAAGGATTGAAAGAAAGTTGTTGTTGCAGATTACCGGGCGCATCTGTTTTTTGCAAGAACTGCTGATGATAGTCGGGAATCCACAGGAAATAATAGGGTTGGAGGTTGTGTGCCCTTCCTGTAATTGGGACGTCTCCAGTGGAAATCATGGGGTGGGGGACACTGAAACGCTCTGTGGACATGAAGTGTGGTAATGCCGGGGACAGATACATTCTCCTCGCGGTTTCGGTAAACGACTGAAAAAGAATTCGGGTACCGTTCCGGGATCTCCATGAGAAATAAAGGGGTTGGGGGCCACCAGTTGCAACCATTGTTTAATCGGTGTTAAATTTTGTCATTCTGGACTCAGGGATGATGAAGGATGTTTTATGGGATTGACATCGAGGCTTTCAGATTCAATGGCAGGGTCGTTGTGGTACTGGCATGACCGGATGAAATTTAAACCTTTCAGGCAAATTCTGAATGTGGAGGGTGTGAGGATAAAGGTTCATGTATCTCCCAGATCAAAGAGGGCGGAAATTGCCGGGTATGATGAATGGAAGAAAGCCCTTCTCGTAAAAGTTCGCTCCCCACCTGAGGGGGGGAAGGCAAACAGGGAAGTAGAGGAACTTCTTTCAGAATTTTTCAATGCACGAGTTGAGATTGTTTCAGGCCACAGGTCGAGGGACAAGCACGCCGTTGTTTACGGTTTAACTGAAAATGAAGTCCATGATAGGATTAAAGGACTTTGAGAAGCTGCTCAGGCTCATTGAAGAGCTGAGAATTGAATCGGAAAGAGGGGCAGTCATCCTTGTGGAGGGCAGAAAAGACACGTTTGCTCTCCGAAAGCTCGGAGTAAAGGGAGAAATCATCGAAACCTCAACGGCATCCAACCATTCCATAGTCGATGCTGTTGGGGAGAGGAAGGTTGTGATTTTCACGGACTGGGATAGTAAGGGAAGGAAACTCAAAACAAGACTTTCAGAGCTGTTTCGAGATGCAAATACCGGGATATGGAAAGGAGTTTCGGCGATAACAGGCAGATACATACACTCTGTTGAGGAGCTTCCAGGCCTCATTGAGAGCCTTTACATATATCACAGAAAAAGGATGTAACGTCACGTATTTATCTTTCCGTGTCAATTTAATTCTGTGGATGCAGGGTACTGTGAGAAATGCGGGTTCTTTGAGTACAGATGTGGCTGTGGGAGGGGAAAGATTCTGATAAGTGGCAGAGACAGAGTAAGAGTTAGCAAATTCTTAAGCGGGCTGCTGAGACACTATCCTGACAGGTTTGGAATAGCGCTGGACAGAAGAGGTTACGCTAAGCTTGAGGACGTGCTGGGTGTTCTAAGAAAGAGGTACGGTATTGGGGAGATGGAACTCAGAGCCATAGTCGAGCTGGATAGGAAGAGGAGGTTTGAGCTTGTTGATGGAAGGATAAGGGCCAGATATGGCCACAGCGTGGATGTTGAAGTGAGGTGGACTGAGGATAAGAGCATCCCCGAAAAGCTGTATCACGCAACCTCACCGGAAAATCTCGGTTCAATTCTGAAATCCGGTCTGCTCCCGATGAGGAGGAGAGAGGTGCACATGACCGCAACTCCTGAGGAGGCTGTTGAGGTTGGAATGAGACACTCGAACGCACCCGTTCTCATAGAAATTGACGCTGGGGAGATGGTGAAGGATGGAATTGACGTGAGGAAAAAGGGCAGAGTTTTCACGGCTGATCGTGTCCCTCCCGATTATTTAAGGGTGGTTGAATGGAAGAAGACATAATAAGAGCAGGATTCAGGGAGATAAAACGAAAATCCGAAGTTTTCGGTGATGATGCCGGGGCATTCGGAATCGGGGATGGATGGCTGGTTGTAACAAATGACATGCTGGTGGAATCGACGGACGTTGTGGCTTCGATGTCTCAGGAGGACATTGGCCTCCGGGTTGTTACAATGAATGCAAGCGACCTTGCTGCGATGGGCGCAAGACCGCTTTACTTTGCTTTCTCTGTGGGGCTGAAGGAAAGCGATGAAAGATCTGCGAGAAAGCTGTTCAGGGGAATTCAGCTGGGTCTGGAGATGTACGGGATGAGCTTAATCTCGGCCGACACGAACCAGTCAGATGAACTGATCATAGACGGAATTGCAGTTGGTATGGCAAAATCACTGATGCTAAGGAAAAATGCCAGACCCGGGGAGCTTGTGTGCGTTACAGGAGACCTTGGAAAACCTCTATCAGCGCTGTTAATTGAGCTGAAGGGAATGGAGGCCGATGAGGGGCTTAGAAAAAAGCTGTATGAGAAATTCCTGAGACCGGTTGCGAGGATAGAGGAGGGCATAACACTGGCAGACTTCTCCAGATGTGCGATTGACATAAGCGATGGGATGGTGAAGGAGCTTAAAGCAATCAGTGAGGCAAGCAGTGCAGGAATTGTTATCCGGGAAGAGGAGCTTCCGATTTCAGATGAAGTTAGAGAGTTCTGCAGGATTAACGGGCTTGATGCATATCTCATAGCAATGAATTCCGGTGAGGAATACGAGCTGATATTCACGATTGATAGGGACAAAATTTCCAGCTTAGAAATCGAGTTTACGGTAATCGGCGAGGTTGTGGAGGAGAAAGGAGTCTGGATTAAAAAAGGCGGGAAAACGGAACGTGCTAAGGATTTTTCGTGGAGGCATTTCTCTAAGGAATTATTTTGACAACCTGAACCATCCCCTCCCCCAGTAAACCGTTCTGAAACATCTCCTCCCCATTCCACACCTCGTTTTCACCCCCAAGACCTATTGCCTCTGAGCACATACTAATGCTCAGAGGTGATGTGAGATGAAGAAGAGTGGTTTGATAGCGGGTGTGGTTGTAGGCCTGATGGCCCTTGCGGTGTATACAGCTTCAGCCCACATGGGTGGGTTTGGATATGGATTTGGCATGCCGGGCATGATGGGACCCATGATGGGTTACGGCTATGGATATCCCATGATGGGCGGGTATGACGGAGATGAGGGATACGTCCCTTACGCCTACGGAAACCAGGGACAGGCTGAGCTGGTCGATGTCAGTGGAAAGGTGTCGACCGTATACCCCATGGGAGTGGTGCTGGACAGTGGAAAGTACGTGACGATGCCATGGTGGTTTGCAGCCAATCTTGGAATAAAGCAGGGAGATGAGGTCAAGGTTAAGGGCCTGGAATACGGGAACTCGATAATTCCTGTGTACATCGAGGTTAATGGTCAGAGCCTTGGAGATGAGAACTCGAACATTCCAGTATGGATGCAGGGAGTTCAGGGCTTCTCACCTGGATACGGCTACGGCTATGGATACGGCTACGCCCACTGCCCCATGATGGGGTGGTAGCATTTCTCAAATTTTTAATGCCTCTTTTCAAAACTTCTGAGCTTTCGGTTTTTCAAAAAATTATTATACACTAAGTGTAAAATAAGATTGATGATTGCGAAAAGTTATGGAAAAACGCCTGACAAAGACTCCGGGCAGTATTGGCCGTGTGTTGTGTGTAGCAGAAAGCTTCTAAAGGAGGTGATGCTGTGAACTCGAAAATTATTACCGCTGCAGTCATACTCGCAGTTGTTGCATATCTGCTCTACACCAGCTACGTTCTGTTTCCGAAAAAAAGGGCATACCAGTCTGTTTCGCCGGAAGAGTTCTACCGCATGATACAGAGCGGAGACGTTTTTGTCATAGACGTGCATGTTCCCAAACAGAAACCCATCCCGGGCACGAACGCATGGATTCCCTACGACAGGATTGAGGAATATTCTAACCTGCTGCCGGAAGACAAGTCCACGAAGATACTGGTATACTGCAGAAGCGGGCACATGAGCAAGATGGCCGCTTCAAAGCTTGCCCAGATGGGCTACGAAAACATCTACGAGCTTGACGGTGGTGTCATCGCATGGCAGGAAGCAGGGTTACCATATTCATAGCATTATTTCTCATTTTATCAGGGCTGCTCGTCATTTTAAAAAATCCGACAGAGGATAGCTCAGATTTACCCGTCAAATTTTATTCCTACAGCGAAGGTCTCAAAATCGCTGAGAGAGAAAACAGGCCTGTTCTCGTCTACATACACTCCGACACCTGCCACGTGTGCAAAGCATTCCTTGAAGACCTGAAGAAGTATGAGGACCTCCAGAATGCCATAAACAAATTCGTGCCGGTGAAGGTTGACTTCAACAGCGAAAGGCTCCTCGCCCTTAAATTTGGAGCGACGGGCACACCAGAATTCTACGTTCTCTATCCCAACGGGAGCATCATGGAGATAAACGGAAGAAAAATGGCATTCATAGGTTATTCCGGCTCACCGGACAACGAAGCAATGAGAAAAACCCTGATATCGTTCCTCGAAGCAGCAATTCAGCAGTGGAACGCCATGAGGTCTGCCTCCTAACCTCCTGCAATTACCATTTTTTGTAAAAATGAATTAAAAGTATCTGTAGGGCTTTGAGACATACCACAGCAAAAGAACGGCTGCTGAAAGAACGAGCAGAGCGTTCCTCATTTTCAGATAATCCACCACCATCAGCTTTGAGAGCAAGGCATCTTCAGAGTAAAGGTTCCATCTCTGGACTATTGAGAGCATCCATGCAACCCCGACAACGCTCGATGCCGCACCTATCAGAAAGAAGAGTTCGGTGTACTGAGACAGGAACAAACCCAGACCCACTCCGGCGAACGGTATGAAGTCAGTTACGTGGTGCAGACAGCATGCAACCATGCTTCCCGCCGTTACAGGAGTGCTTGCAACGGCATTGCAGCTTTTGCCAAATGACCTTATGTGGGTGTAGAGTGCAATCTGGATGCCAAAGCCAGCATCAATCACGGCAATGTACGGCAGGTAATTTCTGAAATTCCAGTAAACCGCCTCAGTCCCACCAGCAAGGTAATTTATGGAAGCGTAGAAAACAAGCAGTAAAATTGAAGAGATAAACCCGTAAACGATCCTCCTGTCGATCATATTCTCCACTCCAGAACCCTTGTGCTGTCCAGCTCGATTACGAGCTTGAAGTTCCTCTCCTTTTTAATCAGTTCCAGCGCGCTTTCGGGGAAAGTGAATACCCCGTATCTGTGATGCCCCCACGAGCTGTCATCCTCCTTCCACTCAGTGGGTCTGTACCTCTCCCCGCCAACCTCGAGAAACGTCTTGTTCAGCATGTCGTAGGTGTAAAGGTCCCCGGAGTGGGTATCAAGTCTGACATATATCGCAGGCTTGCTCATGTCCGGATACATCGGATTGAGAAAGACTGCAGTAATCTGAATGTTTCCGGGACTTATCTTTGTCAGATCCTCCTCACTCAATCCCTCACCAAAGCCTGACGTTCCTGAAGTGTTTTTGAAGGACAGCAGAACCACTGCGACTCCCAGAACGACAATCAACAGAGCTACTTTCCTCAAGTCCATATTTTACATTAGACGTAAAACAGTATAAAAATATTTCTACACCACCATCCGCCACATCAACCGATCTGCCGGCATACTGGAGTGGTGCATCAGCATACAATTTTACGCTGAGTGTAAAATAATTTCGGTACCATGCTGCCCAACCAGATCACCAAGACCTGCCATCCATAATTGAACTCCATGCAATCGTAACTCTTTCTCGCCCAAGGGACAAATAGATTACCGTAAGAGCGTGTACAAACGGATGAATTGAGAATGTACATCATAAAAGGCGTTTTTTAGCAGGCAGGAGATTGTATGCCAACGCCAAAGGTACTGAGGTGGAATTCGGAGCGAGTGGGTTTTTCAGAATTGCCTGAATCGCATTAAACACTCAAATCAAAAAAGTTTTAATAACTCCCTTGGCTGCTGGTAATCATGCTTCCTCCGAAATCAAACTTCTCAGAGTGGTATCACGAGATAATCCAGCATGCCCAGATCATGGACATAAGGTACCCCGTGAAGGGTCTTTACGTGTGGTTTCCCTTCGGGTTCAAACTCAGAAAGCTCGTGTACGGAAAGCTCAGAGAGATAATGGACAGAGAGCATGACGAGGTTTACTTCCCTGCTCTGATCCCGGAAACAGAGCTTGGGAAGGAGGGGCAGCACATAAAGGGTTTCGAGGATGAGGTTTACTGGATTACCCACGGAGGGATGGATGAGCTTGATGTGAAGCTCGCCCTGAGGCCAACAAGCGAGACCGCCATGTATCCGATGTTCAGGCTCTGGATAAGGAGCCATGCGGATCTGCCGCTTAAGGTTTACCAGGTGGTGAACGTTTTCAGGTATGAGACCAAGCACACCAGACCTCTGATCAGGCTCAGGGAGATTACCTCGTTCAAGGAAGCCCACACAGCCCACAGAAATTATGAGGAAGCTGAAGAGAACGTTAAAAAAGCCATCAGCTCATACAAGGAGTTTTACGATTCCCTCGCCATTCCGTATTTCGTGATCAAACGGCCGGAATGGGACAAATTCCCGGGAGCCGATTACACCATTGCCTTCGACACGATTATGCCGGACGGCAGAACCCTGCAGATCGGCACCGTTCATCACCTCGCCGACAACTTTGCAAAAACGTTTGACATAAAGTATGAAACTCCAGAAGGGGACCACGCCTACATACACCAGACCTGCTATGGAATCTCTGAGAGGTGCATTGCCTCGCTCATAAGCATTCATGGCGATGACGTCGGACTCATCCTGCCGTTTGACTTTGCTCCCCACCAGATCGTGGTGATCCCCATCCTCTACAAGGGCAAGGAAGAGCTTGTCATGAATGTTGCGAATCGGGTATATGACAGGTTGAAGAGCATGGGCTTCAGAGTTGTCATGGATGACAGCGACGACAGACCCGGAGCGAAATACTACAGGTGGGAGCTTTTCGGAGTGCCTCTGAGGATAGAGATAGGCCCGAGAGAGGCCGAGAGCAATGAGGCGGTCATATCATTCAGGGACGAGAAGGTCAAGAGGAAGATTTCCATCGAAGAGCTTACAGAAGACAGCATAAAAACCTGGGCAGAGGAGATGCACGAGAGGCTGCGAAGGAAAGCCCTTGACAGCCTTGCAGAAAAAACAAAACTTTTTGAGAGCATCAGCGAAATTAAGGAGTGGATTGGCAAGGGAGTGGCGCTCACGTACCTCTGCTCCAGCACTGAATGCGGAGAAGAGCTTGAAAGCCTTGCAGGAGCGGGAGTTCTCGGAGAAGTGCTCGAATTGCCAGAGGGTGTTGAAGCTGAAAAGGATGGCAGTTGTGTAATCTGTGGAAGACCAGGAAAGCTGAACGCCATCGCTAAAAGTTACTGACCACCTTTTCCAATTTGTTTTTTAGCCCCGTTTTCAGTTCAGAATCTCGCATTCTCAAGCAGTGCATTTCAAAATTGCTGTCGAGCCTGTTTCATGTGTACCTCCCCACAAAGACAAATTCCGGATTATTGTCCCTCCACACCGTGACAGATTTCAATTAAACGTGTCCCCCGAAGCTAACACCATCCCTCACCGCAGGCCCACGCCATCTCAGGATGGCTGACCGTTCGGGGCTGTCCCATGTCGGGGTTGCCCTAAAATCATCGGAGGAGCATTTGCTCCCGCTCATCCAGGGACCATGCGACATGGTGTAACCCCAACGCTTGCAGGGAGCTTCATCGCAAGCCTTGCTTTCTCCACCCCCTCCCCGGTTGGGGCAATAAAAATATAGCACTTAAAGGATAATAAATGTTGCCTTGGCACAATTTTTTTCAATTTTCAATGAATAATCATACACCATGGACGCAGAAGTTATCGAGCTTTCAGATTCCTTAAAGCTCTACAGAATTGGACATTTCAACTACTACGTCTTCAGCGGAGAAAAGAACGTCCTCATAGAGGTTGGATGGAGCTGTGTTGCTGAAAAATTCCTCGAAGTTCTTGAGGAGGACATAGACGCTGTCATACTCACCCACGCCCACTCAGACCACATAACCGGCCTGCCCAGAATTCTCGAACAGTACCCTGACGCCGAGGTTTTTGCGCATGAGAACGTTTCGAGGCTCTTTCAAAGGGAGAAGGTCGTCAACCTCTGGCTCCAGGAAGATGCGTTTGTCTGCGGTCATGAAAGCAAAACTGAAAACGGTTTCAGGGTGGATCGGACAGTAAGCGAGGGAGATTACGTTTACGGGCTTGAGATATACGAGGCCACGGGCCACTCACCGGATTCTATCATAGTCTACCACAGAAAGAGCAACGCCCTCCTCATATCTGACTGCTTCGGATTCGTCACCTCCTCTGGAGTCCATGCTCCGCTGTTTTTCTACAGCTTTGAAGAATACCTGAAATCCATAGACAAGATTGCCTCGTTCAGACCCGAAATTCTGGGTCTGGGACACATACACGTTTTCAGAGGAAGAGAGTGCGATGCCGTAGCGAAAAAAGCCAGAGAAGAGACATTGAAAGCCAGGGAGCTTATAAGGTCAGGTGCAAGCGATGAAGAGCTTTACGAGAGGTTCATAGTCGGAGAACTGAGGCTGTATCCGGGAGAGACCATGCTGAACTCGGTAAAAATACTGAAGAAGAGAGTCCTCGAATCATGAACCTCTTTTTTCCATTACCACAGCCAGTCCCGGCAGATCCGCAGCAACCGTTGAAACCCGGACCAGGATGGAATGAGCAACTCCAGCATTCAGATTGCTGGAGATGGCAGAGACCAGCAGAGCAGAGCCTGATTCGAAAACTCCGAGCCCGGCAGGGGTTAGAGGGACGAACATCAGGAGAGTCGCAAGGGGCTGAATGAGCATGGCCTGAACGAATTTTGCATCAATTCCAGCGGAAAGGAACAGGTAATACCACTGGAGCCCGGTCAGCAACCACCCCGCAAGCGATATCAGAACAATGAATGGCGTATGTCTGGCGGTTTTCCTTGCATGAATTCTTATTTCTCTCAGCCTGCCAATGTCCGGAGGGATGTCAGACCACAGGTAAATTATCGCCGCCACCGTGAGCAGGGCGGGGAGTGCGAGAAGGTAAATCTCCTCAGGCTTCAGAAAATAAACCACTGCAAGTGATGCACCGAATATCTTGACAACCAGCTCCACCGCCTGGGATGACAGGATTACACCCATGAATGCGTCCGCATTCATCCCGTATTTCTGAGCGAAGAGCGGTGCGGAGAAGTACCCAACCCTGCCGGGTGTGAAATCTCCAAGAATCATACCTGCAAAATGTGCCTTCGCAACATCGATGAATTCAGAGTGCTGTCCTGATTTCACCAGAAGGTAGTGAATCCTGAATGAGAGGATGAGATTCAGCAGAATGTAGAAAACAACTCCGTAAAGGAAGTAAACAGGATTTGCACTGAGAAGATACTGGAGCGAATCCCTGAAAAGGAAAACCAGCATGACGACCAGTACCAGCCCCACAGCAAGTCTGAAACGCATTGATGTAGTAAACAGGTTATAAACTTTAAATATTTCGAGTCAGACTTTCGTCAAATGATATCGATAATATTTCCGGCATACAACGAAGCGGCAAGACTGGAAAAAGCGTTTGAAAGCGTAAGAGAATACATGACCGATAATTTTGACGAATTCGAAATAATTATAGCTGAAGACGGCTCCACAGACGGCACGGACAGAATAGCAAGGAGCCTGGAGGAAAAGTACTCTTTCGTCAGGCACCTGCACAGTGAGGAAAGGCTTGGAAGAGGAAAAGCTCTGAACAACGCCATAAAGAACTCCAGATACCAGTTTGTCCTATACATGGACGTTGACCTGTCCACAGATCTCCAACACATAAAAGACGTGTACAATGCCCTCGAAAGCGGTTACGACATTGCCATAGGGTCAAGACTCATGAGGGAAAGCTCCGCCAGCAGACCATTTTCAAGGGACTTTCCCTCGAAAACCTACAACTTCCTCGTGAGAACACTGCTGGGATCAAAAATTCACGACCACCAGTGCGGATTCAAGGGCTTCAGGAAGTCGAGCATCATCAAAATAATAGACAGAATAGAGGACAACCACTGGTTCTGGGATACTGAACTGCTGGTTCTTGCCCAGCGAGAGGGGCTGAAAATAAAGGAGATTCCGGTAAGATGGGAACACGGCGGTGATTCGAAGGTGAGTGTTGCCAGAGACAGCATATACATGCTCAGAAACATACTCAGAATGATATGAAATGCCGGTTCTGCTTTTCAGAGCTTGAAGAAGAGTTTGACTTCTGTCTTGTCTGTGGCAACCGCAACCTGAAGCTCGCAGGACTTTTTGCAGAATCTGGAAGGCTGAACCTGGCATTATTTGGAGACGTGCAGAGAACGCTGACCTTCAGGATTTACGGTGAATGGGAAAGCCTGAGAAACACCTTTGAGGTTATCTGGGAAAAACTGCACAGAAAAAGAGCAGACAAGCTGTATCTGTCAGGAGAAAGCAGAGACATTATCTCTGAAACCGAGAGAATACTCAAACTAAACGCCCTCTACCCCCTATATATTTCTGTTCTTGAACCGATGGAGATGAATGAATTCCTCAGAACTCTGAGCGAGTTTATGATGAGTTCAGGAGAGATGGAAAAAGTGCATTTAAAGCCAGAGAGCAAGATAGGCGGGGCACATTCGACAATCATAGGCGGGCGGGAAGGGAGGGGGCTTGTGATGAGGATAGCAGAATCAGAGTTCGTGAAAAAGATTGTGCCGGGAGTGATAGAGAACAAGGGAACCACCACGGGCAGTGTAAGGTTAAAGCTCACAAGAAGCGACGACAGAGGAAACATAAGGGCACTGCTCATCCACGGAGGGAGTGTCCAGCAGATTCACGTGATTACGACGGCAAGAAACAGAGAAGAGGGAGAAATGCTGATAAAAATGCTCCGCTCACTCCTTCATTAAATCCCTGTCGTGTGCCCAGATCTCTCCGTCGATATAAACCTCCTTCTTCCAGACTGGAAGCTTTGCCTTGAAAAGCTCTACAGCCCTTTTCAGAGGTTCCCACAGATGTTTCCTGTGTTCAGCCATGACTGCAACGTAAACTATATCCTCTCCAGGAACGAGGGTGCCAACCCTGTGGTGGATTCGAACCCCCCTCACACCATCATATTTCAGAATTTCCTGCTCTATCTCTTTCCTGACCCTTTCAAAGAGTTCATCGTACTTCTCGTACTCGAGCCTGACCACTTCCTTGCCCTCTGAAATTCTCCTCACGAAGCCGACGAAAATCCCGATAGCCCCGGAAAACTCCGCTCCAGCACTCTCCTTGAGTTTCCGCATTATGCTCTTTATGGTCTCGCAGTCATCAGCGTATTCAGCTTCATCAGCACTCTCAATCTCCGGAATTTTGATGCCCAGATTCTCGACCTCTTCCTTCAAAAACCCCTTCAGCAAGGCGTAATCATAACCGAGGTCTGCAAGAATCTCAAGCATATCCCTGAGATTTCTCGATTTTACGGTAAAACTCACGCAGTTTTCACCGAAAAGAACTTTTTCTCCCTGTGGATTGCCTTTCTCGATTATTATTACTTTCCCCTTTTTCTCGAGCTCCCCAATGATCTTTTCTGCACTGCCACTGACGATGCACACCTTCATGACATCACCCGATCAGCTCTCTTCTTATTTCTACCTTTCCTTCGTCAATATCGATGACCGCGCAGCTTGGAAGAGAGAGTCTGGGCCTTGTGGGACTCCCGGGACAGAGGACCCTGACCCTGCCAAACTGCTCGGAGTGAAACCGGTGGATGTGGCCGAAAATCACAAGCCCGGCACCAAACTCCATGGCTCTGTAGGCAAGGTCATGAAACTCGTGATCGAAATGCCCTGCATGCGTGAGAAACACCCTGACTCCATCAACCTCAAAGACCTCAAATTGATTCAGTCTCCTCCTAACCTCGGGGTCGTCGCTATTTCCGTGGACTCCGATGAACTCATATTCCGAAGACATTACATCGACGACCTCAATAGTCGTGTAGTCTCCCGCATGGACAATCATATCGGCAGCATCAAATAGACCGATCAGCGAGTCCGGAAGGTCCCGGAAATTCTCAGCATGTGTATCCGAGACTGCAACAACCCGCATCACTCACCTCTCCTGTGTTTCATCTCAGGCTCATTAGCAAACCAGATTACTCTCTGAGGGAACGGAATCTCGATGCCATTCTTCTCCAGCTCCTCCTTGATTCTGCTCAGCAGGGCCATTTTCACATCATACCACACCTGCACGGGGGACCATATTCTCACAACGATGTTCACCGAGCTGTCACCGAGATCGTTCACAAAAATGGCTGGTGCCGGATTTTTGAGTGCGAATGGCTCCTTTTCTATGACTCCCCTTATTATCTCCACAGCCCTGTCAACATCATCCGAATACCTTATCCCTATTACGTACTCGAACCTCCTCGCCACATTTCCAGTGAGGTTCGTTATTTCACTTGTGAAGAGAGTATTGTTGGGTATCCTGACATAAAGCCCGTCATACGTTCGGACGATTGTGGACATTATCCCTATGTCCTCCACATAACCCGATATGCCCGCAACGCTGATCTGATCTCCGATTTTCACCGGTTTCTCCCACAGGATGAAAATGCCGGAGATGAAGTTGGACACCACACTCTGGCTGGCAAAACCGAGAACTATACCGGTAATTCCACCTGCAACAAGAAGTCCTGATGGGTTCAGGCCCAGAAACGGCAGGGCCGTAAGGAACGCAACAAGAACTATGATGTAGTAAACCACCTTTAAAACAAGCTCCCTCTGATTTTTCTCAATCCTGTCGCCAAGTGTTCTCCTCAAATTGGTTGTAAGCACTTTTGCCAGAAAAACACCAAACGAGATTATGAATATGGCAATCAGGAAATTCCCTATGGTTACATCGCCGTATATCTTGACACCGAGCAGGTCTATCATACGCCCCACTCCATGAAAAATCTCTTGGTAACCACAGGCACTTTTCTCGGTGTGAACACCTCCACGCTCTTCCTCATACCATCCCTCATCGTATCCATCAGGAACTTCGTCTCGGCAGAGACTTTCGAGAGTATCTCCATCTCGGCATTTGAGAACACCATCTCGTCGCTGTAGTAAATCTTCATGAGGTAGACGTTGAATACTGCTCGGCTCACCTCCACCCATTCGCCAAAGTTGTTCCGTATGGATATCCTCATGATCCCCTCTTCAAGCGGATTCCTTTCAGGCAGGTTGGTGTACAGCTCACTTTCCCAGTACCTGCACACCACCCCGTTTCTCGGATCCCCGTAAAGACTGTACTTCAGATTGACATTTGAGAAAACATCAATCAGCTCGATATCACCCTTCCCAGTTGTAAAAACTCCAATTTCCACAGGAAAAGTCGTGAAGAAGGTTTTTCTGTGTCCCGGTTCGATTAACAGCGTATTTTTGAAGTTTATCTCAAGGTAATTGGTAACGTTTTTTGGAAGATTTACGGGCTCCACAGGATTCACTGCAATTTTACCCTCCCTCGATGCGAGAACCTTTTCCACCCTACCATCCTTAGATTCCCTGATGTACCTGAACACCTCAGACTCCTTCACAATCCTCAGTGTGTGCCTCCCAAACTTCAGTTCCATTTCCTGCAGGGGATATACCCCGTAACCCACCTTCATCTTCTCAGAACCCCACACCAACAAAGTAAACGAAAACCAGCAGCGCAGAGACCACCATGAAAATCGAGTGTTTTATTCCAGACCTCAGGCTTCCTGACCCCATGACTCCAGCAACAAGTCCGCTGAAAAGCCCGTTAAGGAGGCTTGCGTGGTAGAAGAGAGTTGTGGTTTCAGAGACGTTAAGAGAGGCAAAGTAAACTCCCGAAACCGACTGAGGGACTGTGATGTTCGAGAAGACCTTGATGAAATTCTGGTTGAGTATCACAATCGTGAACAGGAAGACGTAAAAGGTAACGTAGACTATGACCGTATAAACAAACATCTCGTTCGCAACCCTCTTTCTGAATTCAAGAAACATCTCAGCATCCGTTGCTGCGGTGAAAATGGCGGCCTTTACATTGTCCGTGGCTTCAAGAGCCTTCACGAGGATGGATATGACCTTCCCCACGACCGGGCTGCCCACCCTCTCCTCAAACCTCAGAAAGGCTTCAGTGGCGAGCCTTCCCCACTCTATGTCCTTCCGTATGTTGGATATCTCCCTCGTCAGGGCCCCGAGGTCAGACATTGAAAGAACCTTGAGGGCGTTCACGAGTGTTAGACCGCTTTCATTAAGACTGCCCAGCTGCTTCAAAAGGTCCGGCAGTTCATTTTCCATTTTTCTGAGTTTCACAATCCTGATTTCATACAGTATCGTGTATGGTATCGCCACAATCAGAAGCACAGTCACAAGAAGTGTTTCTATTCTCAATTTTCCGTAAACAATTGCTGAAAACAGCAGTGCCGCCGGAATGGTTGCTGCAAAAGTGTAATGGGGATTTCTCAGGATTAGATCGATATTGAAAATCTTTTTCAGATCAGATTTCAGCCTTTTCAGCAACCTTGCCAGTCTACCCTTTGACCGGTATCCTGAAACTCTGTCCACAGAGATTATCTTTGCTCCAATGAAAAGAGGAGTGGACACCCTCTCAACCCAGCCCCCTTCCTCACGCTTCATCATTGAGTTTATGAGCCAGATGAACATGACCGCACCGATGGGAATGTAGCCATACACGATCAGCTTCGAAAAAGACGATTCCGCACCACCCATCATACCCAGAAGTATGAACACGATCAGCGAGAACAGGGGAGCCACAACGAACATGGCCACATACACTTCTCCAAAGATTTCAAGCGTGTTGATGAATATCTCGTAGTACCTTTCCCTTTCCTCAATGAAGTGGGAGGACTTGAACTCGAGAAATTCGCTGACCTTTCCGCCGCCCTCAACAACACCGATCATGTCCTCGAGAAACTCGGAGAGTTTCGAGGATGGTGTGGTGTTGGAAACAAACCTCATTGCGGATATGAGGTCCCTGTGGAAAACACTCACCTCTCTGTATATAATCGAAAACTCCTTTCCCACCTCTCCCGTTATCGACCTTTCCTCGGCAATTGTCTTTATGATTTCGAGCAGCGAAGCCCCACCCTTTGACATCCCCAGCATTATGTTCACAACGTGGGGCAGGGTTGATTCTATCTTGGACCTTCTCTGTACCAGAACAAGTCTCGGATAATACAGAATTGCCAGCCGGGATAGTATGAAAAGAAGTGCTGTCATGGCCGTCAGCACGATAAGTTCGAACACAAAAACGTCCGGTTTCTGAAATGAAATCCTGATGGGTATTTCATGATAGCTGGCGATGTCGACGGGGAGAAAGGACAGGCCACCTGTGTAGCTGGCATAATAGTAACCGAGGACCTTGGCCACCGAGTAGGAAAACACTATGTACAGCGGGAGAAGGACAAGGGGATAAAATGTGGCTATCGCCAGATATCTCGGAACAGTTACGGGCAATCTCGAGGAGACCAGTGTCTTTTCAAGATTGTGGTATCTATCCCGGTCCCTCTCATACCTCTTCCTGAAATACCTGACAAATGGCCTGGGAGCGTAGACTGTAAATTTTTCCCTGAAAGTGTCCTCAGAGTTGGATCGTCTGTCCTGCATCAGTGTCATGGGCCTCTACCTCTCTATATATCATTTCGAACGGCTGGCCGGGGTTGAGATAGTATGCATGGAACATGTGGGTGAGCTTGATGTAGTCCCTGACGTTATTTTTATCGAGGAACTTCAAAAATTCCGCCCTTCTTTTCAGCTCCCCCTGCACCTCATCATAGCTTTCGCCCCTGATCATGGCGATTTTCTCCAGCTTCTTTGAGGGGTTGATGAGGTAATAAGCATCATCGTAAGATGACCAGCGAACAAATTCATTGATGAGGAGTTCCTTCTCATTCGGATCTATTCCAAGGAACTCGTAAATTGCTTTCGCCCTCCTTCTCCTCACGCTTTCCTTCGTCCACTGGGTCTGAACCACCACTATGTCGAGGAACTGTATCAGGCTCCTGGGAACGTTCAGAGGTTCGCTCTCAAGCCTGTAGATCACCTGATAGACATCGCCTGCGTGAAGTGTAGAGTAGGCAGCATGACCCGTTGACATTGCCTGAAACAGTGTCTGCGCCTCTATGCCTCTGATCTCTCCCACAACTATGTATTCAGGCCTCTGCCTCATCGCAGCCTTGAGCAGATCATACATGGAAATGATGTTCTCATCACCTGTCGTAACCTCTCGAGTGACTCCGGCGATCCAGTTTTCATGGTAGAGGACGATTTCTCTTGTGTCTTCTATGGATACCACCTTCACGTCCGGAGGGAGAAACATCAGTATTGCGTTGAGGGTTGTTGTTTTCCCCGCTGCGGTTTCACCAACCACCAGAATGTTCAGCTTGTTCTCTATTGCGAGCCAGAAATACGCCATCTGCTCGTAGGTGTAGGTGCCGAACCTTATGAGGTCTATGGGTGTGAGTGGTTCTTCCGTGAATTTTCTGATCGTGAATGAAGAACCTCTCGGTGTGATTTCTGTGCCATACGTGGCCTGCAGCCTGCTCCCGTCGGGCAGTGTCGCATCGATTATGGGGTTCCCGTAGCTTATGTGCTTGCCGGACATCTGAACGAGGGACTGAACGGTTCTGTCAAGCTCAACATCGCCGAAAATGATGTTCGTGGGTATGTTGCCATATCTCTTGTGATAAACGTAAACGGGTATGTTGTATCCGTCGCAGCTTATATCCTCGATATATGGATCATTTACAAGCGGATCGATCTGCCCGAAGCCAATAAAATCCCTGTAGAGATAGTAAAGGTACTTCAACCTCAGAACCGGGTCGAGTTCAACCGCAAATTCATCGACAACCTCATTGAATGCTGAGAGGAGAATCTTTTCCTTCTGAAACAGGTCAGTAACCACATCCTTCAAAACCAGAATGTTCGTAAGCTCAAAATAAATCCTTTCAAGGAGCTGAAACTCGTCAGGGTTCAGCGTAGGCTCCATCGTGTTGTACTTCAGTTTGTTCGTATCCCTGTCAAGTATAATCTCAGCCGCAACAAAAGGCCTGAAAATCCAGTAACCCTCTCTGATTACCCCCTGAGCCTCCGTTCCCAGGTCCTCGATGATCTCCTCTTCAGACACATACTCCAGAAGATGCTTTTTGAGAAGCGGATAATACCTGGTGCTGAGCGTAAACATACAATCTTTTATTTTCTGTTAACAATATATAAATGTTACATTAACCTCACAGCATAACGCATTTTAGAGATTAATTTTTTATAGCATTTTTAAATGGCTTAAAGAGATGACTGTGAGAATCCTTGACACAACCCTGAGGGATGGGGAACAGACACCGGGCGTTTCACTCAGCGTTGAGCAGAAACTGATGATTGCTGAAGCCCTTGACAAGATGGGCGTTGACATAATTGAAGCTGGCACGGCAATAGCGTCTGAAGGAGAGTTCCAGGCGATAAGGGTCATAAGTGAGGCTGGTTTGAAAGCTGAAATTTGCAGCTTTGGAAGGATTAAATTCGAGGATATTGACGCTGCCGCAGATGCGGGAGCGGATTCAATCTTCATGGTCGCACCCTCATCAGATATCCACATCTCAAGCAAGTTCCCCGGAAAAACGAGAGATGAAATTGTTGAAATGTCCGTGAAGGCCATAGAATACGCGAAGGAGAGAGGTTTGATCGTCGAGTTCGGTGGAGAGGATGCGTCAAGAGCAGATTTTGAGTTTCTGATAAAACTGTACGACAGTGCTGTGGAGGCAAACGCAGATCGTCTGACATTCACAGACACCGTTGGTGTATTCACCCCAGAAAAGGCATTCGAAACCATGCAAAGGCTTAGGGAAAGATACAGCATCCCGGTGGCATTTCACGGCCACGACGATTTTGGACTTGCTACAGCAAACACGGTTTTTGCTGTGAAGGGTGGAGCAGACGAAATACACGTTGCCGTGAACGGTCTTGGGGAGAGAGCCGGTAACGCAGCGCTGGAAGAGGTTGTCATGGCTCTTGAGTTCCTCTACGGTGTTAAAACGAAAATCAACAAGCAGATGATTTATCCCGCATCCCAGCTCATAGAGAAGCTCAGCAGAGTGAAGGTACCTCCAAACAAACCCATTGTTGGAGATAATGCCTTCACACACGAAAGCGGGATACACACTTCTGCACTTCTCAAAAACTCGCAGACATACGAGCCAATATCTCCCGAGATTATCGGAAGAAAGAGACTCATCGTCCTCGGAAAGCATGCCGGCAGAGCAAGTGTTGAGATGATAATGAAAGAACTTGGCTACAAGGCAACTCCGGAGCAGATGAAGGAGATACTTTCGAGAATAAAGGAGGTCGGAGACAGGGGCAAGAGGGTAACGGATGCGGACATCAGAACAATAATAGAAACCGTCCTCCAGATCAGAAAGGAAAGAAAGGTGGAGCTTCTCGATCTGTCCATCGTGAGCGGTGTGAACCTGATGCCCACCGCCAGCATAAAGCTCAAGATTAACGGCAAGGAAGTGATAGAGGCAGGAGTTGGAACGGGTCCGGTAGATGCAGCCATAAACGCAATAAAGAAGGCAATAAAGGACTTTGCAGACATAGAGCTTGTGGGTTATCACGTCGATGCGATTACTGGAGGCACAGATGCGCTTGTTGACGTAATAGTACAGCTGAAAAAAGAGGATAAAGTTGTAACTGCGAGAGGTGCGAGGACCGACATAGTGATGGCGAGCATTGAAGCTTTCATCGAGGGTCTGAACATGCTGATAGACTAATCGAGCAGTATCACCGCAACGCTCCTGCTGTCACCAATCCTGATGCCAAACTGGGAGACTATGATACCCATCGATGAAACGGACGGCCTGACCCTCTCTTTTTTCACACACTCTCCTGTTTTCTCATAGGAACATTCATCACACAGATCACATCCCCCGGGGAAAAGGGCAAAGGCGAGGGGATACCTTTCCAGCAGTCTGGATTCCAGTTCAGGTAAGAGCTCCTGCATTCTTCTTTTGTCCTCCATGTAATCCCTGAAGAAGTAAGTGATAGCCACTGCCTTCCTGTAAGAGCCGATAAATTCTGTGAAGTTTTCAGGCACCTCAGGCGGGCAGGAATATCTCTTGCCGTAATACATGCAACCGAACTTGCACTTCCATCTCGTTCTCGAGTCCGTTTTGATTTTTTCAACCTCTGAGATGCTATCAACCCTGATTCCCTTCCTCTCTGCCATTTCTGCAATAAGCTCAACCAGATCCATGGAGAAGGTTTTATGCGAATTAAAAAAAATAACGCAGGAAGTTTTTAATACTTCAAAAACCGAAATTCCTTAAATGAAAAAAGTTGAAATCGTGGGGGTGTATCTCGCCCCGAGCATATTCGGAGGAACTCCTGTGGTGCTGCTCAAGGAAGATACCGGAAGGATTCTCCAGATATTCATAGGGGCTCCTGAGGCCCTTGCAATCCATTCTGCCATACAGGGCATAACTCCCCCCAGACCCATGACCCATGATCTGACGGCCGAAATACTGGAGAGACTGAACGCCAGAATCGAGAAAGTCGTTATCGACGACCTCATCGAAAACACATTCTATGCAAGGATATTCATAAGGATGGATGAGATGGAGCATGAGATAGATGCAAGGCCGAGCGACAGCATAGCTCTCGCTTTGAGGTTCGACGCAGAGGTGTTTGTGGAGGAAAAGGTATTCGATGAGGCCGGATACATCCAGGATGTGCCTGAAGATTACGTCCCCTTCGAGCAGCTCACCATAGAGTGAGAAAACTTTTTAACATGCCTAAAAGACCATGTTTCTATGAGTCTGAAGGAGAAGGTTGAAGAGGTTATCGAAAAGGAAATTCGTCCGGCACTGATCAGGGATGGAGGCAATATTGCAGTCATCGATGTTGACGAGGAGAGTGGAGAGGTCAAGGTGAAGCTTCTCGGCTCATGCCACGGCTGTCCCATGTCCCAGCTCACACTGACAATGTTCGTCGAACAGCACCTCAGGAGCAGAATACCCGAAGTGAAAAAAGTAACCCCGGTGTAAACTTTTTAATCTCTGCCTTTAATTTTCCCCAATGATAGCATACATTGAACCTCTGAAGGTTCTTATTTACGGCGGAAAGGCTTTGAAAGGCGAAGAGGGCAGTGGGTTCGGTGGTTTCTGCTCCTGCGGTGGAGAAATGCAGCAGATAACCTGGCACAGTGATCAGGACATAAGAATACTGATCGCAGAATGTGAAACCTGCTGGAAAACTGAAGCCATTGTTTTCAGAGACAGACAGTTTGTCGAAAGGTGCGAGGTAAAGGTATTCAAGAGAAACGAGCTGAAAGACCTGCTTTCAGAGCTGCTATCCAGCTCAGAGTATGAAGCACTCATGGCGAAAAGGCTTGGGGAACAGTATAACTATTCTGCGTTCAGCAGAGCCAAAAAGAAGCTCGAAGAAATGGGATTTGATGCTGAGGAACTGCTGTCAGAGCTTATTTTTTAAATAATACACCGTCGATACCAGACCCGCCAGAATGTTGGACACGTAGGTTATTATCCTCCACAGCCCTGCAACCGCCCCTATCCTGCACGATGCAAAGCTCGAGTAGAGGTAGAAAAAGCCGAACTCAGCTATACCGCTGCTCCCGGGCGTCAGAGGGACGAGAGACACAATGACAAGAATCGCCTGGGAAGTCAGAGACAGAATCCAGTGAGGCTCGCACGAGAACGCCATTAAAAGAACAGAGGGAATCAGAAACTCAGACAGCCACACAAGGCCGGTCAGAAGGAAAAGAACAAACGCCATCCGTCTGTTTTTCAGCATCTCTGAAATTGCGTTCCTGAAGCTCCAGATTTCTCTTTCCAGCCTCTCGATTAAATCTCCCCTGAATCTTTTTTCGAGAAAGCCAAGAAGTCTACCTATGCGTTCAGGAGATTTGAAAAGCTCGTAAAGGAATATAAAGAAGAGGATGAGCAGAGCGGTGAATACTATGCCCACCTTCAGCCCAAGCCCCACAGCGAATCCCGAAATAGATATCATCGCAAGAAGAAACACAGAAAAGAAGAGAGCATCAAGGAACCTCTCGACCATTATGCAGGCAGTGGCGGAACCTGCACTCATTCCAGAGTCCACAAGAACCTTGATCCTCACCGGCTCCCCGCCTGCAGAAGAGGGAGTTATCGCTGCCACAAAGTTGCTTGAGAGAACACCTGCAAAGAGGCTGGAGATTTTGGCCTTATGCTCCAGAACCCTCACGATGACCCACAGTCGGATTGTCCAGAAGATCCAGAAAAATGCGTGAAGAATTAGCGCAATAACAATGAAGCTGAGCTTCGCCCCGGCAAAATCCTCCACGCTGACGTTTCCGATTTTCGTGATTGCTGCAATGGAGAGTACGGTTATGGTTACCGCAAGTATCAGCTTTTTAGCTGTTCCATTCTTTTCACTGCCTTCCACTCGACACCCTTGTTCCTCAGGAAGTTAAAAATTGCGGAAATTGATGCTGCCTGAAGCACAAGTGAATAAACAATGAACCCGGAAAAAGTCTCAAATCCATCTTTCCCGTAATACACGAGCAGGGAAGGGAGAGACAGCAGGATGAACGGGATGAACAGAGAGGGGAAGAATGTCAGGGTCAGCGCCGAAATCCAGGACGTGATAAACCCAACATTTCCGGATTTTAGCACGTCTGGAAGGTACTTCCAGAGTTCAAGTCCACCGTAATACCACCTCTTTCTCTGTTCAAAAAAGTCTCTCCAGGTCAGAGGAGATTGCTCGTAAAAAAACCCGTCCACAAGCTCCGCCTTAAGACCGAGACAGTGCATCCTCGTTGAGAAGTCAGCATCCTCCGTCAGTGCATCCTCATTTAACCTGTGTCTGAAAAGGATACTTCCATCAAGAACGCCTATCAGCCCGTTGAACTGCCTGAAACCCGAATGTTTGAGAAGATAGCCGATTAACCGGTATTCAAACTCAACAGCTCTTGTAGTGCTGTTTACGGGATTGGATATCCGCCGCCTGGCAGAGGCGATAAAGATGCCATCCCCAACAGCCTCAGCACACCTTGGAATGACTCCCCTTTCAGGCCGGGAATCCACGTCGAGTATGGCCACAAAATCAGGCTTAAATTTCACCAGATGGTCGAGAGCGTCGTTTATCGCCCCCGCCCTCTTACCCCTCCGGGTATTCCTGGCAAGAACCAGGAAACCGTATTTTCTGAGCATCCTTACCCTGTCATCGCTCTCATCGCCATCGAAAGAGAAAACAATCCTGCACTCCATTTCTCCAAAGTCGAGGTTATTAAGGTATTCGGCACAGTCCCGCAGAGTTTCAGCCGGCTCAAACACCGAAACAGGGATGATTACGGCTATTCTTTTCCTCACATCTGATGCTGAATTTTTCGGAATTTTAGTGTTTCGAATGTTCTCCTGTTTCATAAACAGGTAAAATCGCCTAAATCGCGGGCATGTTCCGCAGAAGACTACACGAGTGACATGTACAGTTTCTCCACCATTCTGGCTATTATGCTCCAGTCGTGCCTCTCCGCAAATTTTCTGCCCCGCTTACCAGCCTTAATGACAGTCCTCTCATCCAGATTTTCGATTATCTCTCTGAGTTCCCTCTCATTGCGAAAAACAAATCCACCATGACCGGCAACATATCTAACCCCAGGAGTGTTGTACGCTATTACTGGAGTGCCGGATGCCATTGCTTCGAGGAGGACTATTCCAAACGCCTCGAGCCTGGTTTTTGATGGCAAAACCAGAGCCTTTGCTCTTCTCATCAACTCTACCAGTTCCGAATAGGCAATCCTTCCAAGGAAGCTTGCATCGACGTTCTTCTTCCTTGCAAGCGATTCGAAATACTGCCTGTCCTCTCCATCTCCCGCAACAACCAGCTTTTCTCCCAAACCTTCAAGAGCATTCAGCAGTGTTCCGAGACCCTTGTACTCCACAAGTCTTCCGGTATAGAGTATGAAGTCCTCCTTCTCCTTCGAGTAAGCAAAGTCGTCCACCCAGATACCGTTCGGGATGACATGCAGCTTTCCAGCATATTCCTTCAGGACAGGCGAGGTCAGGGCATAATCAAGTGTTGTTGCAATTACCGCATCAGCTTTATCAAGAATTTCCCTCGTTATCTTCCAGTTTACACTCTCGCTCAGTGATGCAAAAAATCGGGGCATCGTGTAACCGGAAACCCTCTCCGGGACCTCAACATCGTTGTGGTAGGTCACAACAAAAGGACCCTCATCGACATACATGCGGGCAAAAAAGGGGCTTGGAACGTGGGCATGATACACGTCCGCCTCAACACTCACCTTCTGAATGGGAATGGGTGAATACGGCACAGGGATGCTCCTCAGAACGACCTCTCCCGAGTTTGATGAAATCGTTACTACATCATGCCTGAGCCTCAGCGCCTTTGAGAGGTTTTTCACATGGATTTCAACCCCCCCAATGTGAGGATATGCATAGGGAGTGATCTGAGCGATTTTCAAATCAGACCCTCTTTTTCAAGGATTTTTCTGGCCCAGGAGAGTTTCTTACCCTTGATCCCCCCGGCCCTGAAGTCGAAGCCGTGCAGGGTTATTTTTTTCGCCCCAAACCTTTTTGCGATTATTGCAGCCCTGTCTCCGTCTGTAAATCCCCCAAAGTTATAGATTCTGTCAAATGGAGTATTCTGGGTTGTGCCGACGAAACTCTTCACTCTCGGAACCACCTCTCTGACTCGATCCATGTTATCTCCGTGTGCATGAAGAACGAGCAGCGTACCGTTTTCCTCAAGAGAAACCAGCAGATCAGCAGATTCTTCCATGTCAGTTACGTGAACATCCGGAGTTCTGTCCGACAGCTTCATCCACTTCACAATGGCCTTTCCCGCCGTTATAATTACCTCGCCGTCTGCCTCGCTGTTCACCGCCCCTCCAACAACCACAACATCTCTGCCTTCAATTTTCTCTCTGAGAGCCTCTGCGTCAAGCAACTTGTCCTTCCCAAGCCCGTGCATTAGCCTTGCAGATTTCACATCATCCTCAGCAGAAAAATTAAAGTCAGACAGGATTTGCCTGTACAGTTCAAACCATTCCTCAAGCCTCATATCTCTCAATGCCCATCTTTATCGTTCTTCCATCAATGTCCCACTCTCTGACATAGCCCTCTGCCCTGCCAAAGACCATTTCCCTGGATCTCGTTTCCTCCTTAACGTAATCGATCCATCCCTCAAGCTCGTCCGGGTTCAATTCAATATACGTCCTGATGAACTCATCCACCTCGAGGTCCATCTCCTTCCTCATTTCCTGGATTCTTCTGACCACTTCCCTGGCGAAAGCCTCTCTCTTCAGCTCCTCGTCAATTACGGTGTAGAGATAAACTGTTCCCTTTCCAAACTCGGCCACCTCGTAACCTTCCTGGGATTTGTAGGATACCTCAAGGGCCTCACTCACCTTCAACCGGGTTCCATCAAACTGAATCTCGCCGTTTTCGACAATCTCCCTCAGCTCGTCCTGGGACAGAGTGCTTACATATTTTGCAAATTCACCCACCTTATCCTTAAGTACCGGTCCGAGTTTTCTGAAATTGGGCTTTGCGACGATAATCTTTTCGAATTCCTCCACATGCTCAACTTCCTTGACGTTGCACTGGTTGAGTATTATCTCCCTCAGTGCTTCAACGGCTTTTCTGACACTCTCATCACCCTCAACGACCAGCTTCCTCAGTGGCCACCTGAGTTTGATCCCGGCTTTCTGCCTTGCGTTGTAGCTCGCCTCACTTATGTCCCTTACGATGGCCATCATCTCATCCAGCTCATCGTTTATCCAGTCCTCCTCTGCCTGTGGATACTCTTCGAAGAAAACGGACTCCTCGCCTTTGCCGAACTTCCTGACAAAGTTCTGATAAACGTATTCGGAAATGAAGGGCGCAACAGGAGATACCGCAAGAGTGGTCCTTTTAACGACCCTGAACATCGTTGCATAGGCAGAAATCTTCGCGGGACTGTCCTTTTCTTCCCAGACCCTTCTTCTGACGAGCTGCACGTACCATCTGCTGAAGTCCTCGACAACGAATCTTGAGAACTCCTTGACGAGCTTGTGGAGCTGGTAATTTTCGAGCGCATCCCGAGCAGTTTTCACGAATCTTTCCAGCCTTGAAAGGATCCACCTGTCCTCCACCCTCAGCTCGGTGCTTTCCACATCAACCTCCCTGAAATCGTCAAGCTCCATGTATGTGTGGGCAAACCTCACAGCATTCCAGAAGATGTTCAGCACCCTGAGGTAATTCTCAGCTTCATTCCAGCTGAACTTCAGGTCCTCCCAGAGTGCAGACGACAGGACGTACAATCTGAAGCCGTCAACGCCTATTTTTTCGACAACCTTCTCCGGTTCAACCACGTTGCCCAGACTCTTGCTCATCTTCCTGCCCTTCTCATCGAGGGTGAAACCGTGCATCAGTACCGTCTTGTACGGAGCTTTTTCGAAGGCAATAACGCTTGTGCCAAGCTGTGAATAGAACCAGCCTCTCGTCTGATCGTGTCCTTCCGTTATGAAGTCAGCGGGCCAGAGCTTTTCAAATTCCTCTTTTCTGTATGGATAACTCAGGGTTCCCCAGCTCGCCACACCGCTGTCGAACCAGACGTCAAACACGTCCTCGACCCTTTTCATCGTCCCTCCACATTCGCACTCAAACGTAACTGCATCTATTCTGGGCCTGTGGAGGTCGAGGTCCTCCTTCCAGCCAATCTCGTTTATATCTCCAACAACCTTTTCCTTGCCGCACTCTTCACAGACCCATACAGGAATCGGAATTCCCCAGTATCTCTGCCTGCTTATACACCAGTCCCTTGCGTTGCTGACCCAGTCCCTGAACCTCGCCATTCCCGCCCAGTCCGGGATCCACCTCACACCATCTACTTCCTCAAGCATTCTGTCCCTGACCTCACTGACCTTCAAAAACCACTGTTCGGTGGCTCTGTAAATTATTGGGGTCTTGCACCTCCAGCAGTGTCCATAGCGGTGCGTGATCTTTTCCTCGGCGAGCAGGAGACCTTTATTCTTCAGATCATCGATTATAACTCTGTTGGCCTCTTTCACATTCAACCCGGCGTATTTGCCGGCTTCCTCCCGATAAGCACCCCGATCATCAACGGGATTGAACACCTCAAGCCCCTGCTTCGTGCCAAGCTCGTAATCCTCAAGACCGTGTCCGGGGGCGATGTGGACGCATCCCGTATTTTCAGCTGAGACGAAATCGGCCATGAAGACCTGATGTCTCTTCTCCTTCTGCACAGGCACCTCATCAGCCAGAGGATGTTCGTATTCCAGCCCAACGAGGTCCTCTCCGAGCTTGGTCTCAACAATCTCCCAGAGTTCGTAACCTCCCTTCTGGAGAATGTCCTCTGCAAGCTCCTTTGCCATGATGAGATACTCTATCTTCCCCTCCCTGTAGGCCTTGATGAGGGCGTATTCGAGGGAAGGATGGACGGCAACGGCCATGTTTGCCGGCAGAGTCCAGGGAGTTGTTGTCCAGATGACGATGAATGTGTTATCCTCACCCCTGATGGGGAATTTGACGTATATGGACGGGTCGGTCTCCTCCCAGTACTCCACCTCAGCATCAGCCAAGGCAGTTTCACACCTCGGACACCAGTTCACGACCATCTGCTTTCTCTCGAGGAGACCCTTTTCGTGGGCTTTTTTGACAGTCCACCAGGCAGAATTGATGTACTCGGCTTTGATTGTCATGTATGGATTTTCCCAGTCCATCCAGACACCCAGCCTTTTGAACTGCTCTGTCATGGCATTTTTGTTCTCTATGGCATATTTCATGCACTTCTCAACGAACTTCTCTATTCCATAGCTCTCAATCTCCTTTTTCTCCCTGATTCCAAGCTCCTGCTCAACCTTAACCTCGATAGGCAAACCGTGCATGTCCCATCCGGGCTTATCGGTAACCCTGTATCCCTGCATCCTCCTGAACCTCAGCACAGTATCCTTTATTACCTTATTCCAGGCAGTTCCAAGGTGAATCCTTCCAGTCGTGTATGGAGGACCATCAACAAAGAAAAACAGCTTTTCTCCTCTCTCCTTAGCCTTCTGATAAATCTTATGTTCATTCCAGAAATCATTCACCCAGTTCTCCACATCCCTGAAGGAGTAAACATTAGTGAAGAGCGTCATGTTGGAATGACTGGTTGCTTGATTAAAATAATTTATTGGTTCTCGCCCTCAGCCAGCTTGTAGCCAGGAAGGAACTCAAGCATACCCACAAACCATCTTGAGTTCAGCAGTTCCTGCAATTTTTTCACCCCGTTTTTGTACAGGCAATCTCTGAGAGCAAAGCATTCGTATCTCTCCCATTTCAGATGATATGCCTGCAATCCGTATTTTTCTGCCACATACCTGAGCAGTATGCCCGCATCCGCATCGCCATTCGCAATCCGGTAAGCCACATCCTCATGAGTTCTGCACTCGTATTCAAGACCCCTAATCGACGCTTCACGAATTCCAAAAGCTCTGGCATACCTTTCAAACAGAGACCGGGCAAGTTCTCTCGTTCCAGAGCCAAGGTTTCTCGCCGCAAACCTGAGTTTACCTTCAAGAATCTTTCTTATGCCATCTTCCAGTCCTTCAACACCTGAATCTCGCCGGAATGCAAAAACGAGTTCTCTCTCAAACCCGCCCAGTCTGACGACCCTGTCATGAAGCCAGAACTTCTTGAGGAAAGGTACGTTGTATTCTCCGCTCTCAGCATCATACAGATGGCAGCACGCCACATCTGCCTCATTCAGGGTCAGCATAGCAAGCGCCATCCCTGACCCCGGTGAAATGCTTTCCACGTTCTCCTCACCGGAAAGCCTGTCAACAACCATCGCAAACAGAGGGTCGTTGCTGTATGCGATGAAAACCGACTCAGAGTTTCTTTCAGCCATGGCGGTTCTTTTTTCAAGGTCCATTTTTGCCTTCATGTAGACTGCAAGCAGCCTGTCACCAAAAGCCGTAAGGTGCGCACCTCCGCCCCTTTTTCCTCCTCTTTTGGTCTCAACCACCTTTCTTCCAGAGATTCTTTCGATTCTTGAGAGTATTTCCCATGCCTTTGAATAGGGAATACCAAGCGAGTGTGAGGCTGACAGAATTGAACCTTTCTCCTTTATGGCCCTCAAAAGCTCAGCCGCACTGCTGTCAGCAACCTTTTTCCCATCATATTCAAGAAAAATCTCAATTCTCGGCGTAACTGTCCCAAAGTCCATGACCTGTTCTATCACCGGATTTTTTAAAACGTTATCGGTTTTTCAATAACGAAATATTTATGTTTAAACTCCATTTACAGATGGGACATGAAAAAACTGGCGATATTGATGCTCTTCATAGTGGCTGCAGGAATATTCGCAGGCTGTTCGGCATCGAATGAAAAACAGGGTGCAGAGAGTACTGAGAAAGCGATCCTCAAAATTTTCCACGCTGGTTCTCTCAGCAACCCCCTGAAGGACCTCGGTGAATCGTTCACGGAATATGCAAAAGCGAAAGGATACAACGTAGAAATCCAGAACGAAGCGAGCGGCAGTGTTATGGCTGTCAGAAAGGTGACAGACCTGGGCAAAAAAGCAGATATTGTTGCAGTAGCGGATTACACGCTGATTCCACAGATGCTTGTCCCGAATTACACGGACTTTTACGTCCTGTTTGCAAAAAATGAGATAGTTATTGCGTATACTGACAAAAGCAAGTACGCCGATGAGATAAATTCCGATAACTGGTATGACATACTGGCAAGAGATGACGTGAGCTTTGGATTCAGCGATCCAAATCAGGATCCGTGCGGATACAGATCAGTCATGGTTACAAAACTCGCAAGCCTGTATTACGGAAAGCCCATCTTCGAGACCCTCATAGAGAGCAACACCAACATCTACGCTGACGGAAACCACATATTCGCACCAAAAGACATTCAGGTCGGAACAGACAGAATAGTCGTGAGACCGAAGGAGAGCGACCTCACAGGAATCATAGAGAGCGGAAGCATAGACTACATCTTCACATACAAGAGTCTGGCAGAACAGCACGGGCTGAAGTACGTGGAACTTCCCGGAAAAATAAGCCTGGGCGATTTCAGTGAAGAAAAGTACTACAAACAGGTAAGCATAACCCTCGGCTCCACGGGCAAAACAATTGAGGCCAAACCGATCGTATATGGCATAACAGTTCTGAAAGATGCTCCGAACAGAGAACTCGCAATAGACTACCTCAAATTCCTTCTGGGCAAAGACGGAAAGGAAATATTCAAGAAGAACTATCAGGATTTTCTGAACCCACCGATTGCTTTTGGAAACGTGCCTGAGGAGATAAAAGGCTCTGTCAAAGTCGTGAGCGAATAATTTTTTATTTTTTAACCAGCTGAACAGTGGTAGCATGAGGGATTACGTAAATTCATTCTTCGCCCTCATAGGAAGCTTCATAGTAATCTACATTGCCCTACCGATCGGTACGCTCATTGGAAAACAGATGCTTAATTTCGGAGCGCTTTTAAAGGCTCTGCAGGATGAAACGGTTCTCGAAGCTCTGAGAAACTCGCTGATGACATCGACCATCACGGCAGTTATCGCACTCCTGCTGGGAGTTCCCCTCGGATACATTCTTGCCAGAAAAGATTTCAGGGGGAAAAGTATCATCCAGGGCGTTGTGGATGTTCCCATCGTCATACCCCACTCCGTCGTTGGAATCATGCTCCTCGTAACCTTTTCCAGCAAAATTCTCGACAGCTATCTCGGAATAGTGATGGTGATGCTGTTCGTCTCGGCCTCATTCACAATAAACTCTGCGAGAGATGGATTCAGGGCCGTTGACGAGAAGCTTGAACATGTGGCGAGAACGCTCGGGGCGAGCAAGCTGAAATCGTTTTTCACCGTCTCGCTCCCAATCGCCATGCCCGCAATACTGAGCGGAGCAATAATGACGTGGGCCAGAGCTATAAGTGAGGTCGGTGCGATACTGATAGTTGCATACTACCCGAAAACTGCCCAGATACTGGTCATGGAGTACTTCAACAATTACGGTCTGAAGGCCTCACAGCCGGTGTCCGTAATTCTGATCATCATCAGTCTCGGTGTCTTCATCTCTCTGAGATGGCTCATAGGGAGGTCAAACAATGCTTGAAGTGAAAAACCTGAGCAAGAGCTGGATGGAATTCGAGCTCAGAGATATATGTCTGAAGGTTGAAAGGCAAGAATATTTCGTGATTCTGGGTCCGAGTGGTGCAGGGAAAACGCTGCTGCTCGAGACCATAGCCGGTATATTCGTTCCAGATCAGGGAAGAATATTTCTCAGCGGAGAGGACATAACTGCACTTCCTCCGGAGAAGAGGGGAATTGCGTACATCCCCCAGAATTACGCCCTTTTCCCTCACCTCAATGTTCATGATAACATAGCCTTCGGACTGAAGCTGAGAAAAACGTCCAGAAATGAAATGGAGCGAAAAATCTCAGAGATATCGGAAGTGCTTGGAATATCTCACCTGCTGAAGAGGAATCCAAAAACTCTGAGCGGCGGAGAACAGCAGAGAGTTGCAATAGCGAGAGCGCTTGTGTTAAGGCCAGAGATACTTTTGCTCGATGAACCATTCTCAAATCTCGACGTGGAAACAAGAAACAGGCTGATTGCGGAAATGAAGGAGTGGAAGAGGGAACTCGAATTCACGGCACTGCACGTAACCCATTCGTTCGAGGAGGCGATCAGCCTCGGAGACAAAATCGGAGTGATGGTTGATGGACGGCTCGAACAGGTAGGTGATGTCAAGGAGGTCTTTTCCAGGCCCAAGAACGAAAGGATTGCCAGATTTCTCGGTTTTGAGAACATAATCGAGGGGCATGCCTCTGGAAAGGCCCTCAAGATAAATGGCACCGAGATTGAGCTGCCATTTGAGGCAGACGGTCGCATAAGGGTTGGGATAAGGCCTGAAGACATAATCATCTCACGCGATGCGATCAGAACGTCTGCCAGAAACGTGCTGAGAGCAAAGGTGAAGAGCATCGAGGAGACCGGTGCCCTGGTTAAGCTCACACTCGATGCGGAGGATGTCGAGCTGAGAGCATACATCACCAGATCGTCACTGCTCGAAATGGGGATAAAGAGAGATGAAGAGATTTATGTCAGTTTTAAGGCAACTGCAATACACATATTCTGAGATTTTTTCATGACAAGTTTTATATTTGTTCAATCAGGTAAACCTCTATGCTGAATCTCGAAGAGATCAAGGAGAAGCTCGCTATTGATGTTATCGGCGTTGCAGATCTCGATCCTCTCAGGAATTACCCCACCTACCCTGAAAACCTCCTTGAAAGGTTCACAAGAGGAATGGTTATAGGTGTGAGGCTGAACGATGCTGTTTTCGATGGGTTGCCTGAAAGCAGATCAATCTACGCAAGACAGTACCAGATTGCCAACGACAGGCTTGACCATGCTGCATTTGAAATCTCAAGAGAGATTGAAAAACACGGCTATAAGGCAATGCCCATTCCGGCCTCAAGGATAATAGAGGGGCTGCACTGGAGGAGCTACATATCCCACAAGGCCATAGCCAGAGCCGCAGGCGTGGGATGGATCGGGAAAAATCTACTGCTGGTTACAAAGGAGCATGGCCCGAGAATAAGAATGGCAAGCATCCTGACAGATATGCCACTTGAAGCCGGAGAACCCGTTAAGAGAAGATGCGGCAGATGCAGAGAGTGCATTGAAAACTGCATAGTCGGAGCGCTCAGAGATTCAGAGTTTGAGGACTATCCTGAAAGGGAGGAGGTCTTCGATGTTGACAGGTGTGCCGGAATACTGAAGGAGTTTGCCTCGGACAGAAACATAGGGGCAATGGTCTGCGGGATATGCATAAAGGTGTGCCCGTGGGGAAAAAGAAGGTAAAGTTTAATAATGACATGGCAGTGGAAAAGATATGCCCGGTATAATACCCCACAGACACTGTATTGTTTGCGGAAAGGCCATTGAGCCAGAAGATGTCTTCTGCGGCAAAGATTGTCAGCAGAAGTACGAAGAGGATAAGAAAAGACAGAGAAACTACATGATATTCATGTTTGCCATGCTGTTTGGAATTCTGTTCCTGATGATGTTCTCCGCTCGCTGAAGACTTCAAGCCTATCTATTTTTCTGAAGATGCCCGCAATCCTGCAAAATGAGGTTTTTTCTTTCAGTTCAGATAGAATGCTATCATCGAGCTTTCTTTCAGCTTCTGCGAAAAACACGTAATCTCCGAGTTTTGTACCTGCAGGCCGGCTCTCGAGTTTTCTCAGATTGATGCCATGCCTGTAAAACACCTCAAGAACTCTGAAGAGAGCTCCGGGTTCATCCTCTACTCCAAAGAAAAGGCTTGTTATGTCTCCATCTCCGTTTTCACCCGATTTTCGAATCAGGTAAAACCTCGTCCTGTTATTATTTGCGGTCTGAATGCCCCTCTTTATCACATGCAGTCTGTAGAGCCTTGCTGCAAGCTCGGAAACTATGGCTGCGGAGCTGTCATCGAGCATCTCCACAGCTTCACTGGTGCTTCTCGTGTACCTGATTTCAGCATGGGGGAGATAGTTGTTGATGAATTCCGAACACTGTGCTATTGCCTGGGGATGCGAGTATATGGTCTTTATCTCCTTGAGAGGCAGATCCCTCCTCGCAGCCAGATTGTGCCTGATATCATGCTCATACTCTCCGAAAACCTGAACGTCGTATTTCAAAAGCGCATCCAAGGTGTTCAGCACAGTGCCATAAGTTGAATTCTCTATAGGCACGATACCGCATTCCACCTCACCGCTCTCAACTGCCCTGAAAATATCATCCACGCTGTTCTTGTAGATTAACGGCAGCCTCGAACCCGTAAGCTTAAGTGCAGCCTCCTCCGAAAAGCTGCCCATTGGCCCGAGGACCGCAACCTTTCTGCCGATGCCGAGAACCCTGTATTCCTCCTCCTTGGTGAGTTCCATGATTTTCTCGAATATCTCGGATACCCGCACAGGATTCAGACCTGTCCTCTTCAGAATCTCCCTCATCTTGACGTCCTCAACGCGGGATATCTCTATCGGTTCGTTCAGCTTAATTTTTTCCATGGCGACCTTTTTACCGGCATTGACCCTTCTCTCAATCAGCTCCAGAATGAGCGAGTCCAGCGCCCTGATGTAACCCCTGAGTTCATCTATTCCCCGTGCATCCACCGTGGCCTTGTACGACTCGAGAATGAGTGTGGAGTCTCTGTAGTTCCTGAACGATTTCCTCAGGCTGTAAACCAGCTCTCTGAACCTGTCCCTGTCGCTGAGAGCTTCATCAAGAATTTTTGCATTCTCAGCTACCTCTCTTCTCAGCTCTTCAGCGTTTTTCTGGATGAGGTAATACATCTCCCAGTTCTGATTGATGATCCTGCTTGCAAGCTTGTGAAGAACGAGAAACACGGGACTGGCAATTTCAAAATCATCATGGAATCTGTTCTTCAGAGAGAGGGCGAAAAGGAACAGAACGAAATGAGCAACACCCTGTATTTCAGCCATCTTTCTGTCATGCTCCTCAACCGACATTTCCGTCAGCACTGCTCCTGACTTCCTGAATTCTTCGAGGATAATTTTTTCCTCGGGAGCTCCGCTTTTCCTCACAACTATTATGTTCGACAGCCCCAGATCACTGCCAGGACCGAACATCGGATGGATGCTCAGATACCTCAGCCCGTATTTTTCCAGAATGTCTATAGCATTTTTCTTAACGCTCGATATATCAACCACAAGCTTTGGAGCGGAAACACTGATAACTATCCTCACCGCCTCTTCAATCCTGTCCATGGGGACGCATAGAAACACGATATCGAAATTTCCAGTCTCCTCAAGACGCACGTCAGCCTTAGATTCATCGACATCATAGCTTCTGACGTAATATCCTCTCGCCTCAAAGAAATCTCTGAAAATCTTACCCATCCCGCCATGGCCAAATACAAGGATCCTCATAGCCCTTCAGATCATTTTCAGTATTTTTCTCGCCGTATAAATGTCGTACTGTCCGGGAGCTACTGCATTGTATAACGAGCAGTAAATTAGCGGAGAACCCATAAGCAGGGATATAATTCTGGTGAATGAATACTTCCTGCCCATGAGAAACGCAACAACGTTGTCGTATTCTGTGAGAAGTTTCATTATTTTAATCACGTCCTCCTTACTCCTGCCCATTGTCGCTATCTTGATTATGTCCCCTCTCCTGCCCTCGACTATGTCCTTAAGGACGTCATAATCTGGCGTCTCTGCAAAGTTGTGATACGACTCCACAATGTTGTTTTTCTCGAACTTCAGGAAAACCTCATCATCAAGCTCGTGTTCAAGGTCCACGTAGCTGGCGTATTTAGAGTACTTTCTGAGAAGCTCGAGTCTGTCCTCTTCCTCACCATCAAACTGACCGCCGTCTTCTTTCCTTCTGATGGTAACTATGTTGTCCTTCTCGGTCTGAATTCTATCGTACTCTGGATAGGACGGAAACAGATCAAGTCTGAACTCAATGATGTCGGCAACCCTCAATGCCTGCGAAGCTTCCGCAAAGTTTCTGACGGTCACAACAAACCTACCCTTCAATTATGCTCTCCTCCACCGCCATGCCAAAATGTCTGGCCTTCTCGCCTATGTACGCAAGCACCCTGTCTCCCACCTTCAGCTCTGCGACACTGACGTGTTTCCCTTCAGGAGTTACCAGCTTTATCGTTTCGGCGTTTTGCAGGATTACCGAGCCTGAAACACCGTCAAATCTCGCCCTGAGAAGAATCATTGGCCTCTTCTCTATTTTGACCCTCCCAACAAAGCTTTTCCTCGTTTTTCCATCAAACCTCACTATTTCGACTTCGTCCCCAGCCCTAAGCTCTGCCAGATACCTCGTCCTTGCCCCAACCCTGATGTAGGCATTCACACTTCCGGCGTTGACCCGAAACGGTCTGGAAGCAACGTATTCGCTTTCCTCACTTTCACTTGCAACAAGAAACATGAACTCCGCCGAGTTTCCAACGAGCATACCTTCTCCGGGTGACATTAGTGTGATGGTGTCCACACAGACCCTGTCCCCCACTCCAAGCTTTCTTATTTCAAAAATCTCCGCCTCAACAAGATTGAGATCTTCAGTCCTTTCCACTATTCCGGCGAACTCCTTCATTAGTTCCCTGATTTTCGGCCTTATGGCGAAACCATCCGCACCCCTCTCAAGAGTTGTGAGAACCACCTCAGCCTCATCAGGTGTCTCCACAATTGGAATTATCTTTCCCTTCCTCCTCATGGCTATCAGGTTTTCAAGGGGGATTATTTTCCAGTTTTCGAATTCAATGAAGATTCTCCTACCTGCTTCAAGCATCTCGGCAATCCGGTTTTGATCATCTGCATCTGAAATCGTTTCAATCGCATATTCTTCGACCTCGATATTTCCGAGCTTTCTGGCAAGCTCAATGAAATCCCTTCTCACAGCCACGCCCGTAAATCCTGTTTCTATGGCATCTATCACGTGATCCCTTACATCCTCCCAGCTAACGCCATCATCGATTAACCATACCTCTTTCATATATCACACCATGAACTATTTCAGAGATTTTCAGCACAAGATTTCTTGGATTTCTGCTTTGAAAAACATTTCTGCCTATTGCAACCCCTCCAGCACCTGCAGATATCGCTTCCTCAATCGTCTTCAGCAGAGAGGTCTCATCGGTCTTGCTTCCACCGGCAATGACTACGGGGGCCTTTGAAAACTTCAGCACATCCTTGAAGGATTCAGCATCACCTGTATAGTTGGTTTTAACGATGTCCGCGCCGATTTCATTTGCAACCCTCACAGCAAGCTTGATTTCATCAGCACCGAACTCGTTTATCCCCACGCCTCTCGGGTAAGCCATCACAAGCAGCGGTATCCCATAATCGTCGCATTTTTCGGAGATGAGTGAGGCTTCCCGTATCTGCTCTATATCTCTCTCACACCCGATGTTTACGTGAACGCTCACCGCATCTGCCCCAAGCTGTATGGCCTTTTCAACGCTCGTGATCACCCTCTTGTCTAAGGGGTCGGGGCTGAGATATGTGGATGCGGAGAGGTGGATAATGAGGGCTGATTCAAGCTCCTCCACCATGCTGGAGTTTTTTGCCATACCCTTGTGAAGAATGAACGCATCTGCTATGCCGTCGAGCATCGCCATAATTCTATCCACATCTTCAAGCCCGTTCTCAGGTTTAGTCATTCCGTGATCCATAGGTATTATTATGGCTCTACCGTTTTTCATTATCCTCTTCAACCTTCGTTTTTTTCCCTGCAATTTTATTCACCTCTTATATTCAAATTGCTTATATATACTGACGCACAGACCATGGCAGCAACCACACCAGAACACCTCCCAGAACCGATCAGTAGCTAAAGCTATACGAGAAAAAGCCAAAGAATCCAGATTCCCAGCCTCTGCAAAAGGACAGCGACATTTCAGAATAAGGTTGGCATATCAGTATTTAAAGATTGCGAACATTGTGAAAGCACCGATCACAACAACCCCAACACGGACGAAAATACCGGATGCCCTCAATCCGGAAGGACTCAGGAGAGCTACAATTGAGGTGGAAATTGAAATCTGAATTCATAGAGGATTTTCTGGCGATAAAATTAAAATCAGCACAAAATTATATCTGTCATGCTCAAAAAAACACACCTGATTGCATCGTTTACACCAGTGTTCATATTCACCGGGAACTTAGAATACGCACTCGTGGCATCGACATTTGGAGTTATCAGCGATCTGGACCTGGCTCTTGGAATGAAACACAGAACAGTCACGCACTCACTACTCTTTGCAATACTGGTTCCACTGCTTTCAGGAATCATTAACCCGGCATACGGAGTTCTTGCCCTTTACGGAATCCTGAGCCACATAATTCTTGACATGCTCACAAAATCCGGAGTCGAGCTTTACTGGCCCCTTAAAAGAAGGGTCAGGATATCCAGATTTTCATACAACAGTGTCGTCCCAAATTACCTGATAATTCTCGCCTGCATACTGGCACTGTATTACTACTCGGCAGAAAAAATAGGAGTGATTTCAGGTCTTCCCATTTTCAAAGAAGCTCTCAAGTTCCCCGACATCAACATCAATCTGTTCTTCCGTCCTTAAATCCTTGATTCTCACAATTCCCTTTTCAAACTCCTCTCCGGCAAAGATTGCGTAATCCGCATTGATTGAATTTGCAAAGCTCAGCTGCTTTCTGACGTTTCGACCCATGACATCAACAACCGCATCAATCCCAGCAGCTCTCAAAAGCTCGGCAACCTTCTGACCCCTGACGAAGTCCCCGAAACTCACAACCACAGCCACTGGCCTTTTCTGCATTTCAGCACTGCATACCTCTACCACCCTGTCAAATCCTATGGCAAACCCAGTTGAAGGCACATCCTCTCCACCAAAAAGTCTTGCGAGTCTGTAAGACCCTCCACCGCATATCTGCTTCTGTGCCCCGAGACCTTCAGCATAAACTTCAAAGACTATCCCCGTGTAGTAGTCCAGACCCCTCGCTATACCGAAATCCAGACTGAATTCAACTCCCAGTTCTGTGAGAATTTCAGAAACTTTTTCAACATGGGAATAGTCAAATTCTGGATAGACTTCTTTAGCCTCCTCTACAGTGCCGCATTCTGAAAGCCGAACCACAGTTTCGAACAGATCTGATTTCCCACACTCATTCAGCAAAACCTTCAGCCCATCGAAATCCTTTTTATCGATCAGCCTCATTGCGGCGTCAGCGCTGTCAAGGTCCTGAAGCACCTTTCTCAGCAACCCCACGTGTCCAACGTGCAGCCTGAAATCTACGCCAAGTTCTTTTAAAATCCTGTATGCCAGATAAATGACCTCAGCATCGCTTTCAGGTTTATCGCTCCCTATCAGCTCAACTCCGAACTGCCAGAATTCCCTGTATCTTCCTCTCTGTGGCCTTTCATACCTGAAGCAGTTTCCGAAATAGTAAAACCTGAGGGGTCTCGGCATAACCGAGCATTCGTTAACGAACATTCTCATAACCGGGGCGGTAAGCTCAGGCCTCAGAGCGAGATCCCTGCCTCCCTTGTCCTTGAATGCGTAAATTTCCTCCACAATACCTTCTCCAGACTTCAGGGTGAAAAGCTCCAGATGTTCAAAGGTCGGAGTCTGAATTTCCCTGTATCCGAAACTCTCGGCCACTTTTCGCATCAGGTTTTCAATATGTCTCCTCTTCTCCATCTCCTGAGGTAAAAAATCCCTTGTCCCCCTCGGTTTTTCGATTTTCATCAAATTCACCCTCCACAAGCCTCAGATATTCCCTCAGCATTCTCGGAAACATTTTCGCCTCAACAAACCTGAGGCCCATTTTTTCAGCCCACTTCTTTATGCCCTCGTCGCTCGAAACGACAGCGGCATCAAGTTCCTTCGCAAGAAGGAGTACATCAAGATCAGGAGAGGAATCCAGAACCCCGTGTCTCGTAACCTCCCTGAACTTGTCCCTGAATCGGGAGATGATGTCGCCAACCTCATCCCTCACCTCGTCTTTCCGCTCATACTTCAATCCAACTGCAGAACTCTCCCAGATATGCTCCTCGGCCACCCTCATGGCCTTGTTTATTTTCTGCCGTACGGTGGTGATGTACTCATGAAAGATTTCGGCAGGTATCTTGACCTCGAACCTGTTGGGAGTCTTTTTGATGAGCCAGGTGTCAAGCTTCACGAACACCTCTTTTTCACAGCCGTATCTCTTCATGAAGCTCACAAGCTCAGAATAAACGGATGGGTACGGGACGTAGCAGCTAATTTCAAGTTTCAGCCTCGCCTTTGCTATTAAATCGAGAATCGTATTTGCGGATACGCATATATTTTCAAAACCTTCTTTCGACCTCATCCCGGTATCCGTGATGGCAGTCGTATCCAGAACAAAGCGCTGCTTCAACCCCTCCACCTCACGTGAATGAATATGTGATCCCTGTGGTACGGCTCAAGGCTCGCATGCTTTATTATCTCAAAATCACCCTCAAGTTTGCGGATAACTTCCCCGTAAATTTCTTTTGGCTCTTTTGTCGAGTCAATGCTCCTTGCCTTCACAAAAATCAAACCCTCAGCATTTTCCGCAGCAAAAAACTCGAAATTCTTTCTGAAAATTTCAACTTGATTCCTTTGAGCTATGTCCTGGTAGATGAAATCAACCTTCTCGACAATTCCGCTGTACCTCTCTGGCCGGGAAGCATCTCCGAGAATTGGGATTATGTTTTTCCTCTCCATCGCAAGCTTCAGAAACTTCTGAAACGGCTTTGCAGAATACTCCACTGCATAGATAATTCCGGAATCGAGTATATCCGAAAGGTGGCTAACAGTCGTTCCGCTTGCAGCTCCGAGGTACAGGAGCCTGGTATTTTCCCCAAGATCAATCACATACCCTTTCATGAAAAGTGCGCCAAGCTTGCTCCGCTGGGGTATCCACTCCCGGTATTCGCCCACTTTCCTTTCCCCGTAGTGCGGAGGATATGCTGACTTCGTGAAAATCCTCTTTCTTCCTTCAATTTCTGCCATGAACACATTATGTGCAATCTCACTTCCTTGAAAGCTGCTCATACTTCTTCCTTACCTCCTCAGAAAGTTTTTCATCAAGCTCACCCTTAAAGTAGTCTATCCTCGCGGCTATGGCAATTTTATTTGCAATGAACCTTGCCATCTTCCCTCTTTTCTTTTTCGGAAGGTTCCTTATGAATGGATGCTGGAATATCACGCCGTGCTTTGGCACTTTGGCTTTCTTCCCCCTCCTTATCCTTGAAAGAGCTTTGAAAAGAGATTTTTCAGCCCCTATAACCTGTATCGTGCTTGCTGGAAATTCTGCCAGCCTTTCAAGGCTTCCTGCCTTCTCAAGAAGTCTTGCCCCAATTTTCTCTCCAACAATTTCGCTCACGTTTGGCGCAATCTTCCTCATAACCTCCTCGATTTCCTTTTCTATCTCTGCTTTAAATTTTTCAAGCTCCCCGATTCTCTGCTCGAAAACCTCCACAACCTCACTTTCCCTTATCTCTTTCAGATCCCTGAGCTTCTCCATGAGGAGATTTATCGAGCTGTTCAGCTCGTCCAGAGTTCTTACGAGAGCGATGACGTATCTATCCTCCCGTCTCAGCTCTTTCTCAACAAGCTCTCTGCACACCTCAATGGCAGTTTTTCTCAGAATCCCGTAATAATCATCTCCGAAAACTTCCCTGCCAGCATCGGCAGGAGAAAACGGCAGAGGCTCAGGATTGTGTGCCGTGATAAATGATTTTTTCAGATTTTCAGACTTTCTGACCTTTCCGTCCTTGTAAATCCCAAACCATAGATTATATTTCAACTTCAGCCCCCCTGTTTCTCGCTTTTGTTTTTACAATTTCAACTCCTATTTCCCTTTCCTTGAAATAACTTTTTGCAGCGTCAATGCCACCTCTGTCTCCCACGAAATAAACCGTCGGTCCAGTTGACGACATTCCTGCCGCTCCATAGTCCCTCAAAACCTCTATGAGGTCAAAAATAAGCGTGCCATACTGGCTGACCTCTGCTCTTTTGAATCCCAGGTACTGAATTGCATGAATTGCGTTGGCGAATTCATCGAGGTCATGTTCAGCCACAGCCGGAAGAAGCTTCATGAGAATTATATGGGCAAGCTCCCTCACGTCATGCAGGGAGACGGGTGTGTTCTTTTCAAACAGATGTCTTTCCCGCATACCTGCAAAGCCCTTTTCGTCAGGGATAATCAGATACACGTCCCAATCGGGAAAATCGTGCCTCGCAATAACGGGAGCCGGCTTTGCCCTGCTGAACGATGACGGAAGAAAACTCTTCTTCTCCTTCATCGTGTGTCCGCCATCGACAATGAAGCCTCCATACTCAAATGCTGCAACACCTATACCGGATGTCCCGCCTCTGCCAGCAAGCTCAGCAATCTCCCTTACGCTAAGCCCGATTCCGTTAATCAGGCAGTATGCCTTCCCAACCGAAAGGGCAAGCTGGGTTCCACTCCCCAGACCGATGTGAGATGGATAGGCTCTCTCAATTACCACCTCAAGCCCGTAGCCGAATTTTTTCTGAAATTTCTCAAGAACGGCCTTGCCCCTTTCAGCAAATTCTGCTTCACCCTCTACCCGAATCTCATCGTTTTTTCGGGCTCTGATAACAAATCCGGGACTTTCCAAGGTCAGACCGACGCCACCATCGACCCTTCCAACAGCTCCGTTGAGGTCTACAAGCGTTATGTGAATCCTTGACGGGGCTTTAATCCTCATTCTTTCACCCTCAGCCGGATTTTCTTGAGGTAATACTGGGAGCGGGTATCTACGATGTACGCATCCGGAGCTATTGTCGGCATGTGGTAGCCCGTAAATATTCTGAGTATCTCTCCAGCCTGGAGAGAACATGTGAGAGCATACGAAATCGGATCAAACTTAACCCTCGGCATCTCCACTTCCCAGAATTTCACCCCATCGGGCAGGAAGGTTGTAATCAGGTTAGGTATGAAGGGCGATCCAAGCTCTTCAGCTATTCTTGCGGCAACATCAATGTGTTTGTGGGCTACAATAACGTCTATTCCCTTCAGCTGTCTTTTAAGCTCGTCGTAGTCGTCAGGATACGGGTAGCTTATCACGCAGGAGTCGCTGCTCATCGGGTGGACTGCGTCATAATCATTCGCCTCAAGAGGATGCACGGTGCAGTCAATCCTCGAATCGTTTGGAGTCACGAAATCGCCGATGTACCTCACACAGCCTACTCCACCCCTCCAGAGAAGCTCCATGAGCATTCTGCTTCCGATTACCGCTACGCTGAACTTCCTGAGGTAGTCAATCTTCTCCTCCTCCGCCATCCCGTGCCAAAAAATTTGCGGAAAGTTCATCATTTCTCCCTCATGGCCTTCATGACATCGTGTTTGGTAACTATCCCCACTATCCTGCCCTCTTCAACCACAAGGAGAGCGGGGTTATTTAAAAGCATTTTTGAGATGCTGTCTAAGGATTCATTTGGTGATATTTCCGGCAGGGGTTCTTCCATCACATCCCTGACACGCATATCTTCACAGCCATCAAGCCCCTTCATCATGATAACTCTGAGAATCGAGCTTTCGGTGATGCATCCGAGATTCGCCCCATCCTTCACTACAGGTAGCTGGGAGATTCCCTTCTCCCGCATAACGTCAATTGTGTCGACAATCAGTTCATCGGGACTTGCGAAAACTATGTCGGTCGTCATAATCTTTCTCGCTGTTATTCCTCTGCCCTCAAGCTCCCCGAGAACCTCAAAAATTTTTTTCACGAGAGACAGTTTTGGATCGAGATCGCCGCTTTCAATCCTGGCTATGAGCGGCTGACTGACGCCCACAAGTTCGGCGAGTTTTTTCTGAGTGATGCCAAGCTTTTTTCGTCTTCGCTTGATCTCCTCAATTTCATAAAACATGATACAACTATGTACCGGGTCCATTTAAATTATTAACTATCGTAATTTGATTCCCTGAACATATCAAGACATGTTGGACAGCAGAACACGTAAACCCGGTTATGTCTCTTGTACATGAGAGGTCTCTCGAAAGCCTCCTTTCCACAGTAATCGCACCTGAAGCTCAGAGGTATTTTCGACAGCTCATTACCTCTGCGCCTCTCAATCACTGGAAAAATCTGCTCGAACTCGTATTTCTCACAGAGCTTTGCAAGTTCATCTGCCTTCTCCACCAGCGCCCTCACAAGGTATTTCCTCTTGCCTATCCTGAAAATCTCTGCAAAGTCCTTCTCATCAGGCACATCGCTTAAAATTGCAAGAAATTCATTGCCCTTGCCAGCACTTATCTCTATTTCGATCGTGTACTTTCTGATTATCCCCTCCTGCTCAAGTTTCTCAATCCTCGATTTTACGGTCTGTCTTGTCATACCCAGAGCCTTTCCAATATCGCTGTAGGATAGCCTTGAGTTCTCCCTGAGCAGTTCAAGTATTTTCAGGTCATATTCGTCAAGCCGCACACATAACACCATGTTTACAAATACTTAAATCTTACCTTACATGCTGTTAGAAGTGAACTATATTACCAGTTAAATCAATTAAGGCAATAGCAAAATCGGAGGTGGTTGAAATTAAGGTGAAACTTGAGCTTTCTGGACTGACCTGCCACGGATGTGTTATGACAGTCAGGAACGTTCTCACAAAGGAGGGCGCCAAAGTACTGTCCATAGACCTGAAGTCTGCTGAGATAGAAGTCGATGGTGATGTCGAGAAATACCTGAAGGCCATTGAAAAATTCGGGTATTCGGCAAAGGTCGTCGCAACAGAGTGAAGCAAAGCGACCCAGACATGTCTTTAAAACTTCAATTCAATATTTTAATTTAGAATTGAAATCAAAATGAAAACGGTAAGAATTATTCAAGATACTCTTCAATTTTTGCTATGAGTTCCGTTTTTCTTATGGGCTTCCCGACCACATCGATGGCACCCACTTTCAGCATATCCTCGCCTTTGGTTGATGCATAAGCTGTGATTGCTATGATCTTTGCATCAGGATCGAAAGCTTTGATCTCCTTGGTTGCGGTTATGCCGTCCATTTCCGGCATGAGTATATCCATAAGAACAATATCAGGCTTCGACTTCTTGTAGGCAGCTACTGCCTCTTTCCCATTTGATGCGGAGATAACCCTACAGTAACCTGACAGCATAATCCCAAGAACCTCTCGAACCATGGGATCGTCGTCGACAATCAGAACTTTTCTCATGATAATGGAAATTGTAATCATTAAATATAAGATTTTCGAAAAGTCAGGAAACAGAAAAAGAAATCAAAGAAAAACTAAACTACACATATTTTTTCAGGAATTTTCTGAGCTTCTCTGACTCAATCCACTCCCTATCAATCTCTTTCAGGATCTTTTTAATCCTATCAACCTGATCAAGTATTTTTGTAGACTCTTCTCCAGTGATTCTCAACTCGGCTATCCCGGATATGACCGTGAGGGCGTTCTTGATTTCATCAGTGAGGACGGCGAAATGACGGATGTTGTCCTCTATCTTCTTATGTGCCATTACTCTGATCTCCTCAAGTTCAAACGCCCGCAGAGCGAAGGATATGTCCGCAGACAGTGTCTCGAGTATTGCCAGTTCCTCCTGACTCAGGCTGCCTGAATGAAATACGGTGAGGGCTCCAGAGACCCCCTCTGCTCTGAGAGGCAGAGAGGTTATCCAGATCTCATCACTCCCAGACAGATTCCTCAGAGTGCAGTTTTCGTCACAAACATCAACCTTCATGCTGACAGATACTCCGTGCCTGATTGCCCTTTCCATCACCCTGCAGTGCATGTCGCCAGCAGCATCCGCAAGGTTTCCAGAAACGACACTCAGTCGATCCTTCCCTACAAGGTCAATGCGAACAAGGAGGTAATTCGGAAAAGAAGACAGTTCACTGCATATTTCCTCAACCAGTTTTTTCCTATCTTTTTCACTATCAACCAGCTTCTCTATTCTGATAAGAGTTCTGAGAAGCATTTCTCTGTGTTTCATCTCTGTAACATCTCTGCCAATTAAAAGGCAGTGTCTTTCACCTGCGAGATCGACGGGGACCATGCTCATAAGATAGTGCCTGTTGCTGCAGCTGAATTCAAATGCGAGTCTCCTTCCCCCCTCGATCACATTTGCGATATAGCCCATCCATTTCTCCGAAACTTCCCCGGGAAGCACATCCTTTACGTTCCTGCCGGCCAGATCAGAGCCGAAGCACTCAGCCATTACAGCGTTGGCATCGACAATTACGCCCTCGCCCGTGAATATACCGACCATGTTGGGGGTGTTATCGAATATCGCACTGTAGATTTCCTCATTTCTTTTCAGCTCGTCTTTAAGAAGTTCATTCAGCTTTGCCTCATGGGGATCCCAGAAAATGCAGAGAAACAGCCTCTTTTCATTCTGATTTTTTGTATGCAGCGGACACACAGCTGTTGCCAGCCAGAGATTTCTGGAAAAATCGCGCAATTCAAATTTAACTGGAACATATCCTTTTCTGATGGATTCGCACAACGGACAGTCCCGGGGGTGAGGTGCACCATCTGAAGTACCGGAACAGTACCTGGAAAGCACGCCCTTCAGCTTTCCACCGAGGTCATTTCTGAGAATCCGGTTCATGTAAATCAGAGAATGGTCCTCATCAACAAGCATCGTGTACAGGGGAAAGTCCTCAAACACCTGACTCAGTGGCTCCATCATGTGTTCAGAACGAAATTCATCTCCTTCGACAGATTCTTCAGCCATCCAGTTCAGCGTGCGCTCCCACAATAAAAAGTTTTCCATGAGAAATAATGGTTGTGAGAATGAGGTCCGGTCGAAAGCAAAAAAGACGGGCTATCAAAAATACAGACAGATGGAGACCAGATTTCAGCCCTGCTTCAGAACCCGTACAAGATTTTTCCTGAATTCAACCGTCACGTTTTCTTTGAAGGCAAAGGGATTGCCATCTGCAGAGATAACTGTCTCCGCATAAAGACTGATCGAGCTGTCAAAGCTCATGGTTTCGGTCCTGACCGGCTCCATGTTCTTCAGAATCTCCTTTGTTATCGAGCCGAGAACGATCGTGTGGCTCAAACAGGCAACGAGACAGTTAAAGCCAGCAAACGCTGAAATTGATGCACCTCCGGAGATTCCCTTTGCCAGATACCTCTGATCAAGCATCGAAACGAAGACATTGCCATACACACCCTCGATAATCCTCTCGCCTTCCGAAACTCTCGCATAGAACTTGTCCGGATTGCCCTTTTTTATCTCCCCCCTCATGTAGCCCAGAGCATCGAGCTCAACAATTTCGCCATCTACAGTTCCAAGAATCGTGGGACCGGCAACAACATCGTTGAAAGCAACCCTCCCATATTCAGGGATGTAAAGCCCGTCCACATCAACAGCAGTGAGAGTTCTGAAGTCCGGATTGCACATTAATGGCCCTGCATTCGTTGTTCCCATGGGTATGCAGAGCAGCGGTTTTTCGGGAAATGCTGATGCTGCATCGCTCGCCGTGCCATCTCCCCCAAAAACAGCTATGACATCCACAACACTGTCAAGCTCCTTGACAAGCCTGATTGTATCATTCCTGTCGAAACTGCGAGGTATCTCGACGACGTCTGCGCTACCAAGGTAATCCTGCCCAAGATCATCCTGTCCGGTAACCACACCTTCAGGCTCAAGCCTCAATACCACGTTCCGGATAAGTTCCGGATCAGGCCCATCACCCGCCTTTGGGTTCACGACCACGCCGAGTTTCATGACAATATTTATTAGGTTGCATACACATATTTAAAACCATGAGATACCCCAGATTTGCAGGCTCCTTTTACCCATCCAACCCGGAGTCCCTGCTTGCCATGCTCAGCGATTTTACCGACAGGGGTAGAAAGGACGATGACGTTGTTGCGATTGTTTCTCCTCACGCAGGATACATGTATTCAGGAAGAACCGCGGGAAGGGTTCACTCCCTGCTGAGGGATGCCGAAACATACATCATCATAGGCCCAAACCATACCGGGCTGGGGATGCCCGTAGCCGTGTCATCGGACGAATGGGGAACGCCGATTGGGGTTTCAAAACCGGATTCGGAGTTTGTAGATGCTATGCCAAAGGCTACTGTTGTACCTGACGAGATGGCTTTTGCCGAAGAGCATAGTCTTGAAGTCCAGCTTCCTTTTTTGCAGTTCCTCCATTCAGATTTTGAGATAGTCCCAATATGCATGGGTTTGCAGGATGAGGAGAGTGCAAGGGAGGTGGCCAGAGAAATAATCCAGGCTTATGAGGAGACGGGTAAAAAGATTGCCGTTGTTGCTTCCAGCGACATGCACCACTACATACCCGATGAGGAGTGCAGGAGAAGGGACGAGATTATCATCGAGGCCGTGGAGAGCATGGACGTGAGGTCGTTTTACAGAACGATATACGACACGCAGGCAAGTGTGTGCGGGTATGGCCCAATAGCCGTGGCGATGCTTGTTGCGGATTATTTTGATGCAAGTGCCGAGCTCGTGCATTACTCCACAAGTGGAGACGTGGCAGACAAGAGCTTCGTTGTTGGATATGCAGGAATCGTTTTCAGGATCTGAACGTCATAGCTGCTGCATAGCCCGAAAAAAGTGCCATTTTTGTTTGGAAAGAATTGTTCACGAGCACAGTCAATAATTCGCAAAAACAAATCACCCGGCAGATTTCAATACCAAATGATTATATATGACCTTCAGACAAAGTGGGGTATGGTTAAGGAGTTTGATTTTCTCTGGGAATACCTAGAATACTGGGCCGGAGTCGACAGAGATTACACGGCCATAAAATTTGGGGACAAGACAATCAGCTATGGAGAGCTGAAAGATTCCGTTGACGCTCTGGCATCAGCTTTTCTATCTCTCGGGGTTGAAAAGGGGGATCGGATTGCGACAGTCCTTCCCATGAGTCCGGAGTACGTTTACACATTCCTCGCATGCACAAAAATAGGAGCTATATGCGTTCCCATGGATGTGAGATACAGAATAGCTGAACTGAGGCGATTTCTCGGCCATGCAATGCCAAAAGTGGTGGTATCGATCGACATTTTCCAGGACAATAACGTAAGGGCGATTCTTGAAGAGATCAAAAACGAAATTGGAAGTCCAGAGATGTTTTTCCTCAATTCCGAACCATCCTTCTACGAGCTGCTGGAAGAAAAACCTCTGAAAAAGTCGGTGGAACAATCTCCCGATGATGATATTCTGATAATCTTCACGGGAGGCACGACAGGTGTCCCAAAAGCCACGCTGCTGTCCCACAGAAACGTCATTTCGATGGCGGTTGGCGAGCTGAGGAGCATACTTGGATATCTGGGGAGGGAGGAAAGGCTGAATTCACTGATTCACCTCCCACCGAGCCACGTTGGGGGAACTACTGAGCTTCTTGCCGTTGGAATCATCAACGGGTCAAAAATGATTCTGATTGACCACTGGAGACCCGACGTGGTCATTAAGGAGCTTTCAGATGAGAGGATACCGTTTTTCGGTGCAGTTCCAACAATGTTCGCACTGGTGTTTTCCTTCGCAGCCCAGAACAAAATACCTCTGCCTCCGGTTGAGATGCTCGTAACCGCCGGTGAGAAGCTGAATCCCGAAATGCTCAGGCGCATGATGGACTGGTGCGATAAAATAGGCATAGGGTATGGCTCGACAGAGACGTCAGGGTTTGCGACATTTTCCCGACCTGAAGATGACCCGGACAAATTCACGGAGGGATACGTTGGCGTGCCTTTTGAGGGCGTCGAAGTGAAAATCGTGAATGACAGCGGAGAAGAACTGGAAGACGGCGAGATTGGGGAGATCCTTGTTAAGGGGCCAATGGTGAGCAAGGGCTATTTCAACCAGCCGGAAGAAACTGAAAAGGGGTTCGAAGACGGATACTGGGTAAGTGGAGATCTCGGATATATGAAGGGTGGCGAGCTGTACATAGTCGGCAGAAAAAAGGAAGTCATAAGGGTTGGAAGCTACACGGTGCTGCCATCAGAGGTTGAAGAGGTTGCAATGAAAAACCCAAAGGTGGCTATTGCTGCAGCATTTGGAGCTCCGCACGAAGTTTATGGCGAGGTTGTATGGCTTGCAGTTGTTCCAAAGCCGGGTGCTGAGATTGATGCCGAGGAGATTCTCGGAGCGTGTAAAAGAGAGCTTGCCGACTTTAAAGTTCCGAAAAAAATACTGGTAAGAGATTCGATTCCCCTCACACGTCTCGGCAAGGCAGACAGGATAAAATTGAAGGAGATCATTTTACAGGAGATTTCCTGATGAGTGCAGAATATCTGGCGATTAGCACCACCTCATTTTTTTGATTTATCACCTCAAGCCTGTAGGTTACAACCCCTGATTTCTCTCCCGCATCTCTCTTCTCCACAACCTCTGCTCTCGCTCTTATCGTATCTCCGATGAAAACAGGTTCGAGAAATCTCACATCTTCTATTCCGTAAAAAGCCACAACGGAGCTGACATCATACCTGGACAGTAGCACCTGATCAATCATCCCGAGCGCAACTGAGAGAACAAGCATCCCCTGAGCAATCCTCTCTCCAAAAACTGTGTTCCTGGAGAATTCCACATCCGTGTGAAGTGGAAAGAAATCGCCCGTCAGGTATGCAAACATCCAGATGTCAGACTCGACAATCGTTCTCGGAATCGATTCCACAGCATCTCCAACATTGATTGCTTCAAAATAAAGAGGCTCCCGATTCATCGATTTTACTGTTTATTTCCAAAATATTTAAACATTGGTGACTGTGTAAACCGGGTGGGCTGAGGGTCTTGGTGAGCGGGTTTGTGCACTGACTCTTTTTCAGCCATGTTGGCAGTAATGGCTATAAAGAACTCTGGAATATTTCAGTTGATGGGATTCGGATTTTTCAAAAGAAAAAAGATTGAGGAGCTAACACTGGAGGAGGCTGAAATCAGAGTCCTGAACATGATAGGCTCTGCCAAAAAAAGTATTGAAACTTTCATCTCGGAAAAGGAAGCAGAAATGCGTGCAGAAATTGTCAACCTGGTCTCGGCTCTCGAGATGTTTGACGTGGATCCGGTGCACCCGAGGCTGAGGAATCAGGCCCGTAACTTTGTTTCAGCCATGCTGACACTGTGGAAAAACGAGCCAGGGGACAGCTCGGGTGACGTGTTCCTCGAAGCATCGAAAAAGCTTGAAAAAGTGGCATCTATGAAGGTGAAGTATTTCAGAATGCTTTTTGCGGTAAATGCCCCGGAGATCGAACAGATTGACAGCCACCTCAGAAGCATTGCGGGCATCATCTCGGATGTTGAAGAGAAGAGGAAAGAGGCTGGACTCGGAGATCTTGAGGACGCGCTCCGGCTGATCGAAAAGACAAGAATCCTAATTGAAGAAAGAAACAGGGCGAGTCGTGAGCTCTCTGAACTACTGTTGGAAATTGAGTGTGTCAGGGCGGAAGTGGAATCAGAGGATGATAAAGGAGCCGGTGAAATTCTCACAAACCTGAGGGCAGAAATGGAGGCGATAGGACATGAGATGAGGACAATGGAAGACGAGGTGCACAGAAAAATTGCCCGCGTAAAAAAGCCCCTCAGGCTTTACGCCCATGCAATAGGTGTGAAGGTCAACACTGACACCCGCCACCTTCTGCTCAACATGGATGATCTGAAGAACCTCGCCTCGGGTGCACTTTCCGAGGTCAGGAAGGGGAACATAAAGCTGAAGGAGAAAAAGCTGGATACAACCCTCAGATTCCTTGAAGAAATCCTGAATGGGAGTCTCGAGCTTGAAGTTGAAAAAATCCAGGAGCTCAAAAGAAGGCTTAAGGCTCTAGAATCTGAGGTCAGAAAGCTCGAGTCGCAGTGTGAGAGACGCAATCCTGCTGAAAGGCAGAGGGTGCTTGAGAGAAGGATAGCATCGCTTGAAGAAACGATAAGCCTGTTGGATGATGAGGTGGCGAAGTCTGAGGAGAGTCTTGAGAATACATTATCGATGCTGTGGAGCTGTGAAGTCAGATTGCAGATCGGGGACCTGTAAAGCATTCCGTGAGCAGAGGCCGATTCAGAAGTGTAAATTCTGATCTCGGATTTTCATCAGCCCACATCCCACAACCTCTCGAAAAGTCATCCACTCCAGAATTCCGGTTTTGTTGGATGTCTGTGGGAGGAACAGTCTTTTCGATGGGATGGGAAGGGCTGACGGGAAAAATTAAAGAAGTTCTGGATTCATTAGGTTATAGGCTGGGGTGATTATGAAGCTCGAAGAAGTTATTCAAAAAATAAGAGAAAACGAGAGCATTCTGAAAGAGAGGTTCAAAATCAAGAGTATTGGCCTTTTTGGCTCTCTCGCAAGAGAGGAGGAAGTAGTCCACGATGTGGACATAATAGTGGAGTTCAGCGAACCGGTTGGGTGGGAGATTGTGGATCTGAAAGAGTTTCTTGAGGATCTGCTCGGAGTGAGGGTTGACATCCTCACCAAAAAGGCAGCCATGAGCAAACCTCTACTCTGGAAGTCAATTGAAAGGGAGATCGTGTATGTCTAAGAGGAGCCCGGAGCTTTTCATTCAGGATATGCTCGAAGCAATTGAGAAGATAGAAAGGTACACGGAATCCATCGAAGATTCTGAAGATTTCAAGGGAAAGGATATTGTTGCTGATGCTGTTCTCAGGAACCTTGAGAGCACAGGCGAGGCCGCCGGAAATATTCCCGGAGAGATAAGATCGAAATACTCTGAAATACCATGGAATCGTGTTGCCGAACTGAGAACCGGGAAGGTGACGAGGCTCTCGCCCGGAATCGCAAGCAGGCTCATGGAGGAGTTTCTTGGGCTGTTAAAGGACATAAAGGAGATTAGAGGAGAGGAGATCATACCAAATCCCAGCTGCAGGTACTGCATTGCTGAGTGCGAGCACAGCAGCGGGAAGAGTCTGAAGGGCGGGAGTCCGGAAAGGAACCTGATGAAGATGCTTGACAACATAGACGTTGTCTGAAGAAGATCTAATGTACTGGGAGGGAATCGAGAGGATGATAGAAGAGGCTTATGAAGAATATGTTCGACCTGAACTTTCGACAGAGTGACCCTGATAAATATGTGTTATGCAAAAGCTGGGTACAAATACCAGACAATCTCTATATACAACTTTATAGATACTCATACATTGGTGAGAGATATGTGTTACCAAAAAATTGAGGAAATCCTCATAGAACTTGGATTAACTCCGGAGAAGGAATTGATAGAAGAAATCAGCTCATTCCTGAAATTTACCCATGTACCAAAGGACAAGATAAAATATGCAGTAAATGAATATATCAAATGGAGAACGGAAATGCAAGTTAAATGGAGACCTTGAAAACAATCAGTTGAAAAGAGTAATTTAATATATTATTGACAAACCCAATTATTATGAAATTGCTCTGTAAATCGTGTGGCGCAGTATTTTCTGAAAGTGCAGCCGTGGAAAGAGAAACTGAATTTTCATGTCCGTGTGGTTGCGGAAGTAAACTGGTATTAATGTTGTGTCCATTTTGCTTTTCAGATGATCTTGCAGCAGATCACCCAGGGAAGTACTCATGAACTAAGCCCCTATCGATCTACAACTTTTTCAATTTTCCATAATTCCGACGTCTCGGGATTGTCATACCATGTTCCCACTGCAATTCTGAATTTTTCTCTGTGATCAACTATTTTATCCTTTACTAAACTTAAAAAATCCGTATAGTCCCTTTCATTTTCAATATCAGTAACGAGGCATAGGTATACCAGCTCAGTCCCCCAATCTTCAATCATTTTGTAGAGTTTCTTTATGTCGTGTTTGATATGGTTTACAATCTCATTCTTCCACGTGAATTTAATTTCCATCGCGATGACCGGTCTTGGCTCAAAACACCAGAAACTGCAGTTATTGTACTTTTTCGGATTTTTGAACAGATTAAGTACATCTTCGCCAAATTCTACAATACACAGATCAATTTTCCCATTCCATTCTTTTCCTGCGTATTTTTGCATAACATCCTGATGCAATGTACATTTAGCGTTTTCGGGAACTTTGGGACTATATTCTGGTATCACCAGACTGGTATCAACGCATCCCCTCATAGAATTTCTCAGATGATAGAACAAAAGTGTCTGAATTCCAACTTCATCCCACAACAGCGAGTATGGAGTTTTGGTAAATTCATTTTTCATTTTAACAGTTCAGGTAAACTCTATTAGTGTTTCAAACATATTGTATTTCATATTCTCTTTAAGCTCAGAATATATTTATTAACTTTTTGAAAAATTTTGGAGATTATTGTAGAATCCATAGAAGCTTGATCTGCAGGTTAGCAGAAATCGATGTTCACTATCTCACCATCCTTATCAAAAGATACGACAACGTCCTCATTTACCATGTCAGAGTCGACTAGCTTTGAATCTGAAAACTTCAGATACAGGATGTTCGCTTTTCTGTCATATATGACATTCATAACTCCAACCACTTTTCACTCTGACAGCTTTTTTGCCAGCTCTAAAGCCTTTATCTGCTCTTCAGCAGAAACATTCCCACCACCAGCTCTCTCCTCTATGAGTTCGATTGCTTCTCTCAAACTGATGTCAAGAATATCAGCAACCTCTCTGACTGTGAGTTCGCCCTTCTGATAGAGTTCGAGAACGTAATCTGTTATGCCAAGACGGAGTATCTTTTTTATCGCCCCCTCTTCATCAAGCCCTTCCTTCTTCATCAGGTCAAGGACGTTTTTGAGAGACGAGTCACGGATGATAATTACCTCCCCCATTTTTCCACCTCTACAATATTGACTAAATACTCCTCATTCGATATATACTTTCTCAGCCTTTCTATGCATGACAGTGCTTCTTCCTTGGAGAGCTTTCCTCTGTAGAGGAGTAGAACTATCAATGAAGATGGTGTGAGAATGGAATTCCCATTCTGCCAAGCTGTTTGAGGAATTTCCTGTCATCGCTGACAATAGCATCAAAATCTCCCGATTTGAAAAGATTTACTGCTTCAAATTCCTCCTTTTTTCTCTCTTTGAGTTTCATTGACCTGTATTTTTCCGGAGTTCACGTTTCCCTCTATCTCCTCTGCATCTGGAAACCTTCTACCCCTGGGAATTTTCACAGTCTCTTCGTAGACCCTTTTGGGGATGGCAATATCCAGATTGGTTACAATCAGCTCCTTCAATCCTGCCTTTGTTAGCTTGATCAGCGCATCAGAGTCGAAAACGAGTCTCATAATCCACCCCATCCCATAACCTTCTCCACAGCCCTCCTCAAAACCACCCTGTCCATTTCAGGTGGATTTGGCGGGATGCTTCCGACAATTGCTAGAAGATCATCGTCAAAGTCAATATCAGGATACTCTTCTTTCAACTCAGTTCTGATTTCCTCAACCGGTTTCTGAGACATGGCACTGTGGGTAAGGGAATTGCTTTTTAAATGTTTTTGTGCACTTTATCCCTCCATCAGAGCCTTCAGCATCAGCCCTCTATCGCATCTCCTGAGAATGTACCTGATCATCCCCCTGCGCTTCTTTCCTGCCTTTCTCAAGTATCCTCCCGCAGATTAATTCATGATTCTCGCTCTGGATATTCCCGTCTTTGGAGGCAGTTCAGACCGTATTCCATTGCGAAAATAAAGCCGATCCTTAATTTGATTTATTTATCTCACAAAACAGACAATTTTCCAGTTAAACGGACTTAATTCATTTTTCATTCTCAATTCTCTTCAAATCCCTTTCTATCAACCTGATCCAGAGGTCTATTTTGCTCATGCACTCCTTAAAAGACAATTTATCCCTCTCACCAAGGATTATCTCTCTCGATACTGCATCTTCAGGTAATGTCTTGACGAACTCTTTCAGCTCGTGCAGTTTTACATAACTGTCCTCTCGCATATCTTAATCTTATCTCTCGGCTTATAAATATTTTCGGTGATATATATTTTGCACGAAATTAAATAATCTCATGATTTATCATAACAGATCTCCATTGGCCCTTTGGAGGATGGAGAAGCTGCGAAACCAGAATCAAAAGCAGGACTCACCCGAAAATTAGGATGGGTCCGCCCGGATTCGAACCGGGGACCTCCTGCGTGTGAGGCAGGCGTCATAACCACTAGACCACGGACCCTCAAAAATTGGGAAACGGTAGGGTTTATGATTTTTATGGTGGCGAGGCATTCTGGAGGGGACGAGATTTAAAGTCTGTGAGAACCACACAGGTGAAAAAACAGTTAAATACCAATTAATGAATAAATATTCAAATGCCTAGGAGGAAAAGAAAGAGATTCGTTGAGTTCAGCTTTCACGAAAAAGGAGGAGAAGTGGCAATTTATCCGGACGAGGCAGAAGCTGTCAGACTTGTTGATATTATGGGATTCAGCCAGAAGGAGGCGGCTGAGCTTATGGGCATTTCGCAGCCAACGATAAGCAGGTTGCTTGAATCCGCCAGAAAAAAACTGGGCATTGCGATGCTCGAATCCAGAAAGATAAGAATTGTGTTTGATGACAGCTTTATCGAGGTCAGAAGGTGTGGGAAGTGCTTTAAACCGGTTGAGAAATGCAGGTGTGAAAATGGCTGTTAAAAGAAAGAAGGGTCTCGAAAGGAAGATAGCCCGAGAGAGGATAAACTACCTGCTCGATCTTGCAGACAGGGTAAAGCTCGAGGACTACGATCTCTCCAGACGGTATGTTGAGCTTGCAACAAGAATTGCAAGAAAGTACAGAATAAGGCTGAGAAAGAAAAAGCTCAGGTTCTGCAAAAAGTGCCTGTATCCGTACAGAAGCGACAGGGTCAGGGTGAGGGTGAGCAAGGGTGTCGTCAGGGTAACATGCCTGAACTGCGGAAATGTCAGAAGGTTCAAGGTAAAATGATTAATCCTTGAAGCTCTTCAGGCTGTACAGAATCTCAAGCTCCTCAACACCTTCAGCTCTTCTTGCCCGGTCTGCTACCTGCTCTATAATTTCTCTGTTTACAGCATGAATCATAAAGTACACCGGATAGTTCCAGTTCTCTGGTACCTCCCTCTGGACGAGGTGAGTTATTTCGGGAATGTCCCTCAGGAGCTTCTTCGCAACTTTTTCCGGCTCGTCCGTCTTTATCAGATTCATGCCGTTCTCCCTGAAACCCGCATTGTGCCCGTTCAGCACCGCATAGAAATCTCTAACAACCCTCTTCTCGATAAGCTCCGAAACCAGATCGGCAAGCTCAGCCTCTGAATAGCCATACTTCTCTGCAAACTTCCTGAATGGTCTTTCCTCTACGCTGAAGTTTCGCTCCATGTCTCTGAGCATTTTTCCATCAACGCCAAGCTCCTCGACCCTCGGTACATTTGCCCTTTCCTCCACCCTCGTGCTGAATGAAACCCCTCTGAACAGATCGTACTTGACATCCATCTTGTAAACCCGGACACTCGGCAGAACCACGTAATTTTCGACCCCACACCTCTCCATTAATTCTTTAGTCCTCTCAAAAAGCTCCTCTTTTGTGGGAGCCTTGATCGTGAACCAGATGTTGTATACTCCATGCTCTCTCAGAAAGTTATGCTTCACCTTCTTTTCAGCATTTATTATTCTGACAGCTCTATCAACATCCCTGACCTCTGCACCCACAAGAGCGGCGTGGCTTATACCCCGGAAGGCTTTATAGTTGAGCTGGGGACCGATTTTTTTCACGATGCCATTTTTCAGATATTCTTTCAGAGCCTCGACCACATAATCTGCAGGTTTACCAAGGCTGTCGGCCAGATCAACAAACGGAGTTTCGCTGACGGGCATTTCGTACTGTGCCTTCATCAGAAGCTCTCTGTCCAAGAAAACCACCTCAGAATCTTATCTTAACGACACTCTCGTCGATTTCCCTTCTGCCTTCCATATACTCCTTAATGAACCTCACCGCAAAATCCTTTGCCTCCTCGACCTTTCCATCCCTGACAAGTTTTCTGAAATGTTCATCACTGCTCACGGCAAAATACATCTTCATTCTCACGCTAACAGGGACATCGTTCTCCTTCATGTATTTCTTGAGGAAATCCATCGCCTTCAGCAGGTTCAGAATCTCCTCATCCTCCTGAAGCAGTTTCAAAAACTTGTCTCTCACAGCCCTGGCAACCACTCCGCTCTTACCCTCGGTCGTAACCGCAAACCTGATTCCATCCACCTCTCCGTCAAAAGGAACAACCACCTCTGTTTTATCAGCATCATTTGCGAGATTGACAAGAGCTTTGTGCTTTCTCGCAAGCTCAATGACCGTATCATTTATGCCAATGTCTGGAATTGCGACAGTCACCAGATCACACCACATAATGTTCTCCTCAAGAACATCTGCATCCCTTGCATCCCCTGCAACAAGCTCAACCCCCTCAATCCCTCTAAGCTCATCACTGAAGTCGAGGCTCAAAACCCTCACGTTTGCTCCGGCGTTCAGAAACTTCCTGACCCTGCTTGTCCCAACTCCACCTCCACCGATTACCAGGACGTTTTTACCCTCAAACTCAATGTAAAGAGGTATTCTCAAACTCACCACCTGAAAAACAGAGAGAAAGAGGGATTGATAAAATTAACCTTGCAGATGTTTTATTGCCTCTCTCCAGCCCCTATTTTCATGAACGATTATTGAGATGGCTTCAGTCATCCTTCTGGGGTTTTCCGCCTGAAACACGTTTCTGCCTATGGCCACACCTCTTGCCCCAGCATCCATCGCCATATCTATCATCTTCAGTATCTCCTCGGTTGAATTCATTTTTGGACCTCCGGCAACCACTACAGGCGCTGGACAGCCTTCAACCACCCTCCTGAAAGATTCCACACTGCCAGTGAAGTTTGTCTTGATTATATCAGCTCCAAGCTCAGCCCCAACTCTGACCGCAAGGGACACGGTTTTTTCGTCAAACTGGTTTATTCCGTTGCCCCTCGGATACATCATTGCAAGCAGAGGCACACCCCACTCCCTGCAATCCCGGCTTATCCTGCCCAGCTTCATGAGCTGTTCCGCTTCAGTGTTACTCCCGATGTTTATGTGAACGCTCACCGCATCCGCTCCAAGCTTTATCGCCTCCTCTACAGTCGCCACAAGCACCTTTTCGTCGGGGTCAGGGGAGAGCATGGTAGAGGCTGAAAGGTGAAGTATCAGTCCAACGTCCTTGCCGTACCCTCTATGACCTTCAGCCACAATGCCCTTATGCACAACAACTGCATTTGCTCCTCCCTCCGCCACTTCATTTATTGTCTTTCGGAGATCAACAATGCCCTCAATTGGCCCCATGCTCACGCCATGATCCAGAGGGACTATCACCGTATTTCCGCTGTCCCTGCTCATTATTCTCTCAATCCTGATCCTCTTCCCAATCTCCATGTCACCACCTTGTTAGTATGAGACACAGTAGCAATAATTTATAAAAATTTCGGTTTGAGTTCCGGAGAGATGACGAAACCGGAGATAAAAGCCACAATCTGACAGAGAAATCCAGATCAGAAAAAGAAAGATAGCACAATTTATGAGCTATCCAGTGCCTGTTTTATTGCATTTCTGAGCCTCTCCGCGATGATCTTTCCATCGACCTTACCCCTGAATTCCTTCATCACGAGCCCCATAAGAGGTTTGAATGCATGTTCGCCCCTCTCTGCTATAAAATCTCTTTTCTCTTCCACAAGCTTTGCGATGAACCCATCCAGGTCTTCAGCAGGAGAGAGCCTTGCAATAATCTCGTCTTCCCCAAGCTTTTCCTGTGTCAGAATCTTGAGCACCTCCTCAGCTCCCTCCTTCGCAATCTTCCCGTCCCTGATCATGGAAAGTGTGAGTCTGAAGTCGTCCTCACTCAGCCTTTCAACATCATAGCCCTCTCTCCTGAGCTGAGACGGCAGGATGTGCAGAACCCTCGCAACAACCTTTGGCTCAACCTGCCCCGCAAATTCCTCGAAGATTTTCGCATTTGATGGTTCTGCCATAATAACCGCAAGGTCTTCCGGAAGAGCGTAATCCCGGACAAACCTCTTGGCCCTTTCCTCTATAAGCTCTGGAATCTCCACTGACCTCAGTTTTTCATCGATTGAAACTGGTGGCACATCCGTCTCCGGATACATTCTCGCTGATCCAGGAAGAGGACGCATGTATGAAGTTGTTCCATCCTCGTTTGCCCTTCTTGTTTCCTCAGGGACTCCCACAAGACAGTACCTTGCCCGTTCGATGATTCTTTCGAGGGCGCTCCTGACCTTCCCCCTTTCGCCCGAAGCGATGATTACTGCATCGCCATCTCCGGCTCCAACCGCCTCTCTCAGCCTCGCAACCTCCACCTCACTTATGCCATAGGCGGGAAGCTCATCCGTATGAAATATGCCTCCAAGGCCAAAGGTTTTTGCAATGTCTGCAAATTCAGTACCGAGCCTCCTACCAGGCTGTATCTCCATGCCAACAAGTCCAGCAAATCCTGATAGCCTGACTGCCATTATGGACTCTGCTCTCCTCAAAATCTTGGATTTTGTTTCTGCAAAGACCTCTTTAACATCATATATTTCATTAAAGACCTCGGCCCCCCTTTCTCTGAGTTCGTCCCTTATTTTCAGGAGGTTCAGCTGTCTCTGCACCTCATACTCAACGATTTTGTCAAGAATGTCCAGATTCTGAACACCCTTGATCTCAACCCTCGCACCATCCCTGATTGAAATGTTCACATCCTGCCTTATTGTCCCGAGACCTCTTTTAACCTTCCCTGTACTCCGGAGAATCATTCCCAGCCTCCATGCAGCTTTCCTGGCAAGTTCAGGACTGTCAATGTCCGGCTCAGTCCCTATCTCGACGAGAGGTATGCCGAGTCTGTCCAGAGAGTACACGGTTTCACTGCCCCTCTCCTCCACCTTTCTGGCAGCCTCCTCCTCAATGCAGAGTGTTGCTATGCCTATTCTCTTACCGTCAACATCGACATGACCACCGAAGGCGAGAAGGGCCGTTCGCTGGAACCCTGTCGTGTTGCTGCCATCGATCACTATTTTCCTCATGACATGAAGCTCATCAACAAGCTCCATGTTCAGCATCCTTGCAATCTGAATCCCTATCTTTATTGCTTCTCTGTTTATTTCCCTCGGCGGCTCCTCGTCCGCCTCAACAAGACACGTTGTATCGTAAAATTTGTAGACGAACCTCTTTTTCCTCATCACTTCTTCTCTTGCCGCTCGGTCCACATCTCCAAGCTCGCTCCGTTTCGACCTCAAAAACCTGATGAACTCGAAATTCGATTCTTCCACCTCTCTCAGCTCGGTTGGACAGTTGCAGAAGAGCTTGTGTCTCGTGTCAAGCTGCTGGTGAATCTCAATCCCAACCCTGAGACCAATGTCAGCGTAATTCATTGCTGGCAATTTTGTCAGGAGGGTATTAATTTTTAACTGATGGTGTGAATAATGCAACATGGAAATCATTCACGGTGGCATACGGGCAAGTTACAGAGAAGCAGGAAATGACGCTGTCCTTCTCTGTCCTCCGCATCCTCTGATGGGGGGCAACAGATTCGACATCCGTCTGGAAAGAATCTCAGAGGCTCTGAATGAGATGAACATCTCCACGCTGTCGTTTGACTACAAACAGCCGTTCAGAATGGGAGTGGGGGAAATAGAAGATGCAAAAATCATGCTTGACTACCTCAGAGAAAGGCATGACGGTGTTGCAGTCCTGGGCTACTCGTTTGGATCTGTGGTTGCAAGCAATGTTGCCGGGGAAGCAAAAGCCCTTATACTGATCTCGCCCCTGAAAAAAATCAACAGCATATCACTCAAAGACAGCACAGTCCCAAAGCTCATTGTTTATGCTATAAAAGATGAATTTGTACCCTACAGCGAAAGCAGAGAGATAATCGAGATGATGAGCGAACCAAAAAAGATTACCGAGCTTGACACAGATCACTTCTATACGGGAACGATGGATCAGCTCGTGGACTCTGTTGTGGAATTCATGAAAAGCGTCTGACGTCAATGTACGAATTCCTGCCGGCATGAATGTTCTTCTTCCCCCTGAATTCATTCACATAGGCATTGAAGATTATCACCTCATCACCCGGCGACAGAATCTCCGCAAACTCCACCTTGTCGTCCCACAGAACGAGTGGTGTGAACACCTTACCATCAGTTATCACGAAAGAGGCAAGCTTCTTCCCATCCCTTGTCTCCCGGATTCCTTCAATTCCTGCAATACGCCCTTTTACATTCACAGTGCCATTCTCTATTTCGGACACGGTCTTTATCCGGCTCTCGTCAACCTCCACCCTGACAACCTCACCATTTCTGACGTGGTATCCGCTCTCACCCCTTGACGCCTCAACCTCCACATTCATTCCAGGAAAGATGTCATTCAGCGCAACCTCATAGGCCTCATCCCAGAAGTACAGGTTAACATCACCATCCTCGGTCTCCACCACGAGTCTGCAGTATCCTCTATCCCTGTAAATTCTCTTGTCCTTAACAAGACCCCTTATCCTGCCGGTACGGGCATCCGGTACGAACTTCCCGAGACTGTATTCTGCAAGCAACCTCGCAGTATCGTCATCGATAAGCTCTCCGAAATGCTCCTTAATTTCTCTCAGCCTTTCCTCAACATCCATACCCATCAGTCCCAGAATGCTCTTGATTTTATGTAATTCTTTTCCGCCTCAAGCAGAGCTTTAAGAAAGCTTTCCTCATCGGGGTAAAAATTGAGCAAAATTCTGGTTGCAGTCTCAACCCCAATGCCATACGTGTTCAGGGCGTAAACGGCCTTCATGCCGTGTACCATGACAAGATTTGCAATTCTGTAAAGCTCTCCCCTGTCAATTTTGCTCAGGTCTCTCCTCCCGCTCACAACCGCAACCATTCTCGATTTGCATCTGGGACACTGCAGGGAGTCGATCATCCTGACCTTCAGTGTTATCGTATAGCCACAGTTAAGGCAGTGAAAGTGGCAGTTCTCATTCTCTATCCTTTTTCTGAAGGTTTCAATGACAGCACGTATTGGTTTAGACGTGAAGAGAACGTCGAAACTCTGTTTTGATGATGCACTGCCCACGGGGGTTATTGTGTGATATGTTACAACCTCAAAATCATCGAAGTTCGCAAGAATATCATAAATTTTTTCGAAGTCGATTTTCTCAACGAGAATTTCCCTCATCGCCTCCCTGAATATGGGCGTCTCATAGAGCCTCTGAACCAGCTTTTTAACGTTTACCCTGTTCATCTCCACATCCTTGCTGAGATAGCCCGTTTTTCTCGCCACATTTATGATCTTCCAGTGAAACAGCCTGGTGTCTGCAAGGGAAAGCTCGAGAAGCTTCACCAGCTCATCCCTGTTCAGATTGCGCAGATACTCGAGAGCATTCAGAACGTCCTCACAGGTGGCGGGAATGAGCCTTATCCTGTAAGGGTCAATCTCCACCCCAATGTTTCTGCCCTTCCTGTTTGAAATCAGCAAGGCAAGGACTCTTCCAAGCCCTTCGTTCACCTTGTGACCAAAACAGGCGTTGAGGATTGTGGCATCATCACTGCACTCAATCACGAGCCGGCTGTCTGTCGGCAGTTTGAAACCCTTCTCGACGTGTTCCTTTATAATTCCCACAACATATCTCGCACCATCCTCGTTTATCCTGTAGTTCTCCATAAGGTATTTCACAGCGCTTTCCTCGCCCTCTCCCATCAGCAGGTCTCCAATGATTCTTCTGACCCTTCCGACATCCTGGGCTACCTCATACGGAACGGGAATTTCCTCTCCCGTCCACGAAGGCACCTCTGCATCGACGCCCGCTGGCAAAACCCGGACAAACTCGTCAACAGATATTACTCTCCACACCTCACCCTTCATTGCAAAAAGCTCACCTGAAAACGTCTGAAGGAAGGACTCATCAAGAACTCCTATGATCCTCCCGGTGGTGATCTCCTTTACGGGATAGTGTCGCTCGTCAGGGATCATGGATATGTTGTCGTAAAAATACCTCCTCGTTCTCCTCCTCGCCCTCACCACTCCGTCACCATAAAACACAAGTCCCATTCCAGCCAGAAAATTCAGGAACTGGATGAAAAACTCATAATCCAGATTCCTGAATGGATACGCTCTTGTAATGATCCGATACAGCTTCACCTCCTCTATCGTTCCATATTCCAGAGCAATGGCAGAAATCTGATTCGCAAGGGTGTCGAGACTGCTCTCATGCACATCTGTTTTTTCTACCTTCCTTTCCTCCGCCCTTCTCACGATCACGATGGACTCGAGGAGGTCGTCAAACGTATTTGCAATAATGTATCCCTTCGAAACTTTTTCAAGCCTGTGTCCTGCTCTTCCCACTCTCTGAATGAGTCTCTTGACCTCCCTCGGGCTGTTGTACTGAATAACGCAGTCCACATGACCAATATCGATCCCAAGCTCAAGGGAAGAGGTGCATATCAGTGCCCTGACCTCGCCTTCCATGAACTTCCTCTCGTTCTCGATCCTCACGTCCTTTGAAAGCGAACCGTGATGCACCTCAACATCCATCACCTTCTTCAGGTGGAGGGCGAGAGCTTCAGCAGTTTGCCTGGTGTTGACGAAAATAAGTGTGGAGCGATGATTTTCCGAGATCTCTTTTATTTTCATCAGTTCTGCAGAAAAACTGGCATCTGCTTCCGGCAGCTCACCAGCACCACATGCTTCAGCCTTCACAACGCTGAACTCGTAGCGCTTCTGCCCGTAGAATTCAATTACCTCCTCACAGCCGAAGTATTCCGCAATCGTTTCCCTGTCCCCAACCGTGGCCGAAAGAGCAACAGTCTGAAAATCAGAATATTCCCGCAGCCTTTCAAGAGCGACAGATAGCTGAACTCCCCTCTCGCTGTCAGCAAACTCGTGAACCTCATCAAGAACTACAAATTTTACGTTCTTCAGGGCTTTCCTCAAATTTTTTCCGAGAAACAGTAGCTGAAACGTCTCCGGTGTGGTTATGAGAATCTGAGGCGGCTTGAGGGACTGCCTCCGCCTCTCTCCCTCCCCAGTATCACCATGTCTTACGGCTATGCTTATTCCAAGCTCTCTTGCAATCTGTTCAATCCTCCTGAGCATGTCCCTGTTCAGAGCTCTGAGGGGAGTGATGTAAAGTAGGGCCATACCCGGAAGATTTTCCTCATAGATCTTTTCAATGAGGGGTATCACAGCAGCTTCAGTCTTCCCGCTCCCGGTTGGTGCAATAATCAGGCAGTTTTTACCACCAGTTATCTCAGAATAGGACATTCTCTGCAGTTCGTTCAGTTCCCTGATACCGAGCTTTTCAAGTACTTCTTTTAACCTGCTGTTCATCCAGATTAACCGCTTAATGCTCGGAATTTTTAACGTTTACTCAGTCTCCGCAAAATATCTTGAAATTATCTTACAAAGCCCCTCCTGGATGTGCTTGTGCACTGCACTCTTGGATACGTTTAAGGCGGTGGCAATATCCTCAAGTGTTACCTTTCGCTTTCTGTCGAAATATCCCATTTCATACGCTGCCTTCAGCACCGCATACTGTCTTTCAGTAAGAGTCTCACCCTTTTCACCGATTATGCTCCTGACCTCGAGGACTTCCCAGTTGCCGACTTTCCTCAGCTTTTCATAGGCATTCCTGAGAAACTTGAGTTCAGGAGCGTAAACCGTGTACAGTTTTGAACCCCCTTCAACGATGATGGGTGGCTTTATGAAGCAGTATGATTCTTCAAATGCTTTGATGCCGGTTGTATCCCGTATAACTGCAAGGAAGTCCAGGTTCGTCTTGGTCTTTTCAAGAATCTGAAAAAATCTTGTGCTGGGGTGATTTTCTATCGCATTGAAGCACTTGCTCGGATCTCCGTCCATTCTCGTTATCCTTCCGAGAAACAGAGCCTCATCGTCATTCAAAAGAATATATTCAAGAAGTTCAATTGTTGCGTTGCCCATTGACGTGGCAACTGCGAGAGAACAGGTGTGCTGATTCACCCTGATTTTTGCGAGATACATGGTGTATATGTCAACTTAATCATATTTAACAATGAGCGTTGACATTTCCACGCACAAAGGGTAGATTTGTCAACCAGAGTATATATTTATCATTAATGATTATATTATTTCGGTGATTAGATGAAGGAAGTCATTGAAAAGATGGTCGAAGAGGCCATCGCCGCCCAGTGGGCGGATGTGAACGTGATTAAGGAGAAGAGAGGAGGAGAGTTTGTTATAGACGATGTAAAGCCGTATGTAGATGCGGTAAACAACATGAAGGCTGTCGGAAACCAGAGCAAGGCAGTAATAAGACTGCACGTGGACAGCGTGAATGCCCACTTCGAAATTTTGAGAAGTCTGACAAAGACCGTAAGGCCGGAAGACGATCCGTTCGTGGAGCATTATCAGACGCCGGCAATTCTCGAAATCCTGTACGAGGAAGATGAGAGCTTCAGAAAGAGTGTCGATAAGTTTATTGAGGCCATAGGGAAAGCCGAAGCCCTGATAGGGCTGGAGGTCGTCAGGAGATATGGCGGGTTCTACGGCCCAACCTGTGTTGTGGACTTCGCCCTCATACCGGGAAGCACAAGCAACATCGTGAACAGAATTTTAAAAACGGTGGACATACCGAAGGAGCATGCCCAGGCAATCCTTGCCTCGAAGTCGTGGGGCATGAACACCTCCTACGGCTTTGGAGGGGTTTTCACAAACGAGATCGAAAAGGGCGCAACACTGAGCGATGCGATAAAGAAGGAAATTGAGATGATCAAGCTTGTTTACGATCAGCCAATTGAAGCTCAGGCAAGGCTGATGGACGAGCACGGTCATGAGAGCTTCGATGTGAGAAAATACATGAGCGAATACAAGAACAGAATGAGAGGGGCAGTTAAAGAGGCGATGGATGACGGTGTGCATTACGGCAACATTGTAACCGTGCCGGCTTACTGTGTTGGAGATGCCGCCCACCACATTGCCCAGTCAACATTCAACATGTGCAAGGATGATGTCGTCATGGCAGTAATCGAAGCTGTTAGCAACGTCATGGAATCGACTCTCAGGGCAAATCTCGACAGATTCACGAGCGAGTACCAGCCACTGACTCTGGCGACAGGCTCAACAGCAGTCGCAACGGAGTACATCCTGGAGCTTGATGGGTTCAACGCCCCCATGATCGTCGATCTGTTGACGAAGAGGTACCACAACTACGTCCAGCTGTATCCGACGAGAAGCGGTGCTGCTGAGCTGCACAACCACGACTTCATGGACATGATATACAGGGGATGGAAGTACCTCGACAAGGCGAGGAGAGACAGGAACGGTCTTTCAGACAAACTCGTGCCAAAGGTCTCAGGCTTTGAGGTGAATCTCGATCCAATCCACGAGAACGAGGTCCTGATGAATCCGCAGCGCTATGCGTATCCCGGATGTGCCATCAGCGTGAGGTTCTCTGCCCTGATGAGACTGGCTGACTATCCATGCCTGCTCACGAGCGAGCCTGTTACGGCAACAATGATGACCAACATCATTGCGCTGCACAAGGATACCCCGGCATCACCGGCAAGAGTCTGTAAGGACTGTGCCACGGCAGCGCTCGTGGACTCCAGACACGCATATTGCCAGTGGAGAGAAGCAGTTTAACTTTTTCCCCTTTTTTTAGGTGAGCGCTTATGAAATGTTATATTTGTAAAGAGCAGGGGAAAGATACCGAGGCTGTTGCTATCTGCATTGTTTGCGGAATGGGAGTCTGCATGGAGCATCTTGTCAGGAAGGACGTTGAACTCTGGAAAGGAGACTACCCCTTCCCATCAAGAAAGCTGAAAAAGACCGTGCCAAGAATTCTGTGCTCCATCTGCAATGAAGCGTACGAGGAGGGCTGAGGATGACGCTTGTAAAGAAGTGTGTCTCCGAGCTTGTGGGAACCGCTTTGCTCGTTTATTTCGGTGCAGGTTCAGCAGTAATCACACTCATGATCTCCAACAAAGCCCAGACGCCAAACGAATTCAACATAGGGATTGGTGCCCTGGGTGGACTTGGGGACTGGCTCGCCATAGGGATGGCCTTCGCGCTGATAATATCTGCCGTCATATACTCGCTGGGGAGGGTTAGTGGTGCCCACATCAACCCTGCCGTAACCATTGCGCTCTGGGCAACGAAAAGATTTCCGAGCTCTGAAGTTGCACCGTACATCGTTGCGCAGCTGATTGGTGCGAGCCTTGGCAGCATTCTCTTCCTGGCAAGTGTCGGGAGCAACGCAGCCCTTATCGGGGGTATGGGTGCCACCGCACCGTTTCCGGGGATAAGTTATGGCCAGGCCATCATTACAGAGGCCATTGGAACATTCGTGCTGATGATGGTCATAATGGGTGTCGCCGTGGATGAACGTGCCCCACCAGGATTTGCAGGGCTTATAATAGGACTGACAGTCGGAGGAATAATCGTAACAATCGGAAACATAACAGGCTCATCACTGAACCCTGCGAGAACCTTCGGGCCTTACCTCGTGGATTCAATGTATGGCATAAACCTCTGGCAGTACTTCCCGATATACATCATCGGTCCGATACTGGGGGCAGTTGCTGCAGCATTCCTTTACGACTACCTGGCAGGCAAGTGAAAGACCTTTCTTAATTTTTCAGCATTATTTTTTAATTCTGATGACAAATCTTGCCCCCTGCTCTGATCTCTCAATGGTAATTTCACCATCATACCTCGTGAGCATGAGCTTCACAATGTACAGTCCAAACCCGCCTCCAGACGTGCTGAAACCAGGTTCAAAGATTTTATCTGCGATTTCATCAGGTATACCTCTTCCATTGTCGTGATACTCGATTATGCAGTAATCTGGCGTTTCCTCAATCCGTATGTCCACTCTGGAAGCATTTCCATGTTTTATGGAGTTCTGTATGAGGTTGTCAAACACGACCTCTATTCCGCTATCAACATTAACCCTGCAATCGCCCTCCACATTGATTTCAATTTCAGGATAAAGGCGGCCCACCTTCGTCAGCACATCTCTGAGATTAACCTCTCTTTTCTCGCCCTCCCTGAGAACCGCTTCCAGAACCCTCGATACGTCCAGCACCCTTTTCAGCCTTTCAAGTGACGCCTCAAGCTTTGTGAGATAGTCTTTCTCTCCAGTCTCCTCGTACATCTCAAGATATATCAGTGCCGAGGTGAGGTGGTTTGCTATGTCGTGCCTGATTATGGAATTAACAAGCCTGACTCCGTCCCCATACTCCTCAAGCCTTTTGGAATACTTGTACAGGTTTTCTTTCATTTCACCAATGGCCTCCGAAAGCAGCCTCGCTTCCTTGTAATCTCTTCTCGGACCGATTTTCATTTCATACAGTCCCTTGGATATTAGCCTGGATTTCTGAATGAGGTCTTCGATAGGCCTTAAAATGAAGTTCGAGAGAACAAGTCCCAGTATACCAAATATTCCCGCTATACCAATTGCGCTTATCATCGCACCTCTGTAGGACTCGTAGAGAAGCCCGGTAAGAACATCCGACTTCACGGCGCTGATAATGAGATAGTCCCTTCCGTTCTTGAGTCTGGCCCACTTGTAATACCCGTAAAACTCGGTCTCATTGCCGTAAGAGAATTTAACGAAACCCTCTTTATCCTGAAAATCAGCGAGGTTCAGCAGAGGACACACCGGACAGGATTCGTTGAATTCTCTGGACGGATCGACAGTATTCACAATGAACCTCGGCCCGAGAATTTCACCCTCGGCATTTTCATAATGCGGATCGACAATGAAAATATGTTCAGACCCGTTCTTGTAAAGCTCCTTAATAATCGAAAAAGACTTTTCAAAGTTGTAATTTGCAATCAACAGACCACTTACCTGACCATCATAGTAGAGGGGCATTGTGTACCTTATAGCCGGTGTTTTCGTGTGTCTCGCAATGTTTATCGGAGATATGTAGATGTCAGACACGTTGCCGGAAATAGTTTCCTCAAACCACTTTTTATCGCCCTTGTAATCAAAAAAATCCTCCCGCTCGTAAACAGTCCCTGCAACCACATAGCCATCCTTCCAGAAAATCCTCAGCATTTCAATGTCATCACTCGAATTGCCCACCGACAGGAAAAGTTCGATTAATCGACGGTATTTGGAATCGTTACCGAATTCGGAAGGATACGGAGGGTTCAAACTTCCGGACATTTTGGCTCTGGCGAACCTGTCGAAAAAAGAAGAAACCTCCCGGTGTGATGCGACAAACATGAACTCCTTCTTCTGAGCATCTATTTTGCTGTTGAGAAGTTTCTCAATAGAGTTCACCTTGGTCTTCATCTTTTCTTCAATCTGATTGCTGAAATGTGTGGTATATGTATCCAGATTGATGTAAGCAACCGTAATTGCAGCCGAAATTACGGAGGATATGAGAATGGCGGTGATCAAAAATGCGAGAGTAACTTTGTCCATTGAACTCAGATTTTTCAGTGAGCAAATAAATCTTTTTATTTCATGCTTCATGAGGTGACGTTCAATAGAAGAAGGATATTTATACATGCAAATCATCAGCATTAATCATGACACAGGAAGAGTATGTTGTCGTTTCCATGAGTCCGCTGCCGGAGTCTTTTGTGGAGAGCCTATTTGCACCATTTAAAAGCCAGCTGGAAGGAGGCCTGAAAATCATAGGGGTGTTCGGGAAGCCGAGAGACGAGGTGCTCGAAATTCTCGAAAGCGCAGATGTTGTGCTTGGGGACTACAGTTTTCAGATGAAAATTGACGGGGAGATGGTCGAACACATGAAAAAAGTCAGGCTGATTCAGCAGCCGAGCACGGGTTTTGACCACATAGATCTCGAGGCATGCAGAAAGCGTGGGATTCCCGTCGCAAATGCAGGTGGCGCAAACACAGCAAGTGTTGCCGAGTGGTCAGTCATGGCAGCCCTAATGCTTATGAAGAGAATTCTCTACGCTCACGAAACAACGAAAAATGGAGAATGGGCGCAGTGGAAGCTCATGGACATGGGCACGTTTGACCTCTTGGGCAAAACATGGGGGATCATTGGTTTCGGACGGATTGGGAGAGAGACTGCCAGAAGGGCAAGGGCTTTCGGTGCAAGAATCGTATACCACGACAAATTCAGAAACGAGCAGGCCGAGAGCGAGCTTGAGGCCGAGTTCTCAGACCTCGGAAAGCTTTTGAGAATGAGCGACGTCATTTCCATCCACGTTCCCCTGACTCCCGAAACCAGGGAAATGATCGGCCAGAAGGAGCTCAGAATGATGAAACCAACGGCCATTTTCATAAACCCATCGAGAGGCGAGCTTGTGGATGAAGGAGCTCTTGCCAGAGCATTGAAGGAGAAGTGGATCATGGGTGCTGCAATTGACGTGTATTCTAAGGAGCCTCCAGACGAGGACCACCCGCTGCTGAAACTTGCGAGGGAGGCAAAGGCTAACCTGCTCCTGACACCCCACATAGCCGGAGCAAATGCGGATGCGAGGGCGAGAATCATTCAGCACAGCGTTCAGAACATACTGAGGGTGCTTGCCGGTGGTCAGGCTGAATCGGTCGTGAACATGTGATGGTTATGAAAACGGTAGCAGAATATCTCGCAGAGGCGCTGATTGCCGCGGGGGTTGAGAGGGCTTATGGCATCGTTGGGACCTCAGTCCTCGATTTTTATGACGCTCTATCTGCCCATTCCGGTAAACTCGAGGTTATAACGGTAAGGCATGAACAGACAGCAGTCTCTGCAGCTGATGCTGAGTTCAGAAGTTCGGGGAAGCTTTCATGTGCGATAGTACATGCCGGTCCGGGATTTCTCAATTCTGCAATTTCTCTGGGCATAGCAATGAAGGACAGGGTCCCTCTCCTCCTGATTTCCGGAGGTGTAAAGAGGAGGCTCAGAGGAACAGATGCGTGGCTTGAGGTCGAGCAGAAGAGCGTTGCAGATGGTCTGGTTAAGGTTTATGAAGTTGTAAACGACGAAAATGACCTTCCTGAGGTACTCTCAAAGGTTTATGAAAGCATGCTTACCTGGCCGTACGGGCCGGGAGTGATAGAGATTCCAGAAGACCTGTGGGGTGCCGAGCTATCGCTCGTCAAACAGGTTGAACCGCCGCAGCCGCAGGCTCTTGGAGATGTTCAGGAAACAGACAACCTTATTGAAAAAATGAAGAATGCCGAGCAGCCTGCAATTCTTGCATGTGGGGAGCTCGTCAGAAGACCAGACTTCAACCCCGAGAACCTGAAGGTTCTGAGTGAAAGATTCTCAGCATACGTGATAACATCGGGAAACGGCAGGGGAGCAATTCCTGAAGATGATGCGATGTGCGCCGGAAGGGTGGGATTCGGAGGAGGGTCGCTGACAGCTGACAGGATACTGGAAGACTGTGATTTTCTGCTTGTGCTGGGCAACGAGCTTGATGATGTAACGACATACGGCTACACCCTCATACCCAGAGGTGACGTTGTTGTCATCTCGGAGGACCCCTCTGCAGATGTGCGACCCCTGTATTACACCCAAATAAGGGCCGACCCGGCACACGTTCTCAACGAGCTTGCCAAGAAAGCCCGGCATGCTGAAACGGGAGACAGAGAGGAGTGGGTAAAAAGGGTCAGATCCTACACAGATATCTGGAGTTCAACGCTTTCGAGCTTCAGTTCCAAGGAAACGAAGCTTGTAAACCCGGCAAGATTCTTCGATGTTCTCAACGAAAAGCTCGACAGAGACAGGATCGTTGTGGGTGGCCAGGGGACACACGTTATATTCGCCAACAACAATCTGAAGGTTTTCAGCCCCGGCTCATACCTCGCAGCCACGAACCTCGGAGCCATGAGCTATGCCCTGCCCGCAGGAATAGGCGCCAAAAAGGCAAATCCAGAAAGAGATGTCGTGGTTGTTGCTGGTGATGGAGAGATAATGATGACCATTCAGGAGCTTGAGACAGTAAAAAGAGAGAATCTGAACCTGAAAATTGTGATAGTCAACGATAATTCGTACAGGGTGCTTTACATAAAGCAGCTGCTTCAAAAGCAGGGAAGAGTCTTCCAGACCATCCTGGAAAATCCTGACTTTGTCACGCTCTCGGAATCGTTCGGAATTCCGGCGATGAGGATTGACGGCAACGATCAGATCGAAGAGGGAGTAGAGTTTATAATACAGGATGGGGCAAGACTTGTTGAACTGGTCATAGACAGAGATGAGATACCTCCCCTCAACCTGAATGCAACGCTGAAGATGGGTTCAGTCTGACACGCACGAGGTGAGAAAAAATGGAGCTTGTAAAAAAGCTGAAAGAACTGACATCAATACCTGGAATATCCGGATATGAGGGTCAGGTCAAAGAGAAGCTCAGGGATTGGCTCAGACCGTACACAGACGTTAAAGAAGACAGAATAGGAAATCTCATAGTTGAAGCAGGTAGTGGTGATGAAAGAATCGTTTTTATGGCGCATGTTGATGAGATCGGTCTTCTGATAACAGGAATAACACCTGATGGAAAGCTCACGTTCAGAAAGATTGGAGGAATTGACGATCGACTGCTGTACGGACGACACGTTGATGTCATAACCGAAAATGGAAAAATCGATGGTGTAATTGGAGCAGTACCACCCCACCTCAACATAGAGGGCAGAACAGATACTGTCCCCTGGCATCAGCTCACCATCGACATAGGTGCGGAAAACAGGGACGAAGCTGTGGACCTCGGAGTCAAACCACTCGATTTTGCAGTATTCAAAAAGCACTTCTCAATCCTGAATGGCAGATACGTTTCCTGCAGATCCCTTGACGATAGGTTCGGTGCGGTTGTGCTTTTCGAGGTTATCCGGAGAATTTTCACTGAAAACCTCGAACCCGAGCTGGACGGCAAAATTGTCTTCGCATTCACGGTTCAGGAAGAGAACGGACTGAAAGGAGCCAGATTTCTCGCAAACAGCTATTCTCCAGACTATGCCATTGCGATAGACTCTTTCGGCTGCTGCAACCTTCTCACCGGAGATGTCAGACTTGGACAGGGGCCAGTGATACGAGCGGTGGACAACTCAGCAATATACTCACGGAAACTCGCATTGAAGGTCAGGGACATTGCCCTAAAGGCAGACATCCCCGTACAGATAGGTACCACAGGAGGGGGTACGGATTCCTCCGCGTTCGAACATAAAAGCGAGATTCTGACCCTGAGCGCACCGATAAGGTACCTGCACAGCGAGGTTGAGATGATGAACCTTAAAGACATAGAAGCTCTGGTCGATCTCCTGACCCATGTGGCACTGAAACTCTGATATTACCCAAATTTTATATCTTTAAACATTCCAATTCAGGATGATGGATCCGGAGGAGATACTGGAGAAAGCAAGAGAAATGGAGAGGGATGCAATCAAAATATACACCGAAATGAAAAAGAGTGCAGACCACGAAACCATCGAACTTCTGGATTACCTAATCAATCAGGAAAAGGAACACCTTCGAATGATTTCTGAGAGATTGAAGGCCATCAAGATTATCAAAAGAAAATAGTGTAAAGGATTATCGCAATGCACAAACCCATAAGCATAGAATACACTACCAGCTTCTTTCCAACCCTTCTTTCAAGGAGATACTCTCCAAACGCCTCAGTTAAGAGCGGGACTGTCGCCGAAAGCACCGTAAGTGTCAGGAGTGACAGCCATTTCGGCAGCATGCTCAGATCGGCGTATTTGCTCCAGATGCCCATTGTATAGTAAAACACCACAATGAACTCAATTACTGCTGCTGCAACTTGAAGCGCAGAGGTTCTCTTCTGCAATTCCAGAGTCTCCCTCCTCTGTATTGACTCAAGCTTAAGATGTATCGTTTCCAGTGAATCCCTCACCGATCTGAGCGTCTGATCAAAGCTCGTTTCATAGTACCTGAGATTGGAGAGCACGTCCTCATATTCGGCCGCCAGTTCATACAGAAAATGCCCATACTTCCTTGAGAGACTCTTGAACCTTATCAGAGACTGACCGATCTCCTCTATTTCGTCCTTGAATTTCATGTATCTTGAAATGAACTTCCCCTTCAGAGATGACAGCTCAAACGCCAGGTCTTCCAGCACCGAAATGTCCATTGTTCCCGCATTTTCCAGAATTTTCACGGTTCTGTCTATGATCTTCGTCTCTTCCTTTGAAAGAAATTCACCCCTGTTGCCCGCATCCAGTGAAAGTGTCTTCAGGGCTGCAAGCTCCGAGAATATTGGAGACAGCTCGAAAAAATCCACTTCCCTTCCAGGCTGAATCTCCACAGTATTTTCTTCAAAACGGTAGGTTCCGAACTGAAATTCCCTGCCGTTCTCAAGCTCTGTCAGAACGATCCTGAAAGTCTCGATCGGAGCATTCTCAAAATCCAGCTTTTCGGATGAAAGCACAATAACATAGTTCCTGTACTTCCCAACTCTGACGTATTCACTTTCTGCAATAACCTCCACGTCACCCAGTTTTTTGAAACTCGGTTTTAAACCGGGTATGCTATTCAGAACGTCTTCCAGCTCTTCTGCATGGAAAATGCTGAGCTCCACAAGATTAACCTCTCTTCATATTTAAAAACTTGATGAATCGATTTTCTCTATAATGCTCCGCTGTAATTCAAAAAACCCATGCTGGTTGATTGGTAAATTTTAAAAACGCATAACCATAGCAATTATACGGAGGTAATTATTATGGCAGAAGGTAATGGTGGCAACGAAACAAACAAAAAGCCAGGCGTTATTCCCGTGGGTATAAAGGTCGGTTCTCAGAAAACCGTTATTGCGATGGGAGACGAAATACATGTTGAGGAGACCTGCATTAGAGAAAAGGAGAATCCCGTTACCGGAACAAAGGACTACATCATCGGTAACGATGCTTCCGAGCTTTATGGAGATGATGTTACATACATGCTCAGAGGGGGCCTGCCGGCAACAGAAGAGGAGGCCGAACTGCTGAGAATCTTTCTCGGAGAGGTGGCCAAGAAGTATGGCATTCCTGAAAACTCCTACGTCACGTATGCCATCCCATCTACAGAGCTGGAAGAGGGCATCGGACTTTTCAAAAAGGTTGTGAGTCAGGTTCCAATCGGATGGTCAGGGAAAGAAGTCTGGAATGACTCATTTCTGGCTTCACTCGCTCTTCCAGAGGGTCTGGGAATTCTCGACAGGACATACGCCGTTATAAACCTCGGATCCACAACCACGGAATTTGTTGCCGTGAGAAAAGGCGAAATCGTATTCAGCATGGTTACCGGAGAGGTTTCGGGAGACGTGGTTGACAGGTGGATAAAGAACGAAATCATGAACCTCACGAGAGGTGCAGTTAACGTTGACCTGTCAACTGCAAGAGAATACAAGGAGAAGTATGCAAATCTGCTCGAGTGGAAAAACATAAAGGAGACCGTTCAGCTCTTCGAAAAGGGCCAGTTCACATTCAGACTTGACGAGGCTGTGAACAGACCTGTGGAGAGATACCTTGATGGACTGATAGACTTCGTAACCCTTGAAGTCCTTCCATCCCTCGCAGAGTTCAATTTCAAGATTTACAGGCTGGTAACAGGTTCGGAATTCGTGCTAACCGGTGGTATGGCGAGAATCCCAGGACTCAAGGAGAAGTTCGAAACGAAACTGTCGGATGCTCTGGGAAGCGCCATAAAAATCAGAGTTCCGGATGACCCGCTCACAGCATCGGCAAAAGGCGCACTCACGATAAGCACTCTGAGAATTAAAAAGTGAGCGTGAAAGGTGATGTCTGCTGAAATCCTGAAAAAGTGGGATCATCTGTTTGAACAGCTGAAAAAATTCGTTGAAGAGGATTTACCTGCCCTTGAAGAAGCAATAGTACAGTCTACAGAACAGATAAAACATATAGATTCCAAAACCGAAGAACTGAGGTCAGAACTCCTTGAAGAGCTTGAAAAAAGAGATGAGCAGATAAAAGAGATCGCAGAGAGAGTCGAAAACCTTGAAAAACTGGTAGACAGTTCAAAAATCAGTGAACTAATCAAACAGGTGCTTTCATCAATTTCTTTCCAGAAAAAATACAGAGAAGATCTGGAGAACCTCAAGGAGCTGATTTCAGACCTCGAGAATAAAATAGAAGAGATCAATGCGAGTAGTGTTTTCAACGAAATAAGCCAGATGAAAGCAGAGATATCACGACTATCGGAATCCCTTGATCTGGCCGATACCTCTTCTGATGAGGTCTCTGCAAAAGAACTTGAAAAATTATCAACCGAAATAGCCGAACTCAAAAACACCATCGCCCAGATAAACATGGAAATCGGTCAGCTGAAAAACAGCGTCAGTGAGAGGTACTGGGTGAGTAAGGAAAAGAAGACAGAGAGTAAATCCCCGAGGATCCTATGAATACTGCAGACACGCTGATCGAGCTCACAAAATTCGAGCGGAAGCTCAGAAGGATTGTGAGAGACTACTTCAGATTGAAGACAGCCGGTGCAAGGGTTTTGGCTTTTCCCTCTGGCAAGGGGGGAGTTGGTAAAACCACGGTAACAATGAATCTGGCATCTGCTCTCGCTCTGAGAAAAAAGAACGTGATTGTGGTGGATGCAAACCTCGCACTTCCAAATGTTCACACATTCATCGAAGAGGTGCCAGAAAAAACTCTGACGGAATACCTTACGGGAAACGCTGGCGTTGACGAGATAAAATCCAGGATGAGGGTGAGAAATACTGGCTTTGACGTTATTCCGGCAAGGTCTCTCGTTGACGTGGAAAGGGGAATCGAAATTGAAAAAATGAGAGATCTGATACTGGCTCTGAAACCGGATTATGAGTACATCCTGATAGATTCTTCACCGGGATTATCAAAATACGCACTGTACCCCGCCATGATCTCTGATACCACATTTATAGTCTCCGCCGAGCTGAAGCCGGCATACATTGACGCAATCAAGGTTGAATCGGTCCTCAGCAGGCTCGGTGTGAGCCTGGAAGGATACATCATAAACATGGTTACAAAATCCGGGATCAAATACTTCTACAACAAAAACATATTCGGAATAATACCCTATGACGGTAAGCTCAAAAGTATGTTCTCCTCAGGAAAGACAATATTCCACTCATGGCTCAGCTTCCTTTACCCGAGCAGAAACGCATTCCTGCATCTTGCCGACAGAATTATTGCAGAATATCCCCCCATGGTCTGATTCACTCAAACGCAACAGTTATATTCAAATCGCGATAATGCTGAAAACAGGGGTCGTGGCGTAGCCAGGAAGCGCGGCGGGCTCCAGCGGTGTGATGACTGATGGGTCTGCTGAGCGGTGATGATCCGCTGGAGTGCTGACCCGGGGAGACCCGCCAGTCGTGGGTTCAAATCCCACCGGCCCCATTTAATCTCAATTCCGTAAAAAGTTGCAAATAGCTTGTAACTCTGAAATTCCAAACCTGCCAGAAAATCTTTTAAAATCCTGTACAACAATATAATCCGTGGAAGTTGAGTTGCCCGAAAAAGTTCTTTTTGAGACTGAAATCTATGAAATTGACGATGATCTGAGGATTAAACGCGGAAAGATAAGGATTACAGAGAGCAGGCTCATTGTGGATGGCAATGAAGACCTCAAAATCCTGTATCTGTCCGGAGTTAAGATGATACAGCTAAAGAAAGAAAATAGGTGGGGCCACCTGATATCAGGCCTTGTATTTCTGGTGTCGTCGATAATACTCTACAGTTTAGGATATATCTACGGGATAGGATCCTTTGGATCAGCCATAGCATTTATTGTTTCTCCGGCTGCATTTCTCTTTACGAGTTTTTTGATGTTATACTGGTGGAAAGTAACCAGGTCATACAGGCTTTCAATATTCACGGATTTTGGCAAGGAAGTTAAAATAAGAAGCAGAGAACATGATGGGCTCGTTAAAATTGCAAATGCCATAGAACTCGTGAGACTGGGTGCAGTCAGGAGACTCCAGAGGAAGGGATAATAACTCTTCCAAAATATCTGCATTAAACGAGTTATACAAAATAAAACAAAGGATTAAAAATTCTTTGCTGCCTCTTTTAACCTCTGCTGGGCGTCATCACTGAACCACAGCTCGACAAATACGTCAACATCTTTTTCCAGGCGTTTTAAGATGTCTTCCTTTATCCTTTCAGTCCTGTTTGCCTTAACAGCTGCAAATGCTCTACCAGGTAGCTCTCCAATCCTCTTTACACTCTCAACGGACTTCTGAAGCAGCTCTTCCGGAGCAAACACGCCGTCCACCACTCCCATCTCAAGGACCTTTTCCGGAGGATAGAAATCTCCCCCATACACCATTTCAGTTGCAACCCGGTCTCCCGCAATTTGCTGGAGGATCCTCTGTGGAAGGTAAGGCACAGGCACACCAAGCCTGACCTCGTTCAGGCCAAACAGCTTTTTTCCTTCGCCAATATATCTGAAATCGCAGCACAGAGCAAGGATGCACCCTCCCGCTATCGCATGTCCGTTTATTGCGGCAGCAGTGGGCTTTGGCAGAGTGTAGATATCCAGGCAGAGGAGGTTGAAATCCATTATGAATTCCCTGAATTCTGCTTTGTCATAATCGATCAGCTCCGGCACATCAAGCCCTATTGAGAAAAATCTGTCGTTTGAGCTTGTTAGAACTGCAGAGGTTATCTGTTCATCCTCTTTAACCTGCTCAACAACCCCAGAAAGGTCATCAACAAACTCCGGATTTATTGGATTCTTTTTTCCTCTGTTAAGTCTGACAACTGCAACACCATCCATATCCTGAAGATCAACAGTATTCATGATTCAGAGTGAAATCCTGCATATATCAAATTTTTGAAAATTACACCGGATTCGCGCACACTCGGCACGTCAAATACCCTTAATGAATTACCACATCCTGTCCGCAATACCGTGGATGGTTTCATAAAGTCAATTATAAATAATTTCAAATACAACACATCTGCATGCCCGATTACTTCGCTCTTGTGGATGTTGGCACAACATCAATCAAGGCGGGAATCGTTGAGAACCAGAGATTCAGAGTGGTCAGGGAGAAATCTGATAAAACAAAGGTCGTTCATCCAAAGGAGGGCTACGCCGAAAAGGACCCTGAATTTCTGTGGGAACAGGTGAAATCTCTCTTAGCCGAAATTGTAGAGGGTTATGAGATCAGAGCAATCTCATTCACGGCCCACATGGCTGGTTTCGTCCCTGTGGACAGGAACGGCGACCCGCTGTCCAACATGATTATATGGCTGGACGAGAGAGGTAGGGGATATCCCGAAGACCTTTTCAGAAACTTTCCATCCGTATCGGGATACAGTCCGTTGAGGTTGCTCAGATTCCTGAGGATTACGGGCGGCGCTCCGAGCAAAACGGGCAAGGATGTTCTGCCAAAGATCCTCTGGATGAAGAACAACGAACCGGAAGTATTCTCCAGAACCCGGAAATTCCTCGACATCAAGGGATACCTGATCTACAGATGCACGGGAAAGGCAGTAACAAGCCATGACGAGGCACACCTCACATGGCTTGCCGACACGAGAAGAAACAGAGCAGAATGGCATGAGGGCCTCATGAGAGACTATGGTCTGAAATCTGACCTTTTTCCGAAGATAATGAACAGCACAGATGTGGCCGGATTTCTCAATGAAGACGTTTCAAATGAACTTGGTATAGAAAGCGTTCCGGTGGTTGTTGGTGCTGGAGACATGTGCACAACGGCAATCGGTTCGGGAGCGGTTGAGAACAACAGGATCCATATCTACATAGGGACAAGCGACTGGGTTGGAGCACATGTGGAGAAAAGAAAGGCTGACGTGAAGCATTACATAGGCACAATACTGAGCGGGATTCCGGAAAAGTACCTGCTTGTTGCTGAGCAGGAAATTGCAGGCGGGGCAATTGACTGGGTGATGAATGTTCTGAATTTGGAGGATTACGTAAAGGTCGATGAAATCGTTGAAATGACTGAGACCGACCTCATATTCACACCATGGTTTTTCGGAGAGCGGGCCCCAATTGACGACCACTACATCAGGGCGAGCATCTTCAACCTGAGCCTGAAAACCGGAAAAGAAGAGATGCTCAGGGCATTGTTTGAGGGTGTTGCAATGAACATAGCATGGGCTTACCACTTCGTGGAAAAGATGACTGGAACCAATGAGTCTGTAAGAATTACGGGAGGGGGTGCAAGATTTAACTCCCTGTGCTCAATCATCGCCTCGGCAATAAACAGAAAAGTTGTGAGAACGGCAAAACCGGAGCATGCAGGGTTGAGGGGTCTGGCCACAATAGTAAACACCGCAGTGAACGGAGAAAGTTGTCAGGAAGCAGTTAAAAGGTTTGAGTATGAAAGAGAATTCCATCCAGACGCATGGCAGCACAGAAATCTCCAGAACAGGCTTGAAATCTTAAAAGAATACTATAGGAGGATAACCGGGATTTTCAAAAGGCTCAACAGAGATATCCTTTAAACCCGACCCTCGATTGCAGAAAAGCTTATTACACATCCCGCCAAAAAAAATCTGGGATGATGAATTTGGCAGGACCTGAGCGAAAGCGATGATGAAGGCTGTACTTTCTGATCAGTAGTAGTACCAGATGGTCCTGTAATCCTCCAGACTCTCACCCATACTTTCCAGAAAATCAAGATACTCTTTTATTGGAACGTCAGAATACGTGTAAGGCTTGGTTTCACTTATGCCCTTCTCCCAAGGGTGCATGAGGTACACCCTGCTTCCATCCGGCTTTACAGCTATGAGTTCCCTGTCCTGCCATGCCCGGAGGTGATTTTTGCCCATTCTCGGGACGTTGAAAACTGGCTCATCTCCTCTGAACACCCCTGGCAAAAGCCTTGCCTCCTCTTTCCTTTCCTGCACGATCCTCGCAATTGGAATCAGGTAATCTTTCTGCTCAATCTTGCCTTTGGGAAAGAACGTGTAGTACGGTTCAATGCCCGCCTTTTTCAGCGCAATTCTGAGAACAACATTCTCGAACCTTCTGCTCACCATTCTGTGGTACACGTGCTGGTTGTAAATGATGATGCCGTATTTTCTGAGCTTGTAGGCTGCCTCACTTACTTCGGGCGTTACCTCGTATGCGGTTTCAAAGTGGGTCGAGACTGACAGGTTCCTCTTTCCGGGTTCTATGTAACTCCCGAGCATCTCTGCAAGGTTTTCAGTTATCCTCATCGGGACGGTGACGATCACTCTCGAGCCTATCCTGATGTTTGCCACATGATCGAATTCCGCAACCCGCCTGATGACCCTCTCAAGGGTTTTATCGCTGAGAGCCAGCGGGTCTCCTCCAGTGATCAGGACATCTATCATGGAGTCATGCTCTCTAAACCACTCTATCGCCCTCTCGATTTTCTCCCATCCGGGAAAAGCGTTCGCCATGAACGGCTCGGTAACCTCCCAGTTCCTCTGGCAGTACACACATATCTGGGGGCAGGTTTCATAGGGCTTGACAATCGCAATCATCGCATATCTTCTCGTTACAAGGTCGACCGGCGAGGTATCGTGCTCCCCCATGAAGTCGAAGTAAATTTCTCTGTCTTCCTTGTGACCGAGCATGTTCATGACGTACCATTCAGGAGGCATCACCTGTCTTCTGACGTGCATGTCATGCCTGTAAGGCTCCTCAAAATCCCAGAGGTGCAGATAGTACGGCGTTATGCCCCACGGAATGTGATTCTCAATTGCAAGCTCCACGAGCTTCAGATTGTCCTCGGGTACCTTCACGATCCCGAGTTCGTTCAGTTCTTTCAGAATCTGAAGACCCTTTTCCCTTTTGAGAACATGCGAAAACTGCCATTTGTAACTGTTCCACCTGTCCTCATCTATCCCCCAGAATTCAATCAGCTTTTCTTTCTGTTCCTTTCTCTTTTCAATAATCGCATCATCGAGACCGGTTGGATACCTGTCCACGTAACCTTTTATAATTCTCCATGCCTCATCAAGATGTTTTGACCGTATCTCTGCTGCTTTTCTGCCCTTTATCCGGTCAAAATCGACAAATTCAACACCCCTTTCAGAGAGCATCTGACCGAGCCAGCCCTTCGAATACTCTGCCTTTCCGGCCATTGCCCTGAAAAGGTGTCTGAACTCCTCCACGAAGCCCTCCGTAATGACCGATAAAACGTTTTCGTCTCCCTTTGTTGCTCTCCAGAGGTATTCCAGAGTCGAGAATCCCGCAACATTCTCCATGTATTCAGAGGTCAGGTTCATAAAAACGCCTATCGCTTCCTCGCACAGCCACCTTTCCACCGGTTTTGAGACAATTTCACCATTCTTGCATTTAATCAACAGCTCTCCAGAAAATTTCTGTGCAAGGTTTCTGGCCTCATCAATATTCTCCGCCTTCAGCAGTAACTCTTTCAGCTCCGGAAGAGGTTCAAATATTTCGAGGAAGTTAGAGTGAGATACACCCTGCTCCAATCCCCAGGGGGATTTTTCAAGATTTATAAGCTCATTATCGGGCATTTTTACATTGTCTGCATACTCCATATTCTTATTTTTTCTTAGGGATACAAGTTTTTTACGCCCACTTGCTAATACAAGACAAGGACAATATGTATTTCTGCCAGAATATTAGTATGACAGTTAGTATCCGGAAGCACGAGTTAGAACCCACAACTGATTTAACCCGCCATGCAATGGTATCCAAGGTGGCTGAATGGAGGAATATAAAGATTATCTCGAGCACCTGAAAAACCTGATTGAGTCCGAGAGAGAAGAGGAAAGAAGAAAGGCAATTGAGGAAATAAAGTCTCTCTCCGCAGCACAGAGGGAAAAATCGGGCAAGACGATTACAGGGCTGAAGGGCAAGGTTGTCTCACAGAATCCTAAAAAGACAGTCATACGATTCGGAAGACGGGTTGAAATCAAAACGGACATAGGCCCGGGAGATGTGGTTCTTGTAAGCAATGGAGATCCGCTTAAAAAAGCCTCCGAAGGTGTTGTTATCGAGAGGGGCAGCAGGTATATTGACGTGGAATTCCTAAAATTCCCGGACATCGGGCTTGAGGGTGTCAGGGTTGATCTGTTTTACGATGACACAACCTTCAACAGGATGGAGGAAAATCTCGACAGGCTGTCTTACGGCGGACTGATGGCCATAAAGCTGATTTTTGAAGATGAAGTTGTTAGCGAAGCAGAAACGGTTGATTTCAGACCATTTGACGATAAACTGAATCCCTCACAGAGAGCAGCAATTTCAAAGGCTCTGGGCAGCGAGGACTTCTTCATCATCCATGGTCCTTTCGGGACGGGGAAAACACGAACACTTGCAGAGTACATCCTCCAGGAAGTTGAGAGAGGAAACAGGGTTCTCGCCACCGCTGAAAGCAACACTGCAGTGGACAACCTGGTTGAGAGACTTGCCGGCAATGCAAAAATCGTCAGGGTGGGGCATCCGTCAAGGATCAGTGAAAAGCTGAGAAGGGTCTCCTTAGAGGAAATGAAGAAAGAACATGAAGGGTACAGAGAACTGGAGGAGGTCTGGAAAGAGATTGAAGAACTGGTGAAAAAACGGGAGATGGAGATACAGCCAACACCGAGATTCAGGAGGGGTATGAGCGACATAGAAATCATGGAACTCGCCCAGAAGAGAGTGAAGGCCTACAGGGGTGTTTCAGGAGCCGCAATAAGGTCCATGGCAAGGTGGCTTGAGATTAACGAGAGGCTGAAGGAGCTTTTCAGTGAAGCAGAGGAAATCGAAAAGCGAATCGAAAAAGACATTCTTGAGAAAATGCAGGTTGTGCTCACCACAAACTCGACCGCATTTACAGTTGATGCCAGATTCGACGTTGCAGTTATCGACGAGGCGACGCAGTCAGTGATACCCAGCACTCTAATCCCGATCAATAAAGCCAGAAAGTTCATTCTTGCGGGCGATCACAAACAGCTTCCCCCCACAATCCTCAATCTGGAGGCAAAAGAACTTGAAAGAACGCTTTTTGAGATTCTGATCGAAAGGTATCCCTTCAAATCAGAAATGCTCGATACACAGTACAGGGCCAGAAGGGAGATTGCAGATTTTCCATCAATGACGTTCTACGGTGGAAGGGTGAAAACCCATGAAAGTGCAGAAAAAATATCGATTTCAGACCTCAACCCATCAGCCAGAAGTACAGCCGAAAGATTTCTCACCAGTCATCCGCTCATCTTTATCGACACTGAAAAATCAGGAAGGGAAAGATCCAAAAGGGGAAGCAAGTCCTACCACAATCCTGTTGAAGCGAAGATTGTGGAAAAGGTTGTCAGAATACTTGAAAAAATGGGAATAGACAGGGATTGCATAGGGGTAATCTCGCCCTACGACGATCAGGTCAGGCTGATAAGAGGTCTGGTGGACTGTGAGGTTAAGAGCGTTGACGGCTATCAGGGAAGAGAAAAGGAGGTCATCATAATCTCTTTCGTTAGGAGCAATGAAAAAGGGGACCTTGGATTTCTGAGAGATTACAGAAGGCTGAACGTTGCACTTACAAGAGCAAAAAGACTTCTTATCGCCGTGGGTAATGCTGAGACCCTGAGCAGAGACGTCGTTTACAGGAGATTTATCGGATACGTAAAGGAGAGGGGTGCAGTGATTGGTGGCTCCACATTCTTAAGCCTTGATTAGCCCGGAAACTTCATCCTTCAGCGAAACGAGCAGTATTGCTATGAACAGGAGGGCAACGCCCGCATACTGAAGCATGTCGAGACGCTCGCCGAGAAATACGGCCGCAAACATGTAGGAAAACACGCCCTCCATTGACAGAATTATTCCGGCATCCACCGACTTTGTGTGTGCCTGCATGTAATTCTGAAGAATTTTTGCAACGAACGTTCCCAGTAAACCCGTAACCAGCAGGGCAAAAAGAACGTAGCTGTTCAGCACAAATCGGTCAGTAATGAAAGCCGCCGGCATGGCTGAAAACATCCCCACAGCCACAACCTGCCAGCCCGCAAGACTCAGAGGGTTCAGATTTTTTGCGTAGTGCGAAATCATGGCAATTTCGAGGGCAAAAGCTACTGCACAGAGAAGAATGAGCAGATCGCCGTAGTTGAAACCAGCGTATCCAGAAAGAAGATAAATGCCCACAAAAGCAAGAAGAACTGCCGCAACCTCAGTTAGTGAAACTCGCTCCCTATACAGCAGAAAAGCCAGAATTGGAGTTATCACGATATACACTGAGGTTATGAATCCTGCGTTCGTTGCCGTTGTGTACTGAAGTCCAGCGGTCTGAAGCGCATAACCGAGGAAGGTTGCAGAGCCTATGGCAATTCCAGCCCGGAGTTCATCCATCCTCAAAAATGGGAAGAAAAGCAATCCTGTGAAAATGAACCTTACCGCATTGAATGCAAACGGAGACATGAATTCAAGCGCAATCTTGACAACGGGAAAAGTTGCACCCCATATCAACGCCACAGCCAGAAGACCGAGGTCCGCGTGAAGTCTTTTCATCGGACATGGGAAAAAAGCAGGGTAAAAAAATTTTGTTACCTTTTTATCAAAATGGCAGTATCTCATCCCTGTGACGGAGTCATCACCATCGTTACCGAACACACCTCTCCATCGGGCTGGAAAAGCGTTAGATCAGCGTCAACAAATTTCCCCTCATAGTTCTCCATAACCTGCCCCTGATAACTCACAGTCGCCGTAAATGCATCACCCACAGGTTCATCCTTAACCTCCTCAGCCTCTCCAGGACTCACAGTTTGAGTGGTCTTTACCATAACCCAGTCGCAGTTGGGAGACATGGGCATACCCTGCATCCCCTTCATGTACATCGTCATTGTAAGCGTGTTATCCTCATACTTGTTCCGCATTATGACAACTCCGCCATCAGAATGCTCCATTCGCATTAGCTGCTCGTTATTGTTCGCATCATAGTAATACCAGAACTCCACCGTCCTCGTTTCCCCGTTTTCCACCACCGTTGCTTTCCCGTAATACATCTTTTTAGCCACAAACAGGTCGTAAAGCGTATTGATTCCGCCGGCAGATGTACCACTTTCACCTGAACTTTCTCCCTGTGCGGGTTCAGGGGTTTTCTCAGCTTCCGGCGTTGAGACGGGTGTCGGTGTTGCAGCCGGTTTGGACTCTTCTTTCTGGCCTGAGCAACCTGCCATTACAAGAGCCAGAACTGCAAGCACAACCACCAGTATTTTCCTCATGCACGGTACCTCCATTAATTATCATGATTTTAGCTTAAGAATTATATATTGTTTTTCACCAACCAGGAGATTGCATTGAGGTACCACAACATTTTAAGCAGCCTCACAGAACCGGATGCTGGTGATAGTTCAGGGAAATGCATACGATGATGAGGAGATAAAATCAAGGCTCAACCCCATTCTGAGGGAATGGTTTGAAGCAAAATATGGTGAATTTACTCCACCCCAGAAGTATTCAATAATGGAGGCTTTTAACGGCAATAACGTGCTGATCTCCTCTCCCACCGGGAGCGGCAAGACTCTCGCAGCTTTCATGACCGCTCTGAGCAGGCTTCTCGACAGAGCAGTGGAGGGGACGCTCGAGGACAGAGTGTACGTCGTGTATGTGTCCCCACTGAAAGCCCTTAACAACGACATAAGGAAAAATCTCGAAGAACCGCTGAACGAAATCTACGAGCTGGCAGGGAGAAAAAAGATCAGAATTCAGAAGATAAGGGTAGCTGTGAGAACAGGAGACACGGATTCAAGCGAGAAGCAGAGACAGCTCAGAAAGCCCCCACATATACTCATAACCACCCCCGAGAGTCTTGCAATTGCTCTGTGCTCACCCAAGTTCTCAAAAGCCCTGAAGAAGGTGGAGTTTCTCATAATAGATGAACTTCATGCCCTTGCAGAGAACAAACGTGGCACCCACCTCTCACTCTCGGTAGAGAGACTTCAGGAAATCCAGGAAGGGAAGATGGTGAGGATAGGTCTCTCTGCAACAATACATCCGCTTGAAGAGGTGGCAAAGTTCCTTGCCGGATATGAAAACGGCAGAGAGAGGGACTGTATGATTGCAGATGTGACCTTCGAAAAGAAAATTGACATCTCAGTGCTTTCACTCGTAGAAAATCTCTTCAACGCCACCGCTGAGGAGATAAGCGAGAGACTCTATCAAACACTGGCAGAAATGATAAGAGAGTCAAAGACCACGCTGATATTCACAAATACGAGAAGTGCAACGGAGAGAGTCGTGTTCCATCTCAAAAAAATAATGGGGGAAGAGTTTCCGGTTGCTGCACACCATTCATCTCTCTCAAAGGATGTGAGGCTCGAAGTTGAGGAGAAGCTGAAGAGGGGCGAACTTAAGGTTGTGGTGAGCTCAACAAGCCTGGAACTTGGCATAGATATTGGATATGTTGACCTGGTAATTCTCATAGGTTCTCCGAAAAGCATAAACAGAGCATTGCAGAGAATTGGCAGAGCAGGGCATAAGCTCCACGAGACGAGTGTGGGCAGAATCGTGGTTCTTGACCATGACGACCTCATTGAGTGTTCTGTTCTGGCCAGGGAAGCCCTTGAGAGACGGCTTGACAGGATCCATATTCCGGAAAAACCTCTCGATGTGCTGTGTCAGCACGTTGTTGGAATGGCGATCGAAAGAAAATGGAGTGTCGATGATGCTCTCAGAGTCGTGAAAAGAGCATACCCCTACAGAAACCTCACAAAAGAAGAATTCGTGGCCGTGCTGAGATACCTGGCAGGAAAATATTCAGAGCTTGAGGAGAAGAACGTTTACGGAAAAATATGGTTCGACGAGGATACCATGGAATTCGGGAAAAGGGGCAAAATGGTGCGGCCCATATACTATCTCAACACCGGTACAATCCCGGACGAGGTTGCAGTGTCGGTCGTGACAAAGGATGGGCACCACGTGGGAAAGGTCGAGGAGGAGTTTGCAGAGAGGCTCGTTAAGGGAGATATTTTCGTTCTTGCGGGAAGGACATTCAGATTTCTGAGATCGAGGGGTATGCGCATAATAGTCGAAGAGGTTAAGGGCGAGAAACCTACAGTCCCAAGCTGGTTTTCCGAGCAGTTGCCCCTGAGCTACGATCTCGCACTGAGAATACAGGAGTTCAGAAAAGAAATGGACGAAAACCTTGAAAATGCACATGAAATACTGAAGAGCTTTCCAGCAGACAGGAATGCTGTAGAGTCCATCATAGAGTACTTCGACGAGCAGAAGAGGTTCAGCATCATCCCACACAGCAGGAGGCTTGTGGTGGAGAAGCTTGAAGAAGAGAGAAACTACTATTTCTTCCACACCCTTGTGGGCAGAAGAGCCAACAGTGCCATCGCAAGAACATTCGCTTACAGGGTTGGAAAAGCAAAGAGGTGCAATGTCCAGTTTACTCTGAACGACAATGGCTTTGTTCTCATCCTCCCTCAGAATAAAAGATTGAAGGACAGTGAAATAATCGACCTCTTCGAGCTGAAGGATTTTGAAGAGGACCTTAAAGAGGCGCTCATGAAAACCGAAATTCTCAGAAGGAGGTTCAGACATGTTGCTGTGAGAAGCCTGATGATTTTGAGAAATTATCTCGGGAGAGAGAAAAGCGTATGGAGGCAGCAGGTAAACGCAGACACTCTGCTCAGGCTGCTTCTGAAACACTTCGGAAAGGAGTTCCCGGTAATAAAGGAGACATTCCGGGAGATTATGGAAGATGCGATGGACATCAAAAATGCGAGGGATTATCTTTCAAAAATCGGGAAAGAGATCGATGTGGTTATTACACGCATCCCCTATCCAAGCCCGTTTGGCCTGAACCTCTACGTGATGGGGGAGGAAGATGTCGTTCTTATGGAGGATAGAAGAAAGGTGTTGAGGGAACTGCACGAAAAAATTCTTGCATACCTTTCTGCGAACTCATGAGATACTGTACTTGGCCCATATATTGCACGTACCCTCGAAGCTCACCATGCACGGGCCTATGGGGTTTCGGGGTGTGCATGCAGTCATGAACAGCCTGCAATCCTTCGGAGTTATCAGCCCCTTTAGGACCTCGCCACACCTGCAGTGCTTCTTCCGCTTATCCTCCTTTGGAGCAAAGTTCTCAAACACATCCTCAAATACCTTTTCGGCATCTTTTTCTTCAAAGTCATTCCTTATTCCGACGCCGGTTTCAGGAATTGTACCCAGACCCCTCCACTCGCCATCTCTGGAATAAAACACCTCATTCATGACCTCCTGGGCTTTCACATTACCCTCGTATTTGACTGCCCTCGTGTATTCGTTGAAGATTCCACCGTCATTTTCTTTAACTGCCCTAACGAGCATGTAAACCGCAAGAAGCACATCCTGTGGTTCAAATCCTGCTATGGCCATTGGAATGCCATATTTTCTGTACCTCTCATAGGCTTTCACGCCAACGATCGTGGAAACGTGTCCCGGATTGATGAAGCCATCAATCTTCATATCCTCGGATACCAGAGCCTCTATCGCAGGGATGAAGAACCTGTGAGCAGAGTACACGTAAAAGTTCTCAGGAGAATCCTTAATCGCCACAGCTATTGACGGCATGGTCGTCTCAAATCCAATGCCGAAAAATACCACGTCCTTATCTTCCCGCTTTGCAATCTCAACAGCATCGAAAACGCTGTAAACTATTCTGACGTCCTTTCCCTTACTCCTGTAATAGAAGAGGCTCCTGTCCTCGAACGGAACCCTTGCCATATCACCAAACGTCGTGAGGATAACATCCCGGTTTTCGAGAAGATGAAATACCTCCTGCAGATCCGTGTCGGGGATTATGCACACTGGACATCCGGGTCCGCTCAGAAGCTTTACGTTTGGAGGGAGAATACTCCTGAGGTTGTACTTCGAAATTGTGTCTTCATGTGTCCCGCACAGATGCATCAGGTTGATTTCCTGTCCTTCACTAAGCTCCTCTATCTTCCGGACTATTCTTCCAGTATCTTCTGCCATAGCCTATCAATCTCCTCAACTTCCTCTTTCGAAACCTTCTGTATCGCAAGCCCAACATGAATTAAAACGTAATCCCCAACCTTAACATCATCAAGCAGATCAACCCTCACCTTCCTCTTAGCCCCCTTCATGTCCACCGTGGCGTAAGGCCACTCAACCTCCACGACTTCAGCTGGAATTGCCAGACACATTCAGGACACCCCTCAGAAATTCAATCCACTCATCAAACCCGATGTCTTTTTTCAGATCCATCCTGATTATTCTCGCCTCAGGGTTAAGATTTTTTGCATCCCTTTCCATCTTATCCACATCCGCCTCAACAAACTCCGCAAGTGCCACCTTGTTGATTATTATGACGTCAGCAAGCCTGAAAATTTCAGGATGCTTCTCGACCACATCATCTCCTTCTGTAACGCTTACCATCACAACCCTGAAGTCCTCTCCGAGGTCAAAATCCACCGGGCAGATCAGGTTGCCAACATTTTCAATCAGAAGGAGGTCAACATCCTCAAATTTTTGAATTCTGTGATTTATCAGGTGAGCATCAAGATGACACTCTTTTCCGGTATTAACAGGCTCAGCCTTTACTTCATGTGCCGCCACCCTCTCATAATCCGCCCTGCATATCACATCTCCAAGAATCACTCCAATTCTGATGCCCTTGAGAGCTTCAACGGTCTTCTCGATAAGCAGCGTTTTCCCCGAGCCTATCGCACCCATTATGTTCACCGCAACAATACCATGTTCCCTCAGAAACTTTCTGTTCTCCGCTGCAAGTCTCCTGTTTTCGCTCAGCAGATCAATTTCAGCGTCGATCTCTATTTTGTGCATCAATCCACCTCCATAATTACGCTTTTTAAAATCATTTCCTTCCCGCCGTTAACACTTACAAAACCACCGCACTCACAGACTCCCGCAGGAGCCTCGAACTCTTTCCCGCACTTCACACACCTGATTTCGGGCTTCACAAACTCGATTTCAAGGGTGCAGTTTTCGGCTATCGTTTCCCTGCTTATAGCCCTGAAACAGAACTCAAGCTGTTCGGGATTTATCAAAAGCAGTTCACCAATTACGAGATGAGCTTTTTTAATTTCCCTGGCATTGTTCCTTTCGGCCAGATTGATCAGATTTTCGAGTATAGCCTCCGCATAACTCATTTCGTGCATCACATCAAGGCATGGAAAACGTAATATAACCATTTTCCCTCCCAGATTCGTGTTTAAAATCCTCGTAACCGGAAGAGTTCAGGGAGTGGGATTCAGACCGTTCGTTTTTAGACTTGCAAGGAACATGGGTCTTAAGGGTTATGTGAAAAACGTTGGAGATGGTACTGTAGAGATTGTGGTTGACAGAGACCCGGATGTTTTTATAGGGAGACTCAAAAAAGAGAAGCCCCCGATGGCGGTCATAGACCAGGTGATTATTCGAAAAGCAGATGGAGATTATGATGACTTTACAATCCTGAAAAGTGGTGGCGTCTCCGGGCTTTTTTCACTTCCTCCTCCGGATTTTGCAGTATGCGATGAATGTTCCAGGGAGATTTTTGATGAAAGCAACAGGCGGTACCTTTACCCTTTCACCACATGCACGGACTGTGGGCAGAGGTTCAGCATCTCATTCTCACTTCCCTTCGACAGAGAGAACACCACACTTGCGGAATTCCCCCTTTGTGAAAAATGTCAGGAAGAATATGAAAATCCAGAGGACAGAAGATATTTCGCCCAGTCGATAACCTGCCCCGAATGCGGGCCTCACTACCAGCTTGCTCCCTGTGAAATCAGAGGGGTTGAGGCGATCAGGAAGGCTGCTGAGCTGCTCGATTCCGGAAAAATCCTGGCAATAAAGGGAATTGGGGGCTTTCACATCGCATGCCTTACTGACGACGATACCGTGAAAGGGCTGAGGGTTGTTCTCAGAAGGCCCCAGCAACCGTTTGCAGTAATGGTGAGGGATATTGAAACGGCAGAGAAGTACGCATACGTGAACGAAAAGGAAAAGTCAGAGCTTCTCAGCTACACAAGGCCCATTGTCGTGCTAAAAAAGAAGATGGAGCTTTACCAGGTGGCACCACACCTCGATACTGTAGGCATAATGCTACCGTACACTGCACTTCACAGAATCCTGTTCAGCTTTTTGAGGGCTGATGCTCTCGTCATGACCTCTGCCAACATGCCTGGAGAACCGATGGCGATTGAAATGCCGGATATAAAGTGTGATGCTGTGCTGACCCACAACATGAGGATATACAACAGGGTGGACGATTCGGTCCTGAAAATTGTCGGTGGAAGGAGGATGATTATACGACGCTCGAGGGGTTTCGTCCCCACTCCAATCAGTATTGAGGTTGATGCCGAGGCAATTTCACTTGGAGCTGAGCTTTACAATTCCATAGCAGTCCTGAAGGATCGCAAGGCCATACCATCACAGTACATTGGCAACACCGCCAACTTCAAAACGTTCAACGGATTTTTCAAAAAGGCAGTCGAATTCTGGCTGGAATACCTCAGCATCAGCCCGGACTTTGTTGTCCGGGACATGCATCCGCTCTACAACACCTCACAATACGCCACCGAACTTGCCGAGAGAACGGGAGCTGAAGTGCTGAGTGTTCAGCACCATCTTGCCCACGCCCTCTCAGTCATGGCTGAAAGAGGGCTTGACAAGGCCATGGCTATAACCGTGGATGGGGCTGGTTACGGCATGGATGGCACGATATGGGGTGGCGAGGTTCTCTACGTTGACCTGAAAGAGAGAATTTTCAGGAGGGTGGCAAGACTGGAAAGAATAAAGCTACTCGGAGGAGATCTCGCTGTACATTATCCTCTCAGAACGCTTTTTTCGATAATATACAAGCATGAGAAAGACTTCGAGCTGTTAAGGGGCTATGAGATGTATTTAAGGGAGGGAGAGAGTTTCGAGCTGTTCGAGAAAATGTACGTAAAGAACATCAACACCATCTCAGCATCCTCAGCCGGGAGATACATGGACGCCATAGCAGCCATGACGGAAGTCTGCTTTAAGAGAACATACGAGGGAGAGCCCGCAATGAAAGCTGAAGGGCTTGCAAGAAGGGATGATCAGATGTATGAGCCGGTAATCGAGGAGAGCTACGAACCATCCGAGTTCAGCATTGATGGTTCAGGCAGGAAGGATTACGTCAGAATTATCAGATTCGCCCATATATTTTCTGACTCCCTCAAAAGGCTTGAGCAGGGAGAGGATAGAAGAGCGGTTGCATGGAGACTCATAGACTACCTCGCAAAGGCGTTCTGTGAGGTTGTGAAAGAGCATGATATTCCGGTAGTTGTGAGCGGAGGTGTTGCCTACAACTCCCATTTCATGGCTTCGCTTTCAGAAAGCCTGAAATTTTACACGAATGAGTTTGTTCCGGCGGGAGATAATGGGATATCCCTCGGACAGCTGTATGCTCTAAAATTCCTGGAGGTTTGAAGATGATAAGAAGAGAAGATGGTGCCGGCGGAAAATACATGTCAGAATTCCTCAAAAAAAGGATTTTTTCAAGAATTGACTCCAGTGCTGGAGAAATCGCTCTTTCCGACATGGAGGACTCGGCGGATTTTGATAATGCATACGTGCTGACGACAGACAGCTACACCGCCTACCCTCCGGTATTCAGAGGGGGGAGCATAGGAAGCCTGGCGATTTGCGGTACGGCGAATGACCTTGCCGTTGTCGGTGCTGAGCCCGCATTCATGTCCCTTGCGTTCATAATCCAGGAGGGGTTTGAGGACAGTGTATTCGAGAGAATTATGGACGATATCGCCTACTGGGTAGAGAAGATTGGTGTTAGAATAATAACGGGAGACACAAAGGTCGTCGAAATGAACGCAGGTATCTTCGTGAACACATCGGGGATTGGAATGAGAAACGAGCACCTTGAAAGGAATCTCGAGGCAATAAAGGAGCACAGAGATTACCCGTTCAGGTGGGTCAGAGATTCCGGATTGAGAGCAGGAGATGAGATAATTGTCAGTGGAACCATCGGTGAGCATGGTCTGACAATGCTCCTTGAAAGGGAAGACCTTGGATTTGAGATCGACATTAAGAGTGATGTCCAGCCAGTCTGGTTTGCCGTGAGAGACGCGCTTGACGTGGGGGGAATTGTGGCAATGAAGGACCCAACAAGAGGGGGACTGGCAGAGACTCTAAACGAAATGGCCGAAAAAAGCGGTGTTGGGATAAAAATAGACGAAGAGAGAGTTCCGGTCAGAGATGACGTTGCCGGGGTGTGTGAGGCTCTCGGACTTGACCCACTAACCCTCGCCAACGAGGGCAAGGTCGTTCTCGGAGTTGTCAACGAGCTTGCGGAGGATGTTCTGAAAGCTCTGAGAATGCATGACAAAAATGCGGAGATAATCGGCTATGCCACCGACGAATTCAAAGAGGTCGTGGTTGAAACAAGGATAGGTACGACGAAGATCCTCCCCCCACCGGTAATGGATCCGATTCCGAGAGTTTGCTGAGGTAAGTTTTTATTTTTCAAATGCGTGGGATTCACCAATGATCGCCTCATCCCCCGGTAAGGCAATAATATTCGGAGAACATGCTGTGGTTTACGGGAGACACGCTGTCGTATCTGCGATAAACCTGAGATGCTATGTCAAAGCAGAAAAGTCAAACGATTTCCGGATAATCTCACACTTTGGCAAAACCGGTCTGGATTTTAGAGGAGAGCATGCATACATTTCCTATGCAATAAAAAGGTTCTCCGAGTCTTTTAGCATCAGAGGAGTTAGAATTGAGGTGAGAAGCCAGATACCCCCGGCATCAGGACTTGGTAGCTCTGCTGCAGTTACAGTCGCAACACTTGGAGCACTGAATGCCGAATTTGAGGCCGGAATGGACAGAGAGGAAATTTTCGAACTCGCAAGAAAGGTTGAACTCGACGTCCAGGGAATAGGAAGCGGCACAGATCCGTTTGTTTCCACGTACGGGGGAGGCTGGATAATCCCTGAAAAGAGGAAATTTTCGTCGAACGTCGAATTCGGGGTGATAAACACAGGAATAGAGTCCATAACCTCCGAAATGGTCAGAAAGGTAAGGGAACTGAAAGAAAAGTACCCGGAACTGGTTGAGAGGATAATGGATTCAATAGATCAGGTTGCATTGGAGGGCGCCAGAGCGCTCGAAAATGGGGATGTGACAAAGCTGAGTCTACTTTTCAAAATAAACCAGAGTCTCCTCAGGGCCATTGGAGTTAGCACGCCTGAGATAGACAGAATCGTTGCCGATGTTGAATTGAGTGGACATTCAGCAAAAATCACCGGGGCAGGAGGCGGGGGATGTCTGCTGACAACAGGCGAGGGAGACTTCAGGATAAAACTTTCTGCGGAGGGGGTCAGAGTTGAAGATTTTGAAGATTGGCGGGAGCCTTATAACCGACAAGTCTGAAGGAGCGTTTGAGATTGCAAAAACAGACATAATGGACATGGTTTCCAGGCAAATACGTGGTGAGGTAATTCTCGTTCATGGGGCCGGCAGTTTCGGTCATCCTCACGTTAAAAAATTCGGTCTTTCTCCGGAAGGTGTTTCAAGGACGCACAGCGCATGCCTCAGACTCAATTCAATATTCTGCAACTCGCTGATAGAACACGGGCTGAACCCGATTCCTCTGCACCCAATGGAGTTCTTCAACAATCCGGATTTCGAGTTCATAAAGGAACTCGTCTCGATGGGATTCATTCCAGTGCTTCACGGAGATGTTGTTCTGGAAGGCGGTAAGTTCAGGGTGATGAGTGGAGACGAGATTGTCAGAGTACTTGCCGAGGAGCTTGGGCCCGAAGCAGTTGGATTCGCAAGCGACCTGCCTGTGATTGTGGACGGCAAACCCGTCGAGGAAATAAATTCCAATAACTTTACCGAAATTCTAAAGAGGATTGGCGATGCAGGAAACAAGGAAGACGTTACAGGCGGAATGAAGGGTAAACTGGAGGAAGCAATCAGAATAGCCAGAATCTGTGACGTTTTTATATTCAACGGCCTTGAGAATGGGGCCGTTGAGAAATTCCTTGAAGGACGTCATGTCGGAACGCGGCTGGCAAAAATTATTTAACTTTAAAATACCATTTTATTCATGGCAAGCGAACTTTTGATAGGACTGCTGGTAGTGGTATTGCTGTTCCTGCTGTCCTCGATTAAAATAGTGAAGGAATACGAAAGAGGCGTGATTTTCAGGCTCGGAAGGCTCGTTGGAGCAAGAGGGCCGGGAATATTCATTGTCATACCGCTCCTCGAACAGATGCAGGTAGTTGATTTGAGAACTGTAACTTACGATGTTCCATCACAGGAGGTCGTAACGAGAGATAATGTTACGGTCAGGGTTAATGCAGTCGTTTACTACAGGGTTCTGGATCCTGAAAAAGCCGTGACCGAGGTTTTCGATTACAGATACGCCACAGCCCAGATCGCACAGACAACTCTGAGGAGTGTAATAGGCCAGGCTGAGCTTGATGAACTTCTTTCAGAGAGGGAGAAACTCAACGTTAGACTTCAGCACATTATTGATGAGGCCACAAATCCGTGGGGAATAAAGGTATCTGCAGTTGAAATTAAGGACGTTGAACTCCCCAAAGAAATGCAGAGGGCAATGGCAATGCAGGCTGAAGCGGAGAGAGAAAGAAGAGCCAAGATAATCAGAGCAGATGGTGAATTCCAGTCAGCCATGAAGCTGAAAGACGCCGCTGAGATTCTCGCTGAGAGCAGAGGGGCAATGATGCTGAGAATACTCCAGACCATGAACGAGATTGGCAACGCCGAGAATGCGACAATCATATTCCCGATACCCATAGAGATTCTGGAGTACTTCAAAAAGAGCAAGGGTGAAGAATAAGGCACCCAGAGTTTTCATTTTTTATTTTTCAAGCACATGTCTGTCCGGGATGTAGCAGTACATCACGCCTTCAAGCACCGTTTTATCCGTAAACGCCCTTACGCCAACCGTGATCTTTTTGTTCTCTACTGTGGTAACTGTAGCTTCAGCTGTAACCTCTTCTCCAACCCTGACAGGTGCCGTGAACCTCACCTCAGCTTTGTAAAGCACCACGTTGGGGTGATTTACCGCAACCATCGCAGCAAGGTCTGCGGCACCAAACGTGAAGCCACCATGCACAAGACCATGTTCGTCAACAGCCATACTGTCAGTTGTTTTCAGCACAACCCTTGCATAGCCATCTCCCGCCTCAACAACCCTGCCAACAAGTTCCCCGTCCGCAAGCTTATGTGTTCGCACATCCATATTTCAGATTAGACATCATCCAATTTCTCTTTTTTGTTTTTGCTGTTCAGGTTGTCGGTAAAGACCAGAAATGCAGGAACGACCGTGAGAGCTGCGAAGAGGCTGAGAATTATCGCCATCAGGCTGACCACACCGAAATCAGACATGATGGGGAATGGTGACGCAAGCATCGCAGCAAAACCTCCTGCCATGGTAAGGCCGGACGTTAAGATCGGCTTACCTATGTTGGTTATCGTAATCTCAACTGCCTTTTCAGGTTCAAATCCTCTTCTCCTCTCCTCGAAATACCTTTCCATCACGTGAATGGAAAAATCGATTCCAAGACCTATTGTCAGAGAGTTCAGAGAGGCGGTAACAAGGGTCCTGGAATAGCCAAGAAGGTACATGAGACCTCCATTAGCAAGTATAACCACGGTAATCGGTATTATTGGAACAATCGCTTTCCTTGGACTTCTGTAAACGAACAGGAGCAGAATGAATACAAAAGCAAAACTCGCAATGGTCATCCTGTTCTGACCGTTGACTATCAGATCAGCGACAAACATTTTCAGGACGACATCACCTGTGAGATAAAACGGATACTCTATACCGAAGAACTTCATTTCCTCAGTAACCCTTTCATAAAGCTTCCTGAATTCAAGCCAGTCCATTGGTGCGACAGTGAAGTATATTGCGTAGCTCGAACCCTGCATGTACCTGGAAACCCTGTCTTCAGGGATTTTTTCGAGTGCCTGCTGAAGTTCAGTGTCGCTGGAAGGCAGTTTGTCGAAGTTCATCTTGATTATCTCACCGAGAGACGAGTATCCGACAATATTCTGTTCGGAGTTTGTAACGTATCTGGCAAGTTCCTCAAATCTCGCAATGACACTCGAATCAATTCCATCTGTCTGGAAAACGGCTATTATTCTGTCATTACTCCCCACGAGGTCCTGAAGCTCGCTAAGCTTTCTCATGGCCGGAAGATCCTGAGGAATGTACTTCATGAAATCTGTCTCCAAGGGTACCTTTGAGTAACCAAAATAGCTTGCAGAGGTTATGACGAGGACAGTAAGCAGTAAAACCCTGTAATGCCTCGCTGAGATTAATGAAGCAAGATCGAGAACTTTCTCCGTGAAAGAGATCTTTTCCTCATCCTTTCGCTTCCTCTCTTTCCTGTCAGTTATGAGTAGGACTGACGGAAGAAACGTCAGGCTCAGAAGATATGCCACAATCAGACCAATTGCCGAAACAAGTCCGAACCAGCCCAGAGCGGGAACTCCAGAGAATATCATGGAAAGAAAACCGATAACGGTGGTGATCATCGCAAGAGACAGTGCGAGACCCACACTCTTGATGGACTTCACAGCAGAAATTGCCGGGCTGTTTCCCTTTCTCCTCTCCTCCTCGTACCTGCCCATAAACTGAGCAGCATATTCAATACTGAGACCTATCAGAATTGGTGCGATGGCGTTCGTGATCTCTGTGAGGGGGATCCCGAGTACGGGCATCAATCCGAACGCAAACAGGAAAGTGAGAATTGATATCACGAGAGGTAGGAGGAGATATCTCTTGAGTTCAACAACGCCCCTGAAAACTATGACAAGCGTCACCACCATTAAAACTACGGCTACGGCCCCCATAGTCCCCATGCTTTCTCCAATACTTTTATCCACCTGATACATTATCATAGGATTCCCAGTGGCTTCGACCACGATTCCGGGGGGCTTTTCGATTTCGGAAATTCGTTTCTCAACCTCCTTGGCTATGAAATTATACTGGCTTTCATCTGCAGTAACCTCGAATTCCATCAGCATCAGGGTTTTTTTGGGCAGATAAAAAGAGGAATACTGGTAAGACAGCTGTTTCAGGACTTCTTCATCAGCAGGAAGATATCCGAGGATGTCCACAACCGTGTGGGCAGGCGACTTCACCCGCCCGATACCATCGATCCTCGAAATCTCCTCTCCAAGCTTGAGAGCGAAATCATATGTCTCGTAATTTACAACATCGTCGCCCTTTATGAAGATGTAAATGCTTGCAACTCCCCCACCGAAATTCTTGGAAAACAGAACGTACTGCTGATACTCCTTGTAGTCCTTGCTGAAGTACGTTTCATAGCCCTGATCCATCGTTATGTTCTGGCTCGAATGAATCGCGAGTATGACCGCTACCGCTACCAGAGCCAGAATCAGATACCTTCCCCTCACCACAGAAGAAGAAAGAAGGTCGAAGACCTTCATTTTCTCATCCAGACAGCTACTGCAATCAGGGCTATAACTGCCACCAATGCCTCAAATCCAGGGATTGTATTCCTGCTTTCCGTTACGACTATCGGAAGCTTCACCGGATCGCTTATGACCCACTCATCATTCAGATCCCTGTACTTTATCTCGAGATTTAGAGCGTAGGTCTTTGGTGTGGCATCCTTATCTGCCTTCAGTCTGAACGAGACTTCCTTCGCTTCACCTGGCTTTAAGCTGCCTATGTAAGAGGAGTCGTCAGTGGTCGAGAATGGATCAACCACGGTGATTCTCGCAGTGGCGTCCTTCACCTCAAACGAACCGGTGTTTTTGATTCTCACAGTAATGATTTTTTCTTCTCCAGCTGGAATCTCTCCCTGACCTTCAAGCGCAAATTTAATCTTATCTCCCACTTTTATTCCGATATCGAACGCTTCTTCAACCTCCTTTCCGTTCAGATCATACGTAAGAGTGAGCTTTGCTGGATACACTGTGCTTTCAGCATCTCCGCTTGCCTTAACCCTGAACTTGAGTGTGGCCTTCGCAGAGTCCCCGACAAAATACTCCTCGGTTATTGCCGAAAGCGGAGGCTTCGTCTCGAGCTTTGCCTTCAGATCTTTCAGAGTTTCGGTTGACTCGACATCAATGATCACATCTCCCTTGCTGCCCGCAAATACGGTTGAATTAACAGAAACTATTCGTATCTCCGGCTTGTCCTTTACGCTCACACCAAAAGCCACGGGGGGTGTTTGTTTAACGTCCCCGTCAAGGGTGTAGGTTCCCCTTACTTGGAAGGGGTAATAGCCTCCGTCCTCGGTATTGGCGGTAACCCTGAAGGTTACGTTTATGCTCTCTCCTGCCTTCAGAGATCCGACGTAAACAGCACTCTGTGTCAGCATGCTCTGAAGCTCAGGTGGAAGCTGAACCTCGACGCCCTGCAGTCCAAACTGGGAGAACATTGGGTTCTGAGAGAGCATGCTTTCAAGAGCCTTGGTGTAGCTTTCAAGGTCCACCTGCTGGACACCCTGGGCAGTAAAGCCAGATGGTGTCAGAAGGCTCACAAAAAGGTTCTCGGCATCTCTCTTTCCATCATTCTTTATAACAAGGGTGATGGTTCCCTTTCCACCCGCAACGATGTCCGACCGGACATCAGTCACATTCAGAATAACATCAGGCTTTTCTACGACAACTTTCAGCCTGATTTCCTGGTTCTTCTCAGCGTAGTAAATCTTCAGGTAATCAAGAGAATACGTGGTCTGGTAATCCTGTATCTGCTGATACGGGACAGGCTTATAGATCCCCAGGGTTGCGTTGTACGAGTAGTTGTAGATGTCCTGAGAAGGCACAGGCGTAATTGAAAGTGATGAGGAGAATGACACATCATCGACAACCTCATAGCCAATAGTCAAGGTGAGATCATATTCGCCCTCCTCAACCCCCGAGGCGTCAACAACAACGGGAATCTGGAGGGGCTGGAAGGCTGGAATGGCCGGGAAAAACATTTCAGGTGTTTTTACGTTCAGGCCATCGCTTTCAAACCTCACAGAGACATTGTAGGCTGTTGAAAGCATTTGCAGGTAATCAGGATTGTTGCTGAAAAGCTGGAATTCCTGCTGATCAGCATAATCAATCTTCCAGAGTCTGGCGCTGTTCTGCAGAACCACATACAGTGTTTTTTCTTCTCCTGCCGTTATGTAGTTACTCTGAGCAATATACGCACTAAAATACGGCTTGTCTGCATAGCTTATGGCTGCCACCGGATGCAGAATTAGTATGAGTGCAATTATTGCCAGTAATGCCCTCCTCATGTGTACCACCTGTCGTAGCGGTAGCTACAAAAGATATATAAATATTGCTGGAGTTTTCCATCAGGATATGGACAGACTGGTGGAAGTGCTGAAAGACTTCAGACTCTCAGATTACGAAATAAAAGTACTTTTAACACTCATAACCGAAGGAGAGATGTCAGCCTCGGAGCTGGCAGAGAGGAGCAGGATTCCAAGAACTTCGGTGTATGAGGTCATAAGAAGTTTGGAAAACAGGGGGCTCGTTGAATCCTTCGGAAAACCGATGAAGTTCAGAGCGATACCTGCTGAAAGGCTGATAGACTTCTTTTCATCCAGGCTGAAAGAAAAAATGCAGGTTATTAGCGAGGGATTGAAGGAACTTGAGAGGAAAAGCAAAAAGGAGACTGTATCGTTTCACAAGGGTGACCTTGCATACAACGTTATCGAAGGCCTTGTGAAGAACTCGGAGCTGGTGGAAATATACGGTATCAGCATTGACGATAGAATGAGGACTATCTTCGAAAGATACAGGGAAAAGGTGAGACTGAACCTCATGGGAAAGAGCGATGTCGTTCACGGACTGATTTTCGGGGAGAATACGGTGCTGATATTCACAGTGGTAAATGGCGTTCCGAACATAATGGTGGGTTCGGGCGAGTTTTACGAGTTCTACAGAGATATGGTTGAAATGTTTAAAAATAGGAAACCTCCGGAAATTTAACCGGCTTCAAGCAGCTCTATACCGTCGTCGGTGAGCTTCAGCTTTCCATCATCTTCAACAACGAACCCTTCTCTTATCAACCAGTCGAGATTGAATTTAAGCTGAAAATCAGACAGATTCAGCTCCTGTTTCAGCTCATCTCTGCTCTTACCGTGAATACCAATTGCAGCCACTATCTGCCTTCTAACAGGACTCATTGACGCCTTGAAGAGTTTTTCATGGTGTTCTCTATTCCTCTCCTTTTTCTCTGCCATACAATCACCCCCGATTCAATTTAGCTTTCAAAAAGTAATAATGTTTTCGAAATTTTTCAGTTCATTTCAAAACCTGTTCACCTATTAATTTATCAAGAATCTTCAGGAACTCATCCTCGCTCCCTTTCGGTATGGTTGCTCCGGCAGCTATGCTGTGACCCCCTCCCTTGCCACCAACCTTTTCAGCAGCTATTTTTAGAGCCTGGGCAAGATGTACTCCCTTTTCAACGAGAGCCTTCGTTGCTCTGGCTGAAACTTTAATTCCATCATCGTTCTCAGCAAAGGCAATTATTGGCTTGCCCCGGTTCGCAAACGAGTAACTCATCCCCGCGACGATTCCGATAATGGTATCGAGAATCCTATTCCCCGCATGGAAGTACTGTACGTTCTCAAGCTCAACAATGCCAATTTCGTCAACAAGTTTTATTCCGTCGCTGAGGTTTCTCCTGTGGTTTTGAAGCAACGCCTTTGCTCTTCTGAATGCCTCATCCCTGTCCCCAAGGCACACTTTCAGACCGATCATCTCTTCACCATAACGTGCAGTCGCATTCAGAAGAGTTGAGAATTCCATCGCATCCTTTACTTCGGTTCCGGGTTCCTCTTCCTTCAGAAGGTAGCTTTCCCCAACAATCCTCCAGATGAGCTTGAAGGGGTACCTCCTCGAAATCAGCATCCTCACGATTTCGCTTGTGATTTTCCTTTTCTCTTCTGCAGTGAGATCAATCCACCTGAGCCATTGCTCATTATCCTTAACTCTCACCCCAAGTGAAACCAGAAAGTCAATTGCGCCCCTCTCGCTACCGCTAATCCCAGGCAGGTATGGATCGAAGGTGTATTCAAGCATTTTGAAAACCGGTCGGGTCTGCTTTCCGAAAAACCTTATATCTCTTATGGTCTCGATATAGCCAGAGTTTTCTGCTTCCTTCAGCACAAATCTGTTCAGCCCAACGAGCCTGCCGTAATTGCTGTCCTGTAGATCTCCAACAGCACCGACTATTGCTATCCCGGACAGATCAAAATTCAGCCCCAAAAACCTTGCCACAAGATATGTTGTTGTTGAACCGCTCAGCTCGTAAGAGCCATCATGCCCGAAAATGTGAGGATTGATCTGATTATCAGTAATTCTTTCAGGATTGTGATGGTCAGATATGACACACCTTATCCCCGAACGCTCTATAGAGCTTATCTGCCCGCTACCGAGATCGGTAAACCAGACAAATCTGTTTTCATCGGCTATATCTTCTATGGCCTCATCGTCCAGAGACTTCACAAACCGGATGTCCGCTTCCTTTCCCGCCCTTTCAAGCGCCCTGTAGGCTATCGCTCCAGAAGTTATGCCATCCGCATCTATGTGAGTCACAATCAGAATGTCGTCTTCTCGCCTGAGAATTTCTGCGATAGAATTTGCTTTTTTAAGGAGTTCTTCCACAGAAGTGGTTAAAAGAAAAAAGAATTAAATTTTTTGCTTAGAAGCCCATGCCTCCCATGTCACCCATTCCGCCTTCGTCGCCCTCGTCGCCCTTGCCCTTGCTGAGCTCCTTGGCGGCGATGACGTCGTCAATTCTGAGAAGCATCACCGCAACCTCTGTTGCGGACTCGATGGCCTGTGTTTTGATTCTGAGAGGCTCGAGAACGCCTGTGTCCTTCATGTCAACAACCTTACCGGTGTCGACATCAACACCCGAATAGACTTTGCCGTCCTCGTGAGCTTTCTTCAGCTCGACAAGAACGTCAATCGGATCAAGTCCTGCGTTCTCTGCCAGTGTCTTGGGAATAACCTCGAGGGCTGATGCGAATGCCTCTGCAGCAAGCTGCTCTCTCCCACCAAGGCTCGGTGCCCAGTCCCTGAGTCTCAGGCTGAGTTCGATTTCCGGACCGCCTGCTCCTGCCACAACCTTACCGTCCTCGAGGGCAACTGCAACAACCTTTATCGCATCTTCAAGTCCTCTTGCAATCTCATCGACAATGTGCTCCGTGCCTCCTCTCACAAGCACTGTAACGGCCTTCGGGTTCTTGCATCCTGTGACGAAGACCATCTTCTCGTCGCCGACCTTCTTCTCCTCGACGAGGTCTGCCTCACCGAGGTCTGCGCTGCTTATGTCTCTCAGGTCTGTCAGAATCCTTGCACCGCATGCCTTTGCAATCTTTTCAATGTCGCTCTTCTTGACCCTCCTGACGGCGAGAACTCCTGCCTTGGCGAGGTAGTACTGGGCCAGGTCGTCAATACCCTTCTGGCAGAATACAACGTTGGCTCCAGCCTCGGTAATCTTGTCAACCATGTCCTTGATCATCTTCTCCTCCTGCTCGATGAACTTCTGAAGCATCTCGGGGTCGGTTATGTTGATCTTTGCATCTGTCTCGGTCTCCTTAACCTCAAGTGCACCGTTGTAGACGAGAATCTTCGCGTCCTTTATTCTCTTGGGCATTCCCGGATGAACGACTTCCTTGTCGAGGACGATGCCTTCGATAAGCTCAGTCTCCTCAACACTCGCTCCGGTTCTCTTTTCAATCTTGATGTTGTCAGTATCTACCTCAATCTTACCATTCTCTTCTTCAGCCACCTGCTTTACAGCCTTAACAACAATTTCAGAGAGTTTGTTTATTGCCACCTCGGCACCCTTGCCTGTCATTGCGGTTGCGGCGATCTTCTTGAGTGTTTCCTCATCATCCTTGCTCACATCTATTGCAATCTCGTTGAGGATCTCCATCGCCTTCTCTGCTGCAAGCCTGTAACCGTTTGCGATTATTGTCGGGTGGATCTCGTTGTCAAGCAGATCCTCAGCCTTCTTGAGCAACTCTCCAGCAATAACCACAGCCGTGGTTGTGCCATCTCCTACCTCATTCTCCTGAGTCTTTGCAATCTCAACAACCATCTTGGCTGCCGGGTGCTCAACATCAATCTCCTTCAGAATTGTGACTCCATCGTTTGTTATCACAACATCTCCAAGGCTGTCAACAAGCATCTTGTCCATTCCTCTCGGACCAAGGGTGCTTCTCACAGCCTCAGCAATAACTCTCGCGGCAAGAATGTTCATTCTCTGTGCATCCCTGCCAACAGTTCTCTGGGTTCCTTCCTTCAAAATCAGCACAGGCTGACCCTGTAGTGTTGCCATTTACATCACCTCAAACTTTGGTGGGTGGGTATTTCTATATAAACATTTTGGTTAAGCCCTCACAGAATGTGCAGCAATCGAGATGATAGAAACCCCATGACAAAGTATGCCACCAGACACACCTTGAAGGTGCTACCTTCGAGCGGCAAAAATTTACGAAAACGTTATTATAGCATGATTAATGCATACAGAGTTATGCAGAAGATTGTTGATGAACTGAAGAGCATTGTCAGAGAAAAGGCAGCAGAAATTGACAGAAACAATGATATGGGTGACGTGCTCGATGCTGTGAAAGAATCCGGCATCCTCGGCTTGATCATACCTGAAGAATATGGAGGGCTGGGCGGGGGTTACTATGACGCGTGCGTTGTTGCAGAAGAGCTTGCGAAAGTTTCTGCAGGTGTTGCCCACAGCATTATTGTCCACTCAATGGCTGCTGACGCGGTAAGGCTGTATGGCAGCGAGGAGCAGAAGGAAATATTCTTTCCAAAATTGCTGAAATCCATAGGCACAATAGCAATCACCGAAGGTAAGGGAGGAAGTGATGTTGCAGGTTCTGTAAGCCTGAAGGCCGAAAAGCAGGGTGATGCATACACACTCAGCGGAAGCAAGACTCTGATCACCAACGGCATGTATGCTGATGTTTTCATAGTCGTCGGAAGAACTGGTGAGGGTCCAAAAGGACTTACGGCATTCATAGCCGAAAAGAGTGAGGGGATAAAAGCCACCAGAATCGACTTGGCAGGAATGAGGGGAAGCGGGCTTGCGAGCCTGCAGTTTGACAATGTTGAGGTGCATGAAAGCAACGTTCTCGTAAAGGAGGGGGCAGGTTTGAAAGTTGCCTTAGGAACCCTCGCCCCAAATCGACTGCCTTTCTCAGCAATAGGGCTTGGCATAGCTGAAAGGTGTCTTGAGATTGCTGTTGAAAGAGCCAAAAAGAGGAAAGCATTCGGTGGAACGCTGTCAGACTTGCAGGCCGTTCAGTTCATGCTTGCAGACGTTGCGGTTGAAATAGAGGCCCTGAGGAGAACATTATATGACGCAGCGAGAAACATGAGTGATCCGGGTTATGAGGGGGCGGTTGCAAAGATACTTTCGGCGAGGGTTGCCAAGAAGGCTGCCGATGTCGCGGTTGAAGTGTTCGGTGGGCATGGGCTTCTGCGTGGCAGTAAAGCTGAGAGAGCATACAGGGATGCAAAAACCATAGAATTTGCCGAAGGGGCCACAGAAGTCATGAAACTCCTGGTTGCAAGAAAGCTGCTTGCATGAAAATTAATGAAATTAAATGAAACTAACCCAATTCATTTTTTCAGGAATATTCCTTCCGGATCCACCTTCTCCCTCAGTATCCATATCTCCTCTTCCGTGGGCGGTTCAGTCTCAATGGCTTTTGAAACGTCAATCTCAAACCCCGTGTTTTCCAGCACCTCTTCAGGGGTTAGTCCCGGATGATATGACTCGAGGTAGGGTTTTTTCGTCTTCTCCTCAAATCTTATGACGCCCATGGTGGTTATTACCGCCGAAGGACCTCCCCACTGAAGGCCCGCTCTGTTCCTTCCATCGGGGCCATCAATCCACCCGGGGCTTGTCAGATAGTCCACTTTCTCGACGAATCTCCTTTTTTCATGAGGCATGAGTATCACTGTCCTCTTACAGAGGCACGCAATATCCCCAGCACCACCACTGCCCGGAAAACGAACTGCTGGGTTGCCATAATCTCCGATACAGGTGGAGTTCACGTTTCCGAATTTATCGACCTGCGCTCCACCAATGACTCCAACATCGACCCTGCCTCTCTGGGTGAGGGAAAATATATCAAACAGTCCGGCAGCAATTCCTGCCATTCTGAAGGTTCTCGGTTCACCCACAGACATTGGAAGGTGTTCCAGTTCCGGATCCGCCGCTCCAGCCTCGAATATTATTGTGAGATCAGGAGCATGGGTGAGCTTCGCCAGCATCCCTGCGACCATTGGTATTCCAGTTCCTATGAAGGCCACCTCCCCATTTCTGAACTCCCTCGCGGTTGTAACGACCATAAGCTCGGTCAGGGTATAATCCTCCGCATACTTCTTCATGGTACTCACCTCACACCCTCTTTAACCCAGGATTGTATCCGACTTCGAAGCTTGCTCTCAGACTCTCAAGTCTATCGATACCGACCTTTCTGAGATATTCATCATGGTCCTCCACCCCCAGAACATATTTTTCGAGAAAGTCTGTGAAGCTCCCGTCATCTTTCGCCAGAGAGTGATATATTCTCAGAAATTCTGGATCATAGTCGTAGAACCTGGCACAGCTTGTGGGATGTGCACCAAACTCGACAGGGACGACTGCATCAACGAGGAATCCCGGAAGAACATTCTGTTCCGGGAATTTCCTCAGCTCTTCTGAATCGACAAGTTTCTCACAGGTTACAATCACCCTGTCCGCAGATTTTGCGATTATGTCATCTGCAAATGCCTGTCCGTAAATCCTGACGTTTCCATCTGCATCGGCAACCTGAGCATGAATCACAGCAACATCCGGGTTTACCGCTGGAAGTGCGACAACCTTCTCTCCCGTGAACGGGCATTCAATTACATCCAGCTTTTTCGATGCAATTTTTGGATCGCTCTCGCGGAATTCTCTGCTGAAGCCCTCCTTTGACAGCATGTCCGAACCGAGCATGGTTTTTGTCGGAAGGAAAGAAATGCCCATCGCACCGGCAAGAAACCTGAGCGTCATTCCAAAGTTGGAATAATCCTCCCACATGGTCTCCCTTCTCTCGACAGCTTTTCTGAATCTTGGACCGACTCTGCCAAAACCCTCATCTGCCTCGTAAGCCAGCTCTATCGCCTTTACACTGCCGGAACCTATCAAAACGTCAACACCGAAACCGGGGGAATGTCCGTAAACGTGCAGATCCTTAACTCCCTGGCGTATTATCTCATAGATGAGGGCTACTGGCATTCTGTTGAGGGTAAAACCGCCAAAAGCAATGTGATTTCCATTTCTCACAAATTTTCTGACCGCCTCTTCAAGCCCCATTACCTTATCACTCTTGCTCATCCCAACACCTCTGGAGTTCTTTATCAGAGACTCCGCAAATGGCTCATTTTTAAAAGGTTCTGCTTTTTTCAGGGATACCTTTTTGCAGATTGTGGAAAGTCTTTATTGTAGAAGCTCATAAGGAGAACTCGAGCTCCAGACCTCCAGCCTCTCAACGCCCTCTTCTCATCTTCTATGCCTCGACAGTCTCTCAACCTGCGCTGGGGGCAAAAATCAAGTCCTTCTGGGCTGTTACAGAGGTTATTGGTGACCGACCTGATTCTGGATGGGTTAAGGCTGAGCTTGGGCCGGTTGATGCTGTGCTGTGGTGGTGACATCATGGACGATGACACAAAAGCCTTAAATAAGTGCATACACTTACACAAATACTGTGACAAAGGTCATCTCCATCTCAGACGATGTTTATGACATGCTCAAATCGCTGAAAAGAGATGATGAAAGCTTCAGCGAGGTCATCAGAAGGCTGATTAGGAGATCATCAATCAAAGAGTTCTCCGGAACTCTCAGCAGGGAGACAGCCGAGGCAATACTCTCAGCGAGAAAAAGGTGAGCGTGATAAGTTGGGATGAAGAGGAACTGGAAAAGGAGATTAGGAATGCAGATAGTTTCTGACACATCTCCTCTGATTGTTCTTAAGAATAGACAATTGAAGTTAGAACAACAAATCTCTCAGGTAACTTTTATCAACCTGTGAATCAAATACAGAATCATGAAGTTCAAGGTCGTCCTTGAAGAAGCTGAAGAAGGCGGATACGTCGTTTATGTTCCTTCTCTTCCTGGATGTGTATCCCAGGGTGAAACAAGAGAAGAAGCACTTGAGAATATCAGGGAAGCTATAGAGGTTTATCTGGATATTGACGATGCAGAAATAGAGGCAGAGACCAGAGGAAAGAAGGCGGAGGTCGTTGAGGTCACTCTCTAAGGTGTTATTATTGAAACTGCCTGCTGTTTCTGGAGAAGAGACAATCAAAGCCCTGCATAAAGCAGGTTTCAGAGTTGTGAGACAGAAAGGAAGTCATGTTCGTATGGAAAAAAGGACAGATGAGGGTGTTATAAAGGTCATAGTCCCTCTCCATCACACTTTGAAAAAAGGAACTTTGCGAGTAATACTTAAGCAGGCCGGATTGAGTGTTGAGGAGTTTATCAGGCTGCTCTGATTTCCACATCTTGTTTTTATTTTATCCGTGCTGATATCCCGCTCTTGCTGTTGTAACTCCTGATCACCTCAATCTCCATTCCGGTCACAAGTCTCACCGCTTTAAACATCGCCTCGATGTGCTTGCAGACGTAGTCAATTTCCTCTGAATGCCTTGCAAAATCGGGGCATGAGCATATCCACCTGTAACCATTCCACCTGACTGCATACTGTTTTGGTTTTCCAGATGTTGAATTCAGGCTGAGAACGCTGAATTCTGACTCGCTGATTCTGGTTACAATCATCCTGAACTTTCTTTCCATGCCAATCACCACATTTCCAGAATTGTTATGCTACCACACCTGCAGCACTGCATTTTCTCGACTGCTCCTGAATCAGAATACCTTGCTTCAACAATTTCAAAGCATCCACAATTTCCGCATTTATTGCATCTGACAAACCCCATCCTGCATCACCTCATGCAGATTTCTGAAAGCCCGCTCGTTACGATGGCGGGCTGTTCTCTCAACAACAAAGCTGACAACCCTCTCGACTCTGGAAAATGCCCTGAAAAGCTCGGTGAAACTGTAGTGTTCAAGATACTCCTTCACGTTGCCCAAGGGAACTCTGTATCCGAGCAGGGTTGCTATTACTGCTGCCGAGAATTCAGCAACAACCTCCTTTGTGGATTCTGCAAGGCTGAATGAAGCGGTGAGGAGAAGAACTGCTATGAGAAAGATCATCTCGGCATTTGTGCCTGTTCCTATTCTCCATGCTGGAGGGAGAAAGCTGAATGTTGTCTCTCTGTAAGGGTAAAGGAGCATCACACCACTCGGAGTGAGCATGTCTGCAAAGATGTGGGAGAGATAGGAGATGGTCGCAACCGCATAAAGTTCAGGAAATGGAATGGGAGGCAGGGAAAGGATGAATGGGGCGTAGATGGCATGCGAGTATGTCCGGTGCTTTATTCCGGCAATGCTGTCAAAGTCTGCGAGAACTGAATACAGTGGCATCACAATCCAGAATGATTGAGAGGATGAGAGGTCAACGAGGAAGGAGATCTCGATAACCTTGATGAAGAGAAATGAGAGAATCTCTGCTGGCTCTCTTTCTCTTGCTGTCTCCGGGAGAGAGTTCAGCCAGTCTCTGAGTTTTTCCTTAGATGCCACACCTACCAGATAGGGTTTTCTTTCAACCCCAAGCATGGTTAAAACAGGAAGAAAAAAGCTTATATCTGTAGAGAGCGGACTGAAAGTTATGGTTAGGTGTAAAACCGGAGATAAGAGCGCCGCCGGCAGGATTCGAACCTGCGACCACCGGATTAACAGTCCGGCGCTCTACCAGCTAAGCTACGGCGGCTCTACCAGTGAGAGCATGGCATGGAATTTAAATTTTATCCTCGCAACATTTTTAACGGCAATCAGGTTTGAAGGGTATGATGAAGGGTTTGCTGAAAGGAGAGAGTATCGTTGTCGAAAAAGCCCAGAAATTGATTTCAAGAAATTTTGGAACCGCTAAGGGTAATTCAGCAATCCTCACTCCCGAGGAAGCAGCTTATCTCGTGTATAAGGGAACACTTGAGGTATTCTCAGATGACGAGCATATTGTGGATTTTGATCGGCTTTTCAAAATGTGTGACCCGGTAAAATACTTCGTATTCCAGGATTTGAGAGATAGAGGTGTCAGAGCCCGTTTTCTTGATTTTGGAGACTACATTCCGGTAAGCGAAAAAGATTGCTTTCCAGTTGAGGATCTCAAAGAAATGAGTGGGAAAAAACTTGCAGTTGTCGATGAGGAGGCAGATGTTACCTACTTCAAAGTTGAAGCTTTTGACGAGCATGGAAACCACCGCGAAGAGCTGAAAAAATTCAGTTCAAGGTTTTCCGGGAGTTACTTCGTTACAGAAAACACAGAGCTGTACAGAAAATACTTTTACGGAGTGCTGAAGGGGAACAGAGTGATAATGTCAATATACGAGGGGCTCTATTTAATGGACGAGGGCATAATGGAGGCTGACGTTGAGAGAGAAGAAGTGCTGGAATTCGCCAGAAAAACCATACCGGATTTCGAGAAAATATTCACAGTGTACAGAGATCTGAGAGAAAGGAGATTCATGGTAAAGACCGGCTTCAAGTTTGGCAGTGAATTCAGAGTGTATGAGCAGGTTAAAAACATCTCCGAGCTTAAACATTCGAAATACCTCGTAAAGCTGAGGAGCAATCTCAACCTCAGGGAGCTGGCAGGAGATGTCAGACTTTCAGGAGCGGTTAACAAAACACTCATATACCCGATACTCTGCAGGAACCCAGAATACATCGCAGTAAGAAGAGTCAGAATCTGAGGCGTGAAGTTGAAAAACGTTTTTATAATCCTTGAAGTGTAAATCAGGCCATGAAAAGATTCAAGGTCAGCGTTGGTGGAAATGTCTATTACGCTGAAGTTGAAAAGATATCTCCTGCACTTTTCAAGGTAAAGGTGGATGACAACATTATCGAAGTGGAGGTCGAGGAGGAAAAAATCAAGTCCGCCAAGCTGTCTCACTCGCCACAGATGAGGACGGGAGCCGTGGAAGGGGGCAACAGGGTCGTGAAGGCCATGCTCCCTGGAAATGTTACGAAGATCCTCGTTTCCGAAGGTGAAAGCGTAAACACAGGAGACGTTCTTCTAATACTGGAAGCCATGAAAATGGAAAACGAGATAACTGCTCCAGCAAACGGAAAAGTCAAGGAGATAAAGGTTTCAGAAGGACAGAGGGTCGAAACGGGACAGGTTCTGGTAGTACTGGAATGAGGGTGGCGATAACCGGCAAACCAGGCTCTGGGAAGACCACTGCATGCCTGAAGATTTACGAATCACTGAAGGACAGAATGCAAATTTCGGGTTTCATAACAAAGGAGATTCGAGAGCGTGGATTGAGAATCGGTTTTTCCATCATTGATCTTTCCACGGGAGAGGAGACGCTGCTGGCCAGAAAAGGAGAGGGGTTTCCGAGGGTGGGCAAGTACAGGGTTTTTGTCGAGAACATGGATGCGGTGGCTGAAAGGATTCAGAAGAGCTGGTCCACCTCGGATATTGTCATCATAGATGAGGTAGGACCTATGGAACTCAAGAGCAGAGAATTTGTCAGCGCAATGGAGAGGCTGCTCGAAAGCAAAACAGATCTGATTGTAACCGTCCACTACAGGTCAAATCACCCTCTGGTCATGAAAATAAAGAAAGAATTTGAAGTGGTGATATTAACCCCTGAAAACAGAAATCAGGTCGTGGAGGAGGTGCTGAAAAGAATTGATAGTTGAGGGCAGGGCAAAAATCATAGCCGAAGGGGTTTTTTACAATCCGAGAATGAAGTTCTGCAGAGATGCAGACATGGAAATTTTCAGACACCTCGACAGTAAAAGCTACCTTGATGCTCTTTCTGCCAGCGGTATCAGGGGAATCAGAGCCCATCTTGAGGCAGGGTTTGACCGGGTGGAGTTCAACGACATAAGCAGCAGTGCCGTTAAGGTTATCGAGAGAAATCTCAGCCTGAATGGCATAGAAGCTGTCGTCCACAACAGAGATGCGGCATCACTTATGCGTGAGAGGAGCTACGAGCATGTTGATCTGGATCCGTTCGGTTCTCCGTCCGAATTCATTGACTCCGCATGCAGGTCTGCTAAAAGGTACCTCAGCATTACTGCAACAGACACCTCTGCCCTCTGTGGCAGTGCATCCATTTCTGGATTGAGGAAATATTCGGCCTTCGCAGAAAAAACAGAATACTACCACGAGGTGGGTCTGAGAATGCTCATAGGAAAGGCCGTTAGAGAGATCACAAAGTACGACAGGTATGCTGAGGTTCTGATTTCCTGGGCAAGGGAACACTATTATCGAGTCCACCTGAAGACAGGTAAGTCAAGCAGAAAAGCCGGGAAAATGTATGAGAAAATCGGCTACATTCTCCACTGCAGAAAATGCAGGAACAGAATGACAATCAGCGTTTTCGACACACCTGAAAGGGCGTGTGTATGTGGAAATGAGTTCAGAATGTACGGCCCACTGTGGCTGGGAGAACTGCACAGAAGGGACTTTGTTGAAAGACTGAACAAGGAGGGGGACACAGGCAAACTTTTCTCCGCAATAGAGAACGAGATCGAGACCATTACTCACTACGACATTCACGAAATAACGAAGATACTCCAGATTTCTCCTCCGGGACTCGATGCAGTGATAGAACGGCTCAGAGATGAGGGCTACCGGGCCTCAAGAACAAGGTTCGGTGGCACAAGTTTCAAAAGCGATGCAGATATTCAAACTGTGAAGGAAATCATCTCCCGAATTCCTCGATAGCCCTGAAAATTTCCTCTCTCCGGAATCTCCTCACGACATATCTCTTCAAACCTTTTTCGTATTTCGCGGCAGTATCAATGAGCCTCAGATTCTCCAGCTTCCTGAGAATCTCATAAAACTTTGTGTACCCCATCCTCCCCTTTAGAGCCTCATAGATTTCGCTTGTAAACTTAATGTCCGAACCATAAATGAACTTCAGCACGTCCAAGTCCTCTCTGTCGAGAGCCGATATCAGCTTCCTGAAAAAGACAGTTCTGCCATCTTCAAAAACGCTTTCGGCATCTTCAAGGGAGACCGAATCCCGGGATTTTCTGTCCGCACTGATCACAGCCATTTTCAGGAGATGGATTCCAAAACGAATGTCGAGATACTCAAACGCCTTTCCTGCAATGAACTCAAGCGCCTCCTGAGAGACCCTGCCTCCAATAATCCCTGCCTCGGCTCTCTTTTTCAGAATTTCCAGCATCTCATCGAAGTCATATACCGGAAAGAGTATTTCGTCTGGGTGAAAAACAGACATTACCTTCGCATCAAACGCTGCCGAAATTTTCGCATCCGTGGATATTCCGGCTACAGCGGCTTTAAAACCCTCGTGATCCTCATGTCCTTTGAGGATCAGATAAATTATGTCGTTCATCAGTTTAGGGCTGAGAAAATTAACATCATCGAGAACGACAAAAATAACCCGGTCCTCCTCAACACCTTTTTTCAGAATGGCTGAATAAAGTTTCTGGAACGATGTGCCGGATGGTGGGAAATATCCGTAAAGAGAATCGAATATCTTGGAAAAAATCTGCTGCTTTGTCTGGTGAATCTGGCAGTTGACATACACACCTATTAGGCTGGGCGGGGCTTCCTTCAGAATATACTTCATCACCGTGGTCTTGCCGGTGGCAGGCGGCCCCAGACAGAGCATGTTGAAGGGACGGCTTTTCTGCTCGGCCGGCTTCAGATTGAAAGCTATCCTTTCGATCTGACCATCCCTGAAGAGAATTTCTTCCGGAACGTAATCCTCGTCAAAAACCTCGTATCTTATAATCATCTAATTCCCCTTGCATGTGAAATTACGTGCTTGGCTATGGAAACCACAATCTCCATCCCGAGCCTCACAGCGTTTTTTGAGCCAGGCAGGCAGAATACTGCTTTTCCCCCGATAATTCCGGCAGTTGTCCTGCTCAGAATTGCACTATATCCGATTTCCTTGTAGCTCTCGATTCTGAATATCTCGCCAAAACCATCAAGCCTCTTATCAAAGAGGGGTTCGATCGCCTCCACAGTAACGTCTCTGGGGTTCAGACCGGTGCCACCCGTAATTATGACCAGATCCTCCTCGCTTTCAACAACAGCCTTCCTTATCTCCGCAGCGTCATCCGGAACAAGAACATAGCTCCTTGCCCTGTCTCCGAGGACTTCGGCAATCAACCTTCCCGACCCATCATCCTCGGGGATGTTCTCAATGCCCTCAATCCTGCCGTATTTCTCAAACCTCGAAGTTGAGACGGTTATGATTCTGGCAGTGTAACTCTCAACTGCCTCGTGCCTGTGCATCAGAACCACCTGTCCAGGGTTGATTGAGTTGCGGATAGATTCTCCTGGATCTTCTCAACAGCCTTCTCAACCCTGTCTCTGCTGAAATCGTGCTCCTCACACAGAAATTCAATCACTCCGTCAACGTCGGGCTGTCCAAATGAGATGTCGTAGCTGTCCGTCACGGGCGGGTTCAGGAAAAAGTCCCGAATCTCCTCAAGATTGTCAATACTCGCCTTCAGCATTTTCAGCGTTCTGAAAATGTCGCCATACATCTTGATATACTTGAGGGCCTTCTTGGCTCCAACACCCTTAACCCCATCATTGTAATCTGTACCCACCAGCAGCGCAATATCCACAAGCTGTTCTCTGCTTATACCGAGTTCTCCGAGGTTCTTTTCAAGATAGATTACCTCAGGTCTAACATCCACATAAACGCTCCTTCCGGGCAGTTTCCTCCTGCCCGTTATTGTGAGATTCCTCGCCAAAGCCGGAGATCCGAAGAGGAGCGAGTCATAATCCTGACTGCCGGTAAAGTCCACATCGCCTTTTGCAGTCATGTAAGCGGCCTGAGCCTCCCCTTCACTCGGAGCATCAACGCAGGGGATTCCCAGCAATTCGAGCAACCTTTTCGAAGATGTGATTATGTACTCATCAACCCTCGCAGCCATCATTGCGTATTTCTTTGCCTCCTCTCCCCTCTCAAGAGCAGTAGCCCACTTTTCTTCAGCCTCAATTTTTCTTTCAATCCTTTCCTTGATCTCTTTCTCTTTGAATTCTGGTGGTTTGCCGTCAAATACATAAACGGGCCTTATACCGTTCTCTATCAAACTGGCGTTTCTGTAGAGAAGCCCTGAAAAGTGGGATGTTATTCTCCCCTGCGAATCCTTAAGCGGGGTACCGTCCGGTTGACGAATGGTCGTTATGAACTGATAGATTGTGTTGAAGGCATCTATGGCGATTTTTCTTCCTGAAAAGGATTCAAGTTCAACCACATCTCTTTTAAGGATGTCGCCAATATCCGCACCCATACACTCAGACCTGTACTCGAAAATAAATAACCTTACCTGTAAAGCCTTCTCTCAATCTTGTCAAGCCTGTCATCAATTGAATCCAAATAGGCCCTCATTTTACCCTCTATTTTCTCTTCTAGATCTGCAGAGTTTATGGCCACCGTCCTCTTTACGCTCTCGAACTCTTCCTTCATTTTTTCCATCCTGTATTCCATGCTAATCAGAAGCAGGCCAAGAGAGAGTGTTAGGAGAAACGCTGAGAAAATCACGATAGCATCCACGTTATCATAGAGAGACAGCCATTTCCATGTCAATATCACTGCAGAGATTATCATTACAGCGGCAAAAGCAACGTCCCTTTCCATTTCCATCCCCCAGAAAGTATAATGGATTCTCATATTTATATTTTTACGGTAAAGTCCCGCAAGCTTTCGCTGCCTCGACTCATTTCGGTGAAGACAATGGAAACAGTTAATTAGTTTAAAAAAGTAGATTCTGCAGGATTGTGTCCGGTGGCAGAGTGGGATCAACCCCGAAATTGCAAAGCGTCCACCGCAGGAGGTAGATCGAAATGACACACTCAATCATGATATCATCTCTGGAAGAGCATTCTGGAAAGAGCGCCCTGATAATAGCCTTTGGGAAGATTCTGCAGGAGGAAGGTTACGAAATAGGATACTTCAAGCCATTTGCCGTAAACCCCGTAAAAAAAGAAGGAGAGATTGTTGATGAAGACGCTACCGTAACCGCCCAGCAGCTCGGAATGGACGAGGACGTTGTCGGGCTGATGCTGGACAGGCCCTACGTGGAATACATACTTAGCGCAGAACCTTCAGAAATAAGGGGGAAAATTTCCGAGAAGTATGCAGAAATCTCGAGAGGAAAGGACGTTGTATTTGTGGAGGGCTCGGCAGACTACAAGACGGGTAGAGCAATTGGGCTTGGAGATTTTACCGTAGCCAGACTTATTGCCCCAAAGGTCCTGATGGTCGCAAGATATCGAGACGATTTCATTATCGATAAACTGCTTAACTCAAAGGACGTTTTCGGAGCGATGCTGGAAAAGGTTATAATCAACAGACTCACCGGCTACAAGCTCTCCTACGCTCAGGCCGTGGCATCCAGGGTTATAGAGTCTGCAGGAATGGATGTTCTGGGAGTCATTCCGCATGATCCTCTGCTCGCAGGGGTGTTCGTCAGCGATTTAAGGGAAAAGCTTGGCGGAGAGTTCATCGTGAAGCCCGAGAAGGACACAATAATCGAACATCTGGTTATCGGAGCAATGTCTCCCTCATCAGCTCTCAGATACTTCAGAGATGTTAAAAACGCCGTTCTGATCACAGGTGGAGATAGGAACGACCTTCTTGAGGTTGCCCTCAGCGTACCGAGTATAAAATGCATAGTACTGACTGGCAATCTTGAACCAAACAGAGCAATAATCAGGCGTGCGGAGGAAAAAGAAGTTCCTGTAATACTGGTGAGCGAAGATACCCTGACAGCCACAATCAGGATCGAGGAAATTTTCAGGAAAGCGAGGGTTACTGGCGAGATCAAGGCGCAGAGGATCAAAACGCTTGTGAAGAACCACATTAAAATAGAAGAACTGAAAAAATACTTAGGACTGCAAGATGCTTAAAATTATAGCCTCGACCTCTCCAAGCCTATCCTTTATCGACAGGATATCGTGATGGTCAAGTTCTCCTTTCCTGTCAAGTGCCGCATCGACAAACATGCCCTCGCTCACGACGTTTCCAAACTGTCTTGGAGGGAGGTGGCTCACAACCGCATACCTTCCGCTCCTGAATACCTCGGAATTCGTTACAATGTCCATTTTAAATCCGCAGTCAACATTGCACAGCCACAGATTTTCCGAAAGCTGAGTTACTGAAATAATCTCTCCCGAAAAATACCTGATCGCCTCATAAGCCTTCTGGATTTCCCCCCTCTTAAGAAGGGACGGGAGAAAAACCAGGTATTCGAGCCAGTATCTGGATGTAAAGTAGTGAAAGTCCCTTTCAGCCGAGGTGATGGCCTCCAGAATCTCACCCGCAGACCGGGAAATTTTAACAGTTGTTTCATACTCTGCCAGTTCCTCAAAGGGCATGTAAGAATATTTTATTATCTGAACATCACTTTTCAGTTCCTGAATTTTCTTAACGAGCTCTTTCCTCCTCTGAACCCTGACATTATTCAGGGATTTTTCAAGCTCTGAAAAAGCCTTTTCAGCGAGCCTAATTCTGATGTCGTTCGCCGTGTCCATATAACCACCTCAGGGCTTCCTGCCCGAAATTATCACAACAAGTTTATCCCAGAAAAAGTAAGGGCCCATTTCAACGAACCTTATATCCTCAAGTCCAGCTTTCTGCATCCACAGTATCATCTGCTGCGTAGAGGGAAAAAGCATGATCCCTTCAGCAAATCTCCTCACAAGAGGGTTTTCAGGCTTTCTTGGAGCCAGTATTACCACCCTGCCACCTTTTTTTGTTACCCTCGCCATTTCTTTAATTCCCTCAGCAGGATGCGGCCAGTACTCTATGCTCCCGGCCGAAATAGATGCGTCGAAAACACCATCCTCAAAAGGCAGATTCTCAGCATCCCCTCTTATGAAGCTTGATCCGGGATACCTTGCTATCGCCTTTGCCATCTGTTCAGGGGTCAGGTCGACCGCAACAACGTTGCTCTCCCCAACCCTCCTCACAATCTCCTGTGTCGTAAAGCCCGTTCCGCAACCAACCTCAAGGACAAGATCGCCCTTCGCAACCCTAGCCATGTCAACAACGGTTTTTCTCATCTCGTCCGAGTAAAAAAACGGATTTACGAAATCATATATTTTTGAAAAATATTTGTAAAAGGTTCTTGCCCTTTTCTTATCCTCAAGAATCCCCATAATTTACTCCTGCTGGCTCTTGAAATATTCCTCCAGAGGAACCTTTCCGTGCTTGACAACCTTCATGTTTATCTGGACGATGTCCCTCGTTATCACTCTGCCCCTGACCATCTTTTTCTTTCTGATACCTCTTTCCCTCGGCCTGTATCCCACGCCTCCTGAAAGCAGGATTCTTTTTCTGACAGGGCCTGGGATGTCAGGTCTTATCGGGAATCCGTCCTTATCGCTCCCTCCTGTAATAACAAGTTCATAATCGGGAGGAAGCTCAACAAGGGTTCCGTTTATTGAATCGCCAACTTCCTTACCGATCAGCTTGTTTGCATTTGCACCGCTAATTACCTTCTGATACGCTCTTCCGGTTGAAGGATCTGAAATCACGACTTTAAACTCCATCTTTCATCACCCCATCTGACTTTTACCTTTTTGAGAGGTTATTGCAAGAGATTGAAGCTTCTGAAATGAAGATGTTAATATACATTACGTCTCACCGCCCGAACTCACTTCCCCCAGAATCGGTTTTCTTTCCTCTTTATCTCAAGGAACTCATTCAGGGCCATCTTTGTCCCCTCACTCAGCGTGTCCACAAGCTCCCTCTCAATGATCCTCGCATGCCTTTCAGGTACATCAACATAGAGGACCTCATCACCCTCTATCTGTCTGCCAACAGTGACTCCATCTATCGCAACCGCCACTTCATCCCCTTCCTTCGCTACACTGATGTATTCGCCCATTTTCTGCATGCTCCGCACAAAACCCACGGGAGAACCATCTGGCTTTATCAGCTTCACATCCTTTCTGAGTTCCCCTCCAAGGACCTTCACACCAATTACTGCGGGTTTGCTCCTCCTGAATATGTAGTTCTTGAGCAACTGAATCTTGCCTGGCATGATGAGGGACTCAATCTTCTGCTTCTCTCTCTTTCGTTTCTCCTCCTCCCTCCACTGGGTGAAATTATCAATCAGGCTATAGATGATCTGGTCCGTGAAAATCCTGACATCGTATTTCTGAGCTTCTTCCTCTATTCCAGGAAGAAGTTTCACGTTGAAGCCAATTATGACTCTGTTCAGCTCATCCCTGTTGGCTGATGCTTCAATCACGTCCTTCTTAGTTACATCGCCCACCTGAGCTTTTTTTATCGGAATTCCAAGCTCCCTGAACTCGTTGATCAGCGCCTCAAGCGAACCCAGAGTGTCAGTCCTTATTATTATTCCCTCATCGTCAGTCTCAATCGTTATCTCCTGATACTCCTTCTGTATCCTTTCTTCAAATGTCCTTATGTCCTCATCGCCCTCAACAGTCTCGAATTCACTACCTGCAAGGACGTTCTCAATGTCTGGAGCCACAACCTTGATTCCTGCCGCCGCAGTAACGCTCTCAACGCTTTTGAACCTGCTCTCAAGTCTCATTTCCTTTGCAGGCCTGGGCCGGAAAATACCCCTCACGTGCGTGACAATGACTCCTTCAATTCCACCGATCACAATCCTGTCGCCTACATGCAGGGTTCCATCGTAGAGGATGGCATCGAAGGTCAATCCAAGACCCTTTTCCTCCTTCACTTCCAGAACCGTGCCCCTTGCCTTCCCCCCCACATGAAGCCTGAGATTGCTTTCGAGGTACCTCTGAGCCAAGCCGGTGAGGAGCAGAAGAAGCTCGGGAATGCCTTCACCGGTCATTGCAGATATTGGCACTATTGCAACATTCTTCGTGAAATCCCTTATTCTGTCAAACCTGTCTGCCGAGAAACCACGCTGATACAGCTCACCGATAAGCTCGTAAATTTTGTTATCCAGCCTCTGCTTCACAACATCGTCCTGCATGGAGTAACTCTTCATGAACGGAGATCCATCCTGGCTCTTCCATCCCGGAACCTTGTCAATCTTGTTCGCCGCAACAATGAACGGAGTTTTGAATGTCTTGAGGATCATCAGAGCCTCTTCTGTCTGCGGTTTAAAGCCTTCGTTTATATCAATTATCAAAATCGCAAGATCAGCTAACGCCCCCCCTCTCTTCCTCAGATTTGTGAATGCCTTGTGGCCGGGAGTGTCAATAAACAACAGTCCAGGAATGACCACATTGGCATTCCAGACCTCCCTGCAGATGTCCTTGATGACCGTAAGGGGGACCTCTGTGGCCCCTATGTGCTGGGTTATTCCTCCCGCTTCTTTTGCAGTAACGTTGCTCCTTCTGATTCTGTCAAGTAGGGTTGTTTTACCGTGATCCACGTGTCCGAGGACTGCAACAATCGGCGTTCTCAGCTGCTTCATTTTTCGTAAACCCAGTCTTCATCGACTTTTGCGTAATCGAAAATCTCATCCGGTTTAAAGAAGAGGCTGATTTCCCTCTCCGCAGACTGCAATGAGTCCGAGGCATGAACAACGTTTCTTCCAGTATCCATTGCAAGATCTCCCCTCACAGTACCGGGAGCAGCCTCAGCAGGATTGGTCTTGCCAATCATCGTCCTCACAACGCTCACAGCACTCCTTCCCTCAACTACCATTGCAACTACAGGTCCGGAGGTGATATAATCAATAAGAGCATTGAAAAATGGTTTTTCCTTATGCTCTGCATAGTGCTGTTCTGCAAGCTCCCTGCCGATCCAGAGCATTTTCATTGCGACAATTTTCAGGCCTTTCCTCTCAAACCGAGATATGATCTCCCCCGCCAGTCCCCTCTGGACGCCATCGGGCTTGATCATGACAAAGGTCCGTTCCATAATTACTGACCTCCCTTGACGTAGTATTTCGTCCATTTAACCCTTCTCGGGTTTCTTCCCAGTTTGACCATGTTTTTCTCGCACTTTCTTGAGCAGAAATGAAGGATTCTGCCGTCCCTTCTCACATAGATCTTGCCCGTTCCTGGTTCAATTTCCTCACCACAGAAAGAGCATATTCTCTTTTCAAGCACCAATGTTACCACCTCACTTAACCGCCAGCTTCCTTGCCTCTCTCGCAGTCTCCTTGATCATGAGGATATCTCCAACCCTTACAGGCCCGAATACGTTCCTCGTTATGATTCTGCCCTTGTTATCTCCTCCAAGAACCCTCACCTTCACCTGAGTAGCCTCACCGTGCATTCCTGTCCTGCCCACTATCTCAACAACCTCAGCTGGTTGAATATCTTCATCTTCCGCCATAACCCTTCACCTCAAAAAAGAGATATTTATTTTTTGAGTCCGTTAACTTTTGTAACAATATCCTCAAGCTCTTTCTTTGCCTCTCCTTCGCTGAGGATTGCTGCCGCAGCACATGCGACCTGGATTCCGGCTGCGTTTCCAAGGTCTTCCTTGCTCTTCACATAAATGTAGGGAATGTTCTTCTCCTCGCAGAGAAGAGGCAGATGGGCCACAACCTCAGGTGGATCCACATCCATCGCAATATACACAAGCTTTGCAAGCCCCCTCTCCACGGATTTCGTCGTTTCATTTGTCCCTTTCTTTACCTTTCCCGTCTCTCTTACCTTCTGCAGCAGTACAAGCGCTTCATTCTGCAATTCCTCAGGAACATCAAACCTGACATACACCATCTTCATGCACCTCCTTCACATGTGTTCATCATTCATCGGCTCTTCGCCTCTTTGCCGTGAGGATATAAATCTTTTTGCCAGAATTCCGGGTGGATTTATAAAGACTTTGGCAGGTAAATGCTGCCGGAGACATGGAGATGGATTTTAAAAACATTAAACATGAGAAACACAGAGTGAGGTAGAAGATCCGGAACGAAATGCCTGAGAAGAGGATGACCGGATCTCTCTGCCCCCCATTACGGCAGAATACCGAACATTATTGAGCTGAGCAATGTGTCGAATGGCCTGGAACGATAATGAACGGAAAAAAGCCGGAACGGTGAAGGTAAATCAGGATTGCCCCGGTCTCCAATAACATTTCGCTCTATTACACAGCCACCCCCTCAGAGGCGTCAAATTGCCAATCTTGATGGGTGAAAATTCACATTTTCAATCCTAGTACTCAGAAATCAATACTTCAAAAGTTTTAAATCATTAATCGAATAATTAAATTACATGAGTTCCATCAGCGAGAGGATGGTTGAGGCATTAAACGAGCAGCTCAACTGGGAGCTGTACTCTGCATACATTTACCTCTCCATGGCAGCATACTTCGATTCTATCGAGCTAAAGGGTTTTGCCAACTGGATGAGAGTCCAGTGGCAGGAGGAGATAACACACGCAATGAGATTTTACGACTACATCAACGAGAGAGGAGGGAGAGTGAAGCTGCACGCAATTCAGGAGCCAAAAGCTGAGTGGTCTTCTCCACTCGAAGCTTTTGAGGAGGCGTACAATCACGAGGTCGGTGTAACCAAGAGAATCCACAATCTGATCGACCTCGCCCTTTCAGAAAAGGATTATGCAACGTACAACATGCTTCAGTGGTTTGTGGCTGAGCAGGTGGAAGAAGAGGCTTCGACAAGCGAAATTGTCGGTAAGCTCCGCATTATAGGAGAGGATAAACACGCTCTTCTCATGCTCGATCAGGAACTTGGAAAGAGACGGTTCAATCCTCCGGCGGATGGACAGGAGGTTTAAAAGTTTGAGTTTTAAGAACGAGGTGATAAGGCATGTCTGAAACTTTAAAGAATTTGATTAAGGCATTCATAGGAGAGAGCATGGCAAGAAACAGGTACACGTTCTACGCAAAGGTCGCCAAGGATGAGGGTTACGTGTTCCTGCAGAAGGTATTTCTCGAAACTGCCGAAAACGAAAAGGAGCATGCCGAGAATCTTCTCAAATACATACAGCAGCTGAGAGGAGATGCCGAATCCCTGACGGTTGAAGCCGAAGCTCCACTCGTCTGGGGAACCACGGTGGAAAATCTGAAAACAGCCATAGCCGGAGAACACCACGAAAATTCCGTGATGTATCCCGAATTTGCAGATGTGGCGGAGAAGGAAGGGTATTCCGATATAGCAGAAAGACTGAAAGCCATTGGAAAGGCAGAGGAGCATCACGAAAAAAGATACAGAAGACTCCTCGAAGAGATTGAGAGAGGTACGTTTTTCAGGAGAGACGAGGAAACAGCATGGATCTGCCTCGAATGCGGATATATCCATTACGGGACTGAGCCGCCAGAAGAGTGTCCAAGCTGCGGACATTCGAGGGCATATTACGTGGCAAAGGACCTGCTATCCCTTTAATTTTTTACACATACTTTCGGATTTAAAAGAAATAGAATGGTTCAGGGGTGTGTGTATATCGCAGTGATCCTTTCACCTGCCCTTTCAATTCTGCAGAATGCATATCGTTCAAACTGAACAACTTCTCCCTCAGCGCCTGCAGCATTTGACTCGAAAAGACCCTCCACGATACCTTCCGGAGTTATAACCTCACCCTCAATGACCTGTCCTTCTGGCAGCCAGTGTATGATGTTTCTGCCCTTCTTTGCGCTCTCAATCTCGTCTCCAAGATACACGGCCTTTCCGTTTTCAATCCGGATATTGCAGAACCCCTTCAGCCTGACCTCTTTTCCGTCAAAATTCCTGCAATCGTCCTCCGTTATGTATATGGCCCTGTTCGCCCTGAGGATTCTCACACCCATATCCTTCGAGGGATGTACAGGAAGATTGACCTCCACCTCTCCATCCAAGCCCTCTATCTCAAGTTTAACGGGTTTCCAGACGAAAAAGAATCTTCTGGCTACACCATCAACAATCTTTCTGTTTTCAGCATAGAGGTTCTTCAGGCTGACGCTCACGTCGTTCTCCCCTACCCCCAGAGAGAGCAGGAAATTCCTTATTGCCACTGCCCTGAAACCTCTTCTCCTCAATGCCCTAACAGTCGGTAAGGCAGGGTCATCCCAGCCAGAATATTTTCCGCTTTCTATGTCCTTCCTCAGGGTGCTTGTTGAAAATTTCCCGAACTCGTGGATTTTGACCCTGCCCCACAGCTTGACAACAGGATACTCCCAGCCAAAGTATTCGTAAATATACCTCTGTCTTTTCTCCGAATCCGCCAGATCCTTGCCCCTCAGGATGTGTGTAACTCCAAGCTCGTGGTCCTCCACAGCAGATTCGAAATCGAGGGTGGGGTATACTATATACTTGGCACCAACAAGAGGGTGGTCAGAGTTGATGATCCTGAAAGCAACCCAGTCCCTCACCGCAGGATCCTTGTGAGCCATGTCCGTCTTAATCCTGAGAACTGCTTCGCCTTCATCATAAGCGCCATCAAGCATCTTCTCCCAGTCTTCGAGGTTTTCCTCTGCACTTCGTTCCCTGTGGGGGCACGGAAGCCCGGCATCCTTGTATCTCTTGAATTCATCCCTTGCACACCTGCAAACGTAGGCATGCCCCATTTCGATCAGTTTCGCAGCATAATCATAATAGAGGTCTATTCTCTTAGATGCATACACAACCTGATGCACTTTTGCCCCGAGCCATTCAGCATCCTCCAGATACCAGTCGTACGCCTCAATCATGGGCCTCTTTGTTCTCGGATCGGTGTCATCGAACCTCAGAATCAGTCTACCATCATACATCTTTGCGTATTCGTCATTGACAACTATGCCCCTCGCCGAGCCAATGGTCGGAGGACCGTTGGGATTGGGGGCAAACCTCATCACAACCTTACCCTTTTCTGCGTTTTTCAGGGGAGGCAGGCCCTGTTCCTGCTTTCCACCGGTTTTCTCCTCAGAATAAAGAGCATAAAGCTCATTCCTTCTCCCGTCATCCAGATTTTCAAACTCCTGAATTGCGACCCTAATCCTTTCGAGCAACTCCCTGGCATTTTTCCTCAGCTCAGGACTTTCGGCGAGAATTTTTCCGATCACAGCCTTCTCATTCGGCTTTCCGTATTTCTTTGCGTTCAGCACCACGTGCTTCCAGATCAGATCCTCCATCAGTGATCCCTCTCGATGAGGTAATCTGCAAGCTCTATCAGATAACTTCTGGCAGGAGATTCATCAATCACCTCAAGGTTCTTCTTCGCCAGCGTAATATACTCACGGGCCTTTTCCCTTGCATAGTCCACTGCACCGCAATCGAAGAGTTTCTTTATGTCCCTTTCAAGCTCCTCCTCGCTGGCCCTGCCCTTTCCAAACGTTTCAAGCTCGATTCCCTCCTCAAAGGCCTTGATAACTATGAGTGTTTTCTTCCCCTCAAGGATGTCGCTTCCCCAGTCCTTGCCTATTTTCCCCTTCCCGGATATATCGAGAAGGTCATCATGAATCTGAAAACCGATTCCTGAATAAACACCATAATTCCAGAGAGCCTTTTCAACAGACTCATCCTTTCCGAAAAGAACTGCCGGGATGGATGCCGAAATACCGATCAGAACGCCTGTTTTCTTCATGACCATTTCCAGATATTCGCTCTCCCCAACACAGTCTCTCTCCTCGAAGCTCATGTCCATGAACTGGCCCTCGCATATCTCAACGCAGACCCTCGCAAGCTTTGATACTGCCCTGACGATGTTTTCAGGTGGGGCATCGCTCATTGAAAGGATTTCAAACGCCTCTGCATAGAGAGTGTCCCCAGCCAGAATTGCGGTCGGAATCCCGAACAGGGTGTGAACGGTCTTCACACCCCTCCGCATCTCATCCTCGTCCATTATGTCATCGTGCACGAGTGTGAAGTTATGGACAGTCTCAATGGCTATGGCTGCGTGAATGGCTTTTCTGTAATCCTCTCCCAGAGCTTCCGCAGAAAGCAGCGTTATGACCGGCCTCAGCCTCTTTCCACCGGCTTTTAGATAGTGCCTCGCTGCTCTGTAAAGGCCTTCTGGCTCATGCTCCTTTAAAAGTTCCCCGATTTTTTCATTAACGAGCTTTGCCCTGTCCTTAATTATCTCAGAAATCATGAAACCTCCTCCTCACCAATTCAAGATAGTCCAGCTCTCTGAACTCAATCCACTCTTTCAACAGCCCCGATACAAAAATTTTTGTTTTGTGCAGATCATAAACGTGGGTGCATCCCGTAAGAAACAGCACCTTCTTTAACCCGTCCAAAAAATACCTGATTTTCCGCTCAACATCCTCAACGCTGTATTTCGCAGGTTTCAGAAATGGGAGTGCTGAGCTTGCAATTTTGGCTCCGAGAGCTATTGCCTTCGCAGCATCTATTCCGTTCCTTATACCTCCTGTGGCAACGACCGGCAGAACATCGTGACAGTCAACAATAGAAAAGGCAGTTGGAATACCCCAGTCCCAGAAATCTCTGGCTACATCCCTGTTGAGCTCATCTGCAATGCGGTAAACCTCCACACCGCTCCAGCTAGTCCCACCCTTGCCTCCAATGTCTATGGCCTTCACACCAGCCTCTCGCACACTGAATGCAATTTCACGCGGTATGCCTGCTCCGGTTTCCTTTATCATTACCGGAACCTTCAGCTCCGATGCAACATCCCTTATGATGGAGAATCCGCCCTCGGCGTTTCTGTCACCCTCAGGCTGGACAATTTCCTGGAGAAAGTTCAGATGGATTGCAAGTGCATCAGCATCAATCATTTCTACTGCCTTTTCCGCATATTCAACGCCTTTCTCGATCAGTTGTGGGAGGCCGATATTCGCGTAGATGAAGGCGTTCGGTGCGTGTTCTCTCACAACTGCAAATGTATCGGCTACGCTTTCGTCCTCTATCCCGGCCCTCTGGCTGCCCACACCCATTCCGATTCCAGCATTCTCAACAGCAATCGCAAGATTTTTGTTGATTTCATAGGTTTCGGGATGCCCGCCAGTCATTGAGGCAATCAGAAAAGGCGCTTTCAATTTTTTACCGAGAAAGTTGACCTCCATGTCTATTTCATCATAATGCACTTCAGGAAGTGGATTGTGGATAAACGTAACATCTCCAAAACCGGTGTAGCTCGATTCCACACCCTCGTTCAGACAGATGTTGATGTGGTCCAGCTTTCTTTTTGTGGTGGTCATTGGATTAGAGTTGCCTGATTGCTTTTTAAAGGTTTGTTTCAGACAATCCACAGTAGCAGAATAACTTTGCTCTGAAGCCGACCGGGGTATCAAAACCGCTTCCAGATAAACATGAGAACGAAACATCCGAAGAACGGGACACCGGCGAGTGGAGAAGTTAAGTGTCACAAAACGGACGCTCACAGCGTATCGTTTCACCGGGCTTAAAGTTATTCAATCGTAAGAGGACTGAATCGGAACCTGTGTCCGGTAGCTGATGTGTTTCAGGCATGTGAAACTTTTAAATAGTAATTCCGAATAATGTTTTTCAGGTGAGTGTCATGAGTCTGATGGAAAAGCTCTTTGGCAAACAGGAGAGAATCAATGTAGAAGAGTATGAAGAACTGGACCTAAGCGAATTTGAGGCCGAACTTGAGGGTGACAGCGAGACATACATCAAGGTTGCCGAGGTTACAAGTCTCAATGAAATTCCTGAAATAAGAAGACAGGTTTATGATGGAAATATTGTCATAGCAGATGTTGCATTCCTCAAGCACGACAAACTCACGCTTGATAGAGTACTGAAAGACCTGAAACAGCTTGCTGAAGATGTTCACGGAGATATTGTTGGACTTGGTGAAGATTATGTGATCATCACCCCCATGGGCATAAAAGTGGACAGGAACAAAATAAAGGGAACCAGAAAATGATCCCCTGTCCTGCCTGCGGAGAGGAACTGGACGTAATAACCGCAATTTATGACACCCCTTATTTTGGTAAACTCCTGATCACATCAATTAGCTGTAAATGTGGGTTCAGGCATTCGGATTCCTTTTCGGCTGAAATTAAGGACCCCGTGAGATTTACCCTCAAAATAAGCGAAAAAACCCTTTTCGCAAAGGTCGTTAGATCAACGTCCGGAACGATAAGAATTCCCGAGCTCGGTCTCGCCCTTGAACCTGGTCCTGCCAGTCAGGGGTTCATAACGAACGTCGAGGGCGTTCTCGCGAGATTCGTTGATATTGTCGAAACTGCCAGACGATGGAACGCTGACGACGAAGAGGCTGTAAAACGCTGTGATATTATTCTTGAAAAGCTCAGGAGGGCAATGGACGGCAGTGAAACGCTTACGCTGATTCTTGAGGACCCCCACGGCAACAGCGCAATAATAGACGACAGTGTATTCGTTGAAAAAATGTCTGAGATTGAAGCGAAGAGCTTGAAGAGTGGCTTATCGATTATAGACATTGCGGGCAGAGACTTTCTGTCAGAGGAGCTTGAAAAGCAGGAGTTCAGGGAGAAGAAATAGGTACGTCGTAGGGCCTTTCATTCAATGTTCCATTCACTTTTACAGTATTTTCATTGACTTCAACTGGACCCTGAAACCTGATTTCCATGCCACGGTGACACAGTGAGCATTTATCGAAATCCACTTTTGGCTTGTGCTCCGGCATTTCATGGCAGGTTACGCAATCCAGCTTGTAGGAATTCACATGGATAGAATGTATTTCCAGATCAGATAGCTGTTTCGTGAGAACGTCATCGTCGCCATGACACTGCTTGCAGTTCAGTGACATATTTCCAGAGAACTTTATGATTTCCTTGTGGCAGAACTCGCACTTGATGTCCTTTTCAAGGTGCAGTGAATGGCTGAAGGATATGTTTCCAAGCTCAATGTTATCTGACGGGCTTTTGTGGCAGGACGGACAGCCGGTAATTGGAAGTCCCTCAGGAGTCTTGTAGAAGTGGCAGACAAAACATGTCGTATCCTTCACGGCAATGTGGCTGCCTATCACTATTTCCCTGTGACAGCTCACACATTCGAGATGCAGAAAACCTCTCTTATACCCGCTGAGATGGTTGCTGTGGCTGAAAGAAAGGTTCTTGTAATTCAGATAACCCACATTCGTAATGTTTCTGTGGCAGGCAAGACAGTTGTCAGATGAGACATTGGCAGGCAGGTTTCTGTAGACCTGCGGCTTTTCGGAAAGGACTGACAGCGAGTGGTATGCACCCCTTACAAAGTCCACAGGGTTTGTGCCGTAATGGCAGACGTAGCATTTTACGCCCTTGTGCGTGGACTCTTCCCAGCTGTGGAAGTAGTACTCCATCTGATGACAGGTGGTGCACAGCCTGGGGTCACTGGCATATTCGATTCCAATCAGAGCAGCATTGAAGAGCAAAAAGGCCAGTATTAAAAAAATTGAGATCAGGTACTCTGGAGGTCTGGTTTTGACCTCTACCAGCTTGCCCCCTGATACCCTGAATTTCTTCCCGCAGACCTCACACCTGTAGTCTTTCGTTTCGTTTTCTGATCCGCAGAACGGACATGTCCATTTCATAGCTTAACACTAACCTTTTTCTCGTAGGGTGGAAAGAAATATGTTACTATTGGCAGCATCACGAAAGGTGCAAGCAGCACACCGAGTGCAGCCAGCAGACCCTCTCTTCCAAGCAGTGGTGGTGTGTATGACACGAACCCTCTGAGACTGTAGTCGATCAGCTGTGCACCGATGACCATGTTCCACCTCATTGCAAAGACCACAACAAGAATTGTGAGTGCGGCTATTGTAACAAAGAGCGTGTTCATGCTGCCATTCCTGCACTTGTAGCAGATGTACCTCAGAAACAGCAGTGCCTCCAGCGAGCCTATGACCTGAATCGCGAGAGGAATTGCAAGCTGTGTTGATGCAAGTTTGATGACTGCCCAGGCAATATCCTCCTTGTATGCGTAGAGAATGGTGTTTATAGTTTCAAGAGCGAAGGCAGCGAGAAGGAAATAGAAGACGTAGTTTGACACGGTCGCAATGATCTCAGGCTTCCTCCCAACTCCATAGCGTGCAGTGAATGCGATGTAAAGCAGAAGAACCATCGCTCCTCCCGCAGCAAGCCCTCCAAACACGAAGCTTACCGGCAGAATCGTAGTGTTCCACCATGGATTTGACTTGACGACACCGAACAGGAATGAAACGTAGCTGAGACACCATGCCGCAATCAGCTCAATCCCTGTTAAAATCTTTATGACCTTCTTATCCACATTTCTCGCCTCTTCGCTCGTATCGTAAACTCCCAGGGTCAGTATTCTGTAAAGGAGCTTTAAAACCGGGTTTCTCTCGTTCAGAGCCCTGTTAACAATGTCAATTCTGAAGAGGAACCACATCTCGCCGAGCAGCGTGAAAAGCTCGGTCAGATACACTATACCGAAGACGGCCATTACCGAGCTGAAGTTTGGAGTTACATAGAGTTCAAACGCTCTCTGTGGCTGACCGAGGTCAAGAAGCAAAGGCATGAGAGCTGAAAGAACGAATGGGAGGCTTGAAACCACAACGAGTTTTTCCAGGTCTTTAAGCTCCTTTTTCCAGAATTCAGCAATTGCATAGATTGTTACCATCCCGGTAATGATGCTCACGAAATAGGGATATATGACGATGAGGATTCCCCAGAACACCTCGTGATTGGGATACACGTAGCCCTCAAAAAGCGTTGTAGCACTCATTTACCACACCTCCCAGCCGACATTCTTGTAAAAGACCTTGGGTCTTGTATTCAGCTCAGGCTTTAGCACCTGGATGTTTCTGTCCCTCAGAGCTGCCTGAATGTGTTCATCGCTTAGCTTTCCAAAAATCCTCGCTCCTGTCGGACATACTGTAACGCATGCAGGTTTCAGGTCCCGCATAATCCTGTGATAACACCAGGTGCATTTGTCAACAACCCTCTCATGGTGGTTGAAGTATCTCGCACCATAGGGACAGGCCTGAATGCAGTACTTGCACCCTATGCAGTGAGACTTGTCGATCAGGACGACACCCTCTGGAGTTAGCCACGTGGCCTTTACGGGACACACCTTCACACAGGGTGCCTTTTCACAGTGCATGCAGAGCTTTGGAACAAAATACGTTCTCAGCACTTCATCATTAACCTCGATGTCTTCAAACCCGTACTCACCACCGTGTGGGGACTCGACGTGGACTGACTCTATGCTGCCATCCGTCGTAACCACATATCTCTCAACCCAGGTTCTGTATTTGCCCTCCATGACCTTATTTTCCTTCCTGCACGCTCGCACACAGCTCCCACACCCTATGCATTTAGCAGCATCGACAATGTAAATGAAAACGTCATCACTCTTGGCCGGCTTTATCATCAGCACAATGGCTGAACCAGCTATGATCTTTTTAACGAACTCTCGCCTCTGCAAAGCCCATCACCTCATCCACTACTCATAGGATTGTGGGGTTCATGACACGTCGTACACTTCCAGTCAGGCTCATGACTCGCCGGCATGTTCAGAGTATGGCACTTCCGGCACAGCCTGTCAGGATTTTCTATTACAGGTGCAGGTGATTTCGGATGATCGCCAACTTCTCCGTGGCATGCCTTGCAATCTGTCGTGTGTTTTCCGGCTACAATCCTGTCATAAACGTCAGAATGACAGGTGGAACACTGGTATGGCTCGTGGGGATTGTGACACTCGACACACTGCCTGCCAGCTCCATGGTCATCGCCCACTGTAGAGACCACAGCCTCATATCTGCCAATAACATTCCTGTGGCACATCAGGCAGAAACCGGATGACTTGTTCACAACCATATCGGAACCTGGATGACCATCTGGCGGTCCGTGGCAGGTCTGACAGTCAAATCCATGGTAATTCCTGTTAATAGTGGCAAATACCTCCTGGTGACAGTTCTCACAGTAACCAGCATCAGCAAAAACCGGTTTTTTTGTCAGCTCTTTGGCCTCGCCACTGATCCCATAGATGCCCTCGACTCCAAGAAGCTTGTCAGCCATGCCCGGATAGAATTCTTCGCCCATTGATCTCAGGGCAATAATCACTCCCAAAAAAATGATCAGGATATTCAGAAATACAAATAAGGCTCTAAAAACGTGTTTCATTCCACCACCAAAAATATAAAAAATTAAATTTAATGCTCAGCCTTTTCCGGTTCCTTGACGGTTGACAGGCTCTGTACTGCAACTGCAACCACCGAGATCGCTGTCAGTCCAAGAATGCCCACCATTGCGGAGAACATCACTATTGCCCCAAACCAGCCCATGTTGCCATACAATGCATCTATGAGCAGCACTCCGATTATCGGAAACACCAGAGCCAGTGTGAACACTGCAAGCAGCTCCCACTTCTTCACGTAGGCCAGCAGCAGATTGACAATACCTCCAAGAATGCCAACCGTAATTACCAACATAGCTTCGTTCATATCCATTCACCCCCATTACATACTAAGATTCGAAAATATTTAAAGGTTTTGAAGTATTGATGTGTAAAAAGAGGCAGATGAAAAACCGAATCCTTAAATACCGGGATTTCCTTCATTATTTTTAATCATAAATTATTTAGCGCTTATAATTAACATCGTTAAAAATTACAATTCCAAGATAGCAGATACGGAAAACCAACGCCAGAAACCCCGTAAAACAGTCTGTCAGAAACCGGAGAAAATAATTGCCGCAAATTGCAGGTGAAGTAAAGGATATATAGTCAGCATATCATGTGGTCATTCATGAGGACCATCCTGTGGGAAAATAATACCATAAAGCTGATTGATCAGAGAAAACTGCCGGATACCTTCGAGGTTCTGGAATGCAAGAATGTGGTTGAGCTGGGAGAGGCAATTAAAACGCTGGCTGTCAGGGGTGCCCCTGCCCTTGAAGCTGCAGGGGGGTATGGTGTGGCTCTCGCAGCCTTCGAAAGAGATTTTACGAGCGTTGAGGAGATCAAAGAATACATCAAAAAAGGGGCAGAATACCTCGCATCTACACGACCCACAGCAGTTAACCTCTTTGTCGGTATAGAAAGGGTGCTGAAAGAGGCCCTGAAGGGTGAAAGGGTTGAGGAGGTTAGAGAGCTGGCGCTGAAGGAGGCACAGAGGATTGCTGACGAAGACGTTGAGAGAAACAGAAAAATGGGCAAAATTGGCGCGGAGCTTTTTGAAGATGGGGATTCCATTCTGACAATATGCAACACGGGAAGTCTTGCGACCGTTTACTGGGGCACCGCTCTGGGAGTGATAAGAAGTGCAGTCGAGGAGGGTAAGAAAATCAGAGTTTATGCGTGTGAGACGAGGCCCCTCAACCAGGGTTCGAGGCTTACGACCTGGGAGCTGATGCAGGATGGAATAGACGTAACCCTGATTACAGACAGCATGGCAGGAATAGTCATGCAGAAGGGCATGGTAAACAAGGTTATCGCCGGAGCAGACAGAATCGTCAGAGATGCCGTGTTCAACAAAATTGGAACGTACACGCTGGCAGTGCTGGCAAAACACCACGGCATCCCGTTCTACATCGCAGCGCCAAAAACAACATTCGACTGGAGCAAAAAAGCAGACGACGTAAAAATCGAGGAGAGGAGCAGAGAGGAAATCATCTACTGCAACGTCAAATGCGGAAAAACTCTGATGGCACCGCAAGATGTGAAGGTTTACAACCCTGCATTTGACCCAACACCTCTCGAACTTGTATCTGCAATAATCACGGAATACGGAATAATCCATCCTCCCTATGACAGAAACGTTCCTGAAATTCTAAAACTCTAAATATTTTTCAGCACCTTCTGCATTCCATTGCCTCACTGACATCCACCGGATATTCAGCAGTCAGGCATGCGAGACACAGTTCGCCTTTTTCCAGCCCAACAGCCTCAATCAGCCCGTCAAGGCTTAAATAGGCAAGCGAATCAGCATTTATTTCCCTTCGTATTTCTTCAACTTTCCTGTTAGAAGCAATAAGCTCCTCCCTCGTTGACATATCTATGCCGAAGTAACACGGAGAGATTATCGGCGGGCTGCCAACTCTGAAATGCACCTCCCTCGCTCCAGCACTTCTAACCATATCCACGATTTTCCTGCTCGTGGTGCCCCTGACAATGCTGTCGTCGATGAGCACAACCCTCTTTCCCTCAACGTTTTTTCTCACCGCATTCATTTTTATTTTGACAGACAGTTCCCTTGTGCTTTGATGAGGAAGGATGAATGTTCTGCCAACGTATCTGTTCTTTATCAGTGCTTCCAGATACTCTATACCGGACTCCTTGGAAAAACCTATTGCAGAAGTCGTTCCGCTGTCAGGAACGGGTGAGACAATGTCAGCATCAACGGGAGATTCTCTGGCGAGGATTTCTCCAATCCTGTGTCTGACCCCATAAACGCTGATGCCATCGATAACAGAGTCGGGCCTTGCAAAGTAAATATACTCAAACACGCACAGGGCTTTTCTGCTGGAATCCTCTATTTTAACGAACTCAAGCTCGCCATTTTTAATGAATACTGCTTCCCCTGGTCTGACCTCCCTTATGATTCTGGCACCGACAGCATCGATTGCGCAGCTTTCACTTGCTATAATGTATCCAAACTCACCTTCCCCAATAACAAGCGGCTTGAAACCAAGTGAATCTCTGAAACCTATGAGTGTATCATTTAGAGCCATTACAAGAGTGTACGATCCCCTCAACTGTTCAGAAACTCTTTTCAAAGCGTCTTCCGGTTCCTTCGTCAGAAGTTCCTTCGCCATCAGCTTGGCAATCACTTCGGTATCCGAGTCGGTGATGAAAACCGCTCCCTCATTTTCGAGCTGATTTCGCAAGGTCTGATAATTAACAAGGTTTCCGTTATGGGCTATGGCAAGAGCCCCGGACTTCGTTTTCACAAGCAGAGGTTGAGCATTCTCAATTTTGCTCTCTCCCGTGGTAGAATATCTCACATGACCTACAGCAATCCTGCCAACCATCTCAGATAGCTTCTTGTCGCCGAAAACGTCATTTACGAGACCCATCCCCTTATGTATGTGTATGTAATCTCCAAAAACGGCAATACCCGCAGATTCCTGACCGCGATGCTGAAGAGAATATAGGGAAAAGAAAGCAAGTTTTGAGGTCAGGGCCTCATTTTCTGAATAAACACCAGTTATGCCACACATCTCAGTATCTGGATTTCTTCTTCCTGACCCAGTTGTAACCCCTCAGCCTTTTGCTTCTGCCAAAGCCGCATGCTGCACAGTATCCCTTTCTCCTGTGGAACGAAACCCTACCGCACCTTCTGCATTTGATGTGAACTATTTTTCTGCCCCTCTTACCCATTGAAGCCGTTCCATCAGACATTGCATCACCTCACTGAGATGGTGAGACAAAAACAACAGTGTCTCCTCTAATCACAACACTGCCCATCTTTTTGATGACATCTCCATCCTGTATTTCCTCAGCATTCAGGAGAACAAGGTTCATGTGAATATCATAACCGTCCAGGATTCCCCTGAATTCTCTTCCACCCTTTAACCTGACGAGCACGGAAGTGTTCAACGCCCTGTTCAGCACATCAAGCGGCCTTGCCATTTTTCTTTCCTCCGTTGTTTTTTAATCCCCATTAGTTTGTGTGTATTTAAAAATATCGGAAGACTCGACCAAATTCCTCAGGGTCAACACAACTGGAAGAAACTTGCTTTTTAAAAAGGAGTCCACTGGCCCATCACGAAACGAAATTTCTGCTTTCATGCCGGGTGCCACAAAACCAGAGAGTGGCCCGAGACGTGGAGCCGCAAAGGTGAAAATTTTAAAACCCGTGAAACAATTGAAAGACGATGAAGCGGCAGAGATTGAGGAAAAAAGATACCAAAAATATTCTGGGAAAGATTAAGGACGCATATGGCGTGGAATTATCGGGAGAAATAGATAAAGTCGATATAGATGGCAGAACTGTTTTTCTTGTCAATAACGAGCCTCTGCTACTGGAGCATGATGGTAACGTGTACTTCACGGTTTACGGAGTAATGAAACTCATGCCCAAGAAGGGCAGGGTTGTTGTGGACGAGGGGGCGGTTAAGTTCATAATGAACGGTGCGGACGTGATGAGGCCGGGAATAGTTGAGGCTGATGAGAGTATAAAGCAGGGCGATTTCTGCTACATCGTTGTGGAAAAAAAGCTAACCCCGCTGGCTGTCGGTGTTGCGCTTGTTGATGGAACAGACATGACCGGTGAGAAGGGGAAGGTTATAGAAAACATACACCATTTAAACGACAAGATATGGAAGTTCTTTTTCAAGAAATAAATTAAACATGTCCGCACCTCAGAGCCGTGGAGGCTCATCACCTTTCAGCATGTCCAAATCTCATCATCGGCAATATGAAGTCGCATATACAGAATATAAAATTTTGAATCAGCTCATATCAGTCCCAGAAACTCGAGCGCCTCAACAACCCCGTCTCCGTTGGGCCGGGAAGTAACAACATCTGCAATTTCCTTCAGCTTCAGGTCTGCATTCGCCACAGCAACGCCCACTCCAGCCGCTTCAAGCAGATCAATGTCGTTTTCGGAATCCCCTATGGCGAGGAAGTTTTCCACATCGATGCCAAGCCTGTCCGCTATGAACCTGAGAGCTTTTCCCTTGCTCACCTCAGCATCCGCAATATGGTATGCAAAACCTGAATCGAGTAATTTTACACCCATTCTGGCAATGAGTTTTTCAGCCTCATCTTTCGGGAACGTTCTCCTCAAACAGACCTCAGACTTTCGATAAACGTCATCAAGAAGCACGACCTCGTATTTCTCCCTGAGAACCTCGAGGGCCTTGTAACATTTCTCCTTGTTACCAAGCACAGTATCATCTCCATCATAATCGAACCTCACAACGCCCCCGTTTTCGCAGATAACAATGTCTGAAACCCCGATTAGCTTTGCAGCGGTTCGTGCAAAACATGATATGTTTCCGGTTGCAAGCACAACGGGAACCTCGAGCTTTCTCAGGGCTTCGACAGCCCGGCAGTTAAGCCTTCTTTTTCTATCAGTTATAGTGCCATCAATGTCTATGGCAACGCCTTTTATCTCCATGCAAAATCGAAAAGCTATTAATATTTTTTAATTCTTCCGTTTTTATGTCCTGGCTCGACTTCAGCAGAGTTGTGCTTATTGGCAGCATATTCTACTCTCGCCACAAGATCGTCGAGGACCACGATAAGGGAATTTTTGACAAAAATAGAGCTGAAGAGCTAATACTGAAACAGGAAGAGCTTTCAGACCATTACCAAATCGAGGGCATACTTGATGTTGTCGCAGAGACGAGAGAGGCAATAGTCAAATACATAGATTTTGTGGCGGACGTTACAGACAGACCCTTCATCCTGGATGGATATCTGGAGGCAAGACTTGAGGGACTGAAATTCGTGAAGGAGACAGGTCTCTCAGACAGAGTGATATACAACTCAATCAACCCGATAAACACCAGGGAAGAGCTCGAGGCAATAAAGGATGCCAGAATAAAGCACGCCATTATCTTCGACTACGATCCGTCATACACCTCCCCGAGCAGAAGAATTCTTCTCCTCTCCGGAGACGGAAGGAAGGAAAGTCTGATTCAGAGAGCCAAACAGCTCGGAATAGAGAACATGATGATTGATGTTGTGCCAACAGATATCAAAAGCCTCGGAGAGGTTATAGAGACCCTTCTGCTCGTGAAGTCCACATATCCCTACCCCGCAGGCTGTGGACCGGCGAACGTGAGCTATTACATGGCCGACTACCTCAAAGAAGAGCTCGATACTGGGATACTCGTGAGCAGTGTTGACAGCGCTGCTCAGCTTTTCAGCGACTTTCTGCTTTATGGGCCCATTGAGAGGGCAGACATAGCTTTCCAGAGCGCATACATTGTGGAGGAGATCAAAGAGGGCCTGAGCATGAAACTACACGAATTTCTGGGTGGTAGCCATGATTGAGGAGGTTGCTGAAAGCGCTTTAAGGCTCCAGAATGAAGCGGTAAAGGCAATAGACACACACAGGTTTGACGAATTCAGATTTGAACATGCAGAAGGTTTTGTAAATGCAGTTAGAGAGATGAAAGCTCTCAACAATCAGAGCGATTCGGCATTCCAGCTTTACAGAAGTTCTCTCATCATCCACTTCGAGACCCTTACCGCACTTACAGACTCGATAAAACCCTTCGAGTCTGCATTTCTCGAATGGATGCAAACTCCAGTTGCTTTCGAGAGGCTCAAAGAACTTGACAGTTCATTCAGAGAGAGTGTTGAGACCCTTGCAAAAACTGTCGACGAAAGTGATGAAATCATAGGGATAGAGGCGATGAGGCTGGCGAACGGGTTTTACGGTGTTACATCAGCGAAAGATTTTGCAGCAATCCCAGGCTCAACCCTGAGCGTTCTTGCGAAAATCGTCGAATGGGCAGGAATTGACAGAGAGCATGCAAAAACCATTCTTGCGAGCAAATCATGGGGTTTGCTGACATCATACGTGTTCGGAGACACATTTCTGATGGTTCTGAAAGAGACAGGAAACATCCAGAAGGCTCTTGATGCTGAGAAGAACGCGATGAAAAGGATGCTTTTGAATCCGGTGGAGATGCAGATCGCCATAATGAAATCGTTCGGTTTTGAATCATTTGATCCAGCAAAATATTACGAAATCTACGGCAAAAAATTCACCCCGTACATAGACAGGGCTTTCAAGGATGGTGTCCATCCCGCAAACATCGTGGTTCTGCCAACCCACGTTGGTGATATTGGCCACCATATAGGGTGGCAGTATTACAGCATCTGCAGGGATGAGATGAACATGGAAATTCTGAGAACCCATTATCATCTCCTTGAAACGAATATACGGAATGCAATTGACGGTGGACATGTAAAGAGCATATTCGACCTTTCAACCCTATTCACCGGTGTTTCAGCGGGATACATATACAAGCTGCTGAGCGATGAGGGGTTCACGGCAAACATGCTCACAAGGCTGTTCAGTGAAAGGTTTTACCACAGCATCATGGGGAACCAGTTTGAGCGATACATAGTGAGAGAGCTTCACGTAAACGATTTCCTGGATTTCGCCACAAGAGGGGAAAAAATCGGGAGAGGTGGATGGAAGATCAGAAACTACAAAATAGACTTCTCTCCGGTTGAAGAATCTGACCTGCTCAATTCTGGAGAACTGTATGCGTTTCCCTTATGCAACAGCGCAACTCGGTTTGCATCGCTCATGAAATTCATCGATATGCCCTGCCTTCTCGCACCAGAGCCCCCAAGCATAACCGTAATGGTCAATGCAATAGCAATGAATCCTGAAAAGGCATTCGCCCCGGTTAACCTGTGCAAGGGTTGCGCCACAGCAGAAATCCAGCCTGCAAGGTGCATGCTGTGCAAGGCTCAGAATGTGATCTGAAAATCTTTTAATTTTTTGTGTACAAATCAGCATCATGGAGAAAGACAAAATACTCGAAATGTTTAATGGCGACTGCAGCGGGAGGATTTTCTGGATTTCAACCTGCGATAACCTGCCACACCTCGCTCCGGTTTGTTTCGTAAGAAGTATGGATGGAAAAATCGTTGTAGCATACAATTTCATAGTGAAGACTGCAAAGCTTGTGGATAAAACCGGAAAGGCGAGTATAGGGTTTGCGGAGAGAGGAGAATCAGGATTCTACGGATACCTCGTAAAGGGCAGGGCCTGGATGGACTACGATGGAGAATACTTCAGAGAAATCAAGAGGTTCGTCGAGGAAAAAACTGGTGGGAAGAGAAGTCCCAGAGGAGCGCTTGTAATCGAGCCTGAGGAGATGTACTCGCTGAGCCCAGGAAATGAAAGAAAAAGATTGTTCTGACCTAAAAGCTTAGGGAACAAGCTTAATTCGACCATGGCAAGACAGTAAATGATGATGGACGGGATAGAGATAACATTCTGCAGGCAGTGTAAAAATGCCCTCGCAGACGTGAAAACCATCGAAGCAGAGATGGAAGACCTTGCAAAGAAAGCTGGCTGGAAAGCCAGGAAAAGCCATGAGAGAATAAAGGCAGGCATTTCAGCATGCCCGAACGCATGTGCTGCCCCACAAATAAAAGATTTCGGAGTTGTGGCATTCATAATTCCTGAAGTTGACAGAGAAATATGCACAGCTTGTGGAATGTGTGTGGAAGCATGCAGAGAGAACGCCATAAAACTGGAAGAATACCCAGTTTTCAGTGAAAAATGCATGGGGTGCGGGGACTGCATGAGGGCATGCCCATCAGGAGCCATAACCGGACAGGTGAAGTTCAGAGTTCTTGCAGGTGGGAAGCTCGGCAGGCATCCGAGGTTTGCAGAAGAGGTGCTGATTACTGACGATGTTAACAGCATAGTTGATGTCTTTAGCCGGATTGTGAAAATCAGCATGGAGAACAAAATGCGCTTCAGCCATATCCCCGGTTGCGTGGAGCTTCTGAAGGAAAGGGTCAGGGGCTGAGTTTTTAAAGCGCAGCTTCCACTCCTCCAGCATGATAATCACCGACAATCACATGCACCTGTACAACCACCTCAGACTCAAGGCACTGAAGCAGTTCAGGCAAGTTGGTGGGACTCACGTCCTCCTTGTTTCTCTCCTCAGCCACCATTACGGCATTCTGCCATCGAAAGGTGAAGACTTTAGGCAGATTTTTGAAGACCACATAAAACTGGTCAAAAAGGCAAACGAAATCGTAAGAGCCTATGCCGTCCTTTCAGTCCATCCTGCAGAAATAACAATCCTGTCAAAAAAGTGGGGAGTTGACAGAGCGGCAGAGATAATGATGGAGGCTCTCGAAATAGCGGGTGAATACGTCAGTGAGGGTAAGGCAATTGCAATAAAGTCAGGCCGCCCCCATTACGAGGTGAGTGAATATGTCTGGAGAACGAGCAACGAGGTTTTGCAGCACGCGTTTGAGGTTGCGAGAGATGTCGGGTGTGTGGTTCAGCTGCACACCGAAAGCTACACAAGAGAGGGTATGGAAGAGATCGCAAAGCTTGCAGACAGGGCTGGGCTTGACAGAGAGAAGATCGTGAAGCACTTTTCTCCGGCAAGAATAGACGAATTCAGAGAGATTGGGATAGTTCCCTCTGTAATCGCCATGGGAGATAACATCCTCAAAGCGGCACAGCAGGGTGACAGGTTTATGGTGGAAACTGACTACATTGATGACAGAGACAGGCCCGGAAGTGTTCTCGGTCCAAAAACCGTTCCAAGAAAAATCAGAGAACTCCTGCAAAAAGGTTTTGATGAGGATTTCGTGATAAAAATCTGCAAGGACAACGTTGAGAGAGTTTACGGAATTGAAATTGAAATCTGAACCAATGTTTCTCTCTGCCACGGTTTCCCCCACCATCTGAATTTTCGCAGTATTCTGAGTTGAAGATCGAGATGCTGAGATTATTGAAAATTTCGGTATGCCGAAAGATTTAAATAATTAGGGCTACCTAAATTTTAACGGTGTTTAGTATGATGGGTCAGTTCGTGATCACACTAAGGGAAGGTTTCGAGGCTGTGCTGCTTGTGGCAATACTCGTGGCATACCTGAGAAGGAGTGGCAGAGCGGGCGAGATAAAGTTTGCCTACTATGGAGCTTTGGGGGCTATTGTGGCAGGAGCGATTATTGCCGCAGGAGTTCTAAAGATATACGGTGGTCTGCAGGGAGACGGGAAAGAGCTTTTCGAGGGTCTCGCAGCGTACCTTGCGGTTGCCGTGCTTACGTACATGATCATCTGGATGACCGGCAAGGACGTGAAAAGAGACATAGAGAGCAGGGCTGAAAAGAAGTTTGCGTGGGGCATAGCTCTGATAGCCTTCATATTCGTGGTGAGGGAGGTTATTGAGACCGTGCTGTTCCTGACTCCATTTGCCGCACAGAATGCAGTCGAGACTGCTACCGGAGCAACTCTCGGAATAGCCACCTCTCTCGCACTCAGCATCGCAATACTCCGGTTCGAGTACAGGCTGAGCCTGAGAAAGTTTTTCTACGTTACGGGTGTGCTTCTTGCATTCATAGCCTCTGGACTGCTCGGCTACGGTACCCATGAGCTGATAGAGGTCGCAGAGGAGAGCGGGTACGAGTCATGGCTCTTTGAGAAAGCCTACGATCTCGGTATCGATGCTACAAATCTGCTCCACCACAAGGGCGCTGTGGGAAGCATATTTGCAGTGCTGTTTGGATACTCTGCAAGCATGGAATACCTGAGAGTTTTCCTCCAGTTCGGATACCTGGGACTGACTCTGCTCTTGATCACCCGGAAATTCAGGGCTTCCGGCACGTGATGTCAAACACGAAGCCATAATTTTTTAACACACCTGTTCTGATATTCCAGCAATGGAATACATCTCACACCCAATGGTAAAACCAAAGACTGTTGAAAGAAGAGGATACCAGCTTTCTCTTGCTGCGTCAGCACTTCTCAAAAACACGCTGATCGTGCTGCCCACCGGACTTGGCAAAACAGTTGTGGCGCTGCTTGTAATAGCTTCAAGGCTGCTGAACGAGGATGGAAAAATACTCTTTCTCGCACCAACAAAACCACTGGTTGAGCAGCATGCCAAATTCCTGAAAGCAACCCTGAAAATAGGTGAGAATAGCATCGTCTCGCTCAGCGGCGAGATGCTTCCCGAAAAAAGGCCAGATGTTTATAAAATCTCAAAAATTGTTGTATCCACCCCTCAGGTCATTGAAAATGATATCATAGCCGGAAGACTGGACCTCGAGGATTTCGTGCTTGCCATATTTGATGAGGCTCATCGGGCGGTTGGAAACTACTCTTACGTTTTCATAGCAAAGGAGTTCAGGAATAGATCAAGGAAACCGCTAATACTCGCAATCACCGCTTCACCGGGAAGCGATCCTGAAAGAATCAGAGAAGTCATCAGAAACCTGTACATTGAAAATCTCGAAATAAAAACTGAATACGACCCGGACGTGAGGCCCTATGTTTCCGAGAGGGATATCGAGTGGATTAAAGTCAACATACCCCCCGAGATGGACAGTGTTAGAAAAAGCTTTGAAAGAGCGCTTGAACTGAGATACAGAAGGTTCGAACGTCTCGGGCTTGAAATAGATCTGAAAGGTCTATCCAAAAAAGAGATGCTCGGTTTGCAGGAGGCACTTCAAACCCAGGCAGGGGAGAGCGGAGAGCAGGTTTATTTTGAGGCACTGTCAATTCTCGCTGAAATAATGAAAATACAGCACGCCATTGAGCTGATTGAAACTCAGGGACTGGAAGCTCTGAAAAAATATCTGAAAAGACTGTTCAGGGAGGCAAAGGGCAGAGGGAGCAGAGCCTCGAAATCACTTTTCGAGGACCCTGTTTTCAGAGAGGCCATGATCAAAGCCATGAAGATAAACATCGAACATCCGAAGGTAAAAAAACTGCTTGAAATTCTAAAAGGACAGCTCAAGAACAATCCCGAATCCAGGATTATCATCTTCACCAACTTCAGAGATACCGCAGACAAAATTACAGAGATACTGAGAGAAAAAGGCTTTCGGGCAGAAAAATTCATAGGCCAGGCCAACAGAGAGGACGACAGAGGAATGAGCCAGAAAAAACAGATTGAAGTTCTGGACTCTTTCAGAGCTGGTGAAATCAATGTCCTGGTATCCACCAGCGTTGGAGAAGAGGGGCTTGACATACCTGCCACGGATCTGGTCATCTTTTACGAGGCAGTTCCTTCAGAGATAAGAGCGATACAGAGAAAGGGCAGAACGGGCAGAGGAAGAGAGGGAAGAATTGCAGTCCTCATAACCAGGGGGACGAGAGATGAAGCGTATTACTGGGCGAGCGTTAGAAAGGAAAAAATGATGTACAACATGCTTTACAGAATAAAAGACGAGCTCGCAGAGAGAAAGAGTGAGGAGAGCTTAGCAAGATACATAGACTATGAAGAAGATCAGAGAGTGACCATATTTGCGGACAGCAGGGAGATGAGATCTTCAGTTGTCAAGAAACTGAGAGACAGAGGAGTGAAAATCGAAATAAAGAGCCTTGAAGTCGCAGATTATGTTCTGAGCGAGAGAGTTGCGGTAGAGAGAAAAACCGCAGAGGATTTTGTGAATAGCCTGATTGGAAAGGAAAGACTGTTTTCCCAGCTGATAAACCTCAAAAAAAGTTATCAGAGGCCACTTCTGATTATAGAAGGCGAAAACCTCTACGGAAGACGTATGGTCAGTCCTGCCGCCATAAGGGGGGCGATAGCGAGCATAACGGTGGATTTCGGTATTCCGGTAATTTTCACAAGAAACGAGGACGAAACTGCAGAATTTCTAACTGCAATTGCAAAAAGAGAGCAGGAAATTAAGAAAAGGGAAATCAGCCTGCATGCGGATAAAACTAAAAGGAGTCTGAGAGAGGAGCTTGAATACGTGGTCTCAGCCATCCCGGATGTCGGGCCGGTGATTGCTAAAAATCTGCTCAGCCACTTCAGGACTTTGAAAAACCTGGCCAACGCTGATGTGGAAGAGCTGAAAAAAGTGCCGAAGGTGGGAGATAAGACAGCCGAAAAAATCTGGAGTTTCTTCAATGCAAAATATGATGAAGAGGGGTGACTCGGGTTTTTGTCATGGAGCAAATGAAGCCAACAGAAAAGTTCAGAAGCGTTAAAAAATAAGGTATGAATTGTTTTACACTGCCATTTCAGTTTTCAATGCCAAATTTGTCGGGGAAGATTTTTTTGTCCTGATGTATTCTGAGGAAATCAGTTCCATGACAGTCCTTGCAGCCCACACCCCTGCTCAGGTGTATCTTCAGCAAATTACCATTGCTCGGCTCGAAGGGGTCAGGATATGCATGGCATGAACCGCAGTCCATTTTTTCGAGATCGTAATTCACATGGCATTTGCTGCAGTCCGAGTATTTTGAGTGATGAAGATTGCCCAGCTCTCTGACCACGTCATCTCCCTTAACATGACAGTACTGGCAGAATTTTGTGCCATCCAGGTGTCCCTCTATCTTGTCCGCCTGCGGAACATACTGTCTCTTGCTGTTCAGATGGCAGTTCTCACATACCGGACCTTCCAGTTCCGGAGCAGTGCTTCCATAGTCTGTACCGGTCTCTGGAACAGGGGTTGAGGTTACAGACTTCTGACCATCACTGAAAGGAGTCTGTTCTGGCACAGGGGTTTTTTCTGGAGCTTTTTCATAGCTCTGAGAACACATTGGCACAATAACTGCGAGTGCGATGACAAAAAATAAAAGAGTGGTTCGTTTCATACTCTATTCTCTGAGATTACTCCACAAAGGAGTCTGCTGCCGTATGCAGACCGGAGACATCCGTTCCGTGGCAGACCGTACAGTACTTGCCTCTTGGCAGGTGGATGTTCACAAGGTTGCCGTAGCTTGGCTTTGTGGCATCTGGATAGGCGTGGCAGTTCTCACAGACGGTTCTGCCCTCTTCGATGGGCTTGGGTATCTGTATGTTGTCGGGAGGACCGTGACAGACGCTGCACTCAAGGTTGATCGTTCCTGGCCCAACGTGTATGGTGTGCGGGTTGCTGCCGTGGCAGTTAGCACAGTACTGACCACCATTGACGTGGGGCTTGTAATCTGTTGATTTGGTGTGGCAGACCGTACACTCCACCAGTGGTGAGCTTGCTTCGACTTTCTTGGGTGTCGGTGTCGGTTTCGGTGTGGACTTCTTCTCAGGGGTTGGAGTTGGTTTAGGTGTCTTCTCTTCCTTTGGTTTCGGAGTTGGAGTTTTCTCTGCAGTTTTTGCTGGAGTTGGAGTTGTCTTTGCTTCCTCCTGCTGGGCACAGCCGAGAACAAGAACGCCCAGCACAAAGAGAGCCAAGAGAATAACAATTCTTCTCTTCATGATGATAACTGTAAGTGAGATATATATTAACATTGCGCTATTTAATCAATGACAGGCTGGATGACCAGCTCGGAAAAGCCTCCGCACCCGGTCTTCCGCTGCCCCTTCAGATCAATTCCGATTCAAGAAATACCTCTATCCCCGAAGAGGTTATTGCATACGGTCTCGGAATGCGCATGTGCGCTCTTCGCCTCATTTTCAGAACCTCAATGGCCAGTGTGGCTTCTTCAAGCTCATTTTCCCTGTAGATTCTCATGGAGATCATGCCATCAGAAACGTATTCGAGAATACCGAACTTTGACCTGAGAGGATTGTCCTTATCGCACTCGGACGTGACCACTGCAGTAGCGTTTATAGATTTCAGAAGGCCTCTTAGTTTTGAGAGGAAAGAATACCTTCCGGCATCGTCGAAGAGTGTCTCCAGAACGGTTATGGAGTCTACAAGTATTCTCGCTGGCATTATCTTTTCGAACATGTGTCTGAGTTCATTTTCAAAACTTTCAAACCTCTTCTTGACCTCGAGGGGGTCGAGTTTTATAACCTGTATACTCCCATTGCCCGGTGAAAAGTCCATACCATAGTTCTCCGCTGTGGCCAGAATGCTTTCCTCGTCCTCGTCGAAGCTGATGATCAGACAGCTATCGCCCTCCGAGAACCCCTCATTTATAAAATGCAACCCCAAGGTCGTTTTTCCAGTTCCAAAAAAGCCAATTACTGAAACAAAATAGCCTTCAGGGATTCCCCCTCCGAGCATGGCATCCAGTCCCCGTATGCCCGTGGAAAGCAACCTCATCACAGCACCCTCTCATACTGAGTAACCATGAAGCCCGCCACAGGATCAAACCTTATTTTCATGCGGGTGATATTTTCCCTCTCGAGATGTGGCAAAAGACCGGAGAGCTTTCTGAAATACAGCCACCTTTCCATGCTTCCCTGCTTACTCCACTCAAAGAACATTATTCCATCAGAGATGCTGAGGAAAAGGTTCTGATACTGCTCAGAAATGACGCCCTTCGTCATCAAAATCAGCACCAGAACGTTCTTTCTCAAGGCGATTTTTCTCAAGCCATGTATCATGGCAAGGATGTCTCCAACGTCATACTTTCCAGGAATTCTGAGAAGGTCCGTGAGTGAGTTCAGAACAAGCACGGTATTTTCCTCAATCGCATCAACCTGATTCGCCAGTTCGCTCAAGAGGTCACCTTCTCCTTTCAAATCCTCCAGATCCGGCTCCTTGCCAAGCACCCACCTTACAGGTATGCATGTACCCTTGAAGTAGAACCTGTCAAGACTTACGATCTGGAGCTTTTTCGCAATTCTGTCGAAGTTTTCATTCGAGAGATTCATCTCAAGCTCTTTTAAAATCTCCTCCTCGGATTCGGATATCGAGATTATCTTGAGGTTCTTGTCAGTATTTTTCATCAGCAAGTAATATGCAAATTCCTCTCCTCCTGCCCCCGGTTCCTCGATAATATAATTAAGCCCCTCATTCAATCCGCCAAATCGATCAATTATCTCTATGCCAGTCCTGAACAATTATCTCACCTCAATCAGCGAATCACAGAGAAGAGAGAGCTGAGAGAGATGCTGGGGATCGATCTCATTCTCCAGAACGGTAATGACACAGAACGTTCCGTGAATTCTTGTTTTCCCGGTAAGCTGCCTCAGAAACTTAACCAGCGACTCCTGAGACTTGTACAGCGTAAATGTCGAAAGGGAATCTATATAAACGAACTTGAAATCCGAATTTAGCTCCCTGAGAAGTCTGTCAACCGTCACTATCACCTGAACTGGGTTGGGGGAGTCCAGAAAAACATATCTCGGGTCTTCCAGCTCATGCCCTCCAAACTGCCTTGTATTGCAATCAACATACCTGATATTTTCCGTGAAAATCCCGGCTTTCCTGAGCTGTTTATCCAGAGAGGCACAGGGCTTATTGAGAGCAATATATATGCCCTCCCCCGCCGCCGTTAAGAGCCTCATGACCTCGTTTAAAGCTTTGAAGTATAGAAACGGCGCTACATTCAGCAGGACAACTTCTTTTTCCGACTTTATATTGCTGAAAAGCTTATTTCCGAGAGCTTTGACAGAGTTCACGGACAGCTCAGACATATCCGTCAACCCCACGCTGAGAGGCGGCGGGCACGATTGCCCTGCATAACTCCCACATTCGACGGGCCATTCGTTGTGTTTGCCCCATGTCGTGTTATAGCATGAACCATCGCTAAAAAATTTATACTGTAGTATTTAAAATAATCGGCAAAAATACACCAAACGTAGATTATATAAACCCAGTTCAGTTTGAACTTCAACAGGGGGCCGTAGGGTAGCCTGGTTATCCTTCCATCTTGGGGGGGTGGAGACCCGAGTTCAAGTCTCGGCGGCCCCATCCTTCCAACAACCTCTTCGCGAAATCTTTTTCAGAATGCTGACGATTTCAGAAGCACACCGTGGCAGGAAGGCCCTATTTTTTGCTGAACTCCAGCAAAACAATCACTCAAAGCAATCTGGAATTTTGCAATATCAGATAAAGTTACAGAATCTGAAAAAGTATATATAATTCCAGATACTACAATTTTCAATATGAAAACACTTCATTTTGCAATTGCGGTAACACTCCTGGTCATTCTTTCAGCAATCATAGCGGCCATCCCGATGGAAGAGGAAAAATCATCATTCGCATACATAACAGACGTCGAAACGAGAGCGGAGAATGTCAACTCAACCCATGCAGAACTGAATTTCTCCATAAAAATGACAAAATCGAAGAAAATTGATGGGCTGTATTTGAGAATAAAGTTCTTTGACGCCTCAACCAACCTACTCCTCAACGAATTCTCCAGAAAAATACCCGAAAAAACGGAAGAGTATCATTCAGAGAGTCTGACATGCACCATCGCAAAAAATCACGATTACAGGGTGAAAATCACCCTTGAGAGGGATGGACGAATCTATTCAACCCGGGAAATCCGCATATTCGGGCTTTCCACAATACCGCCAGATGATGAAAAACTGGAGATTACGATAAAAGATGCTGACTTCACGGTCACCGGGAAGTCAGGTGACAGGGTGAACATAACGGCGACATACTACATCGAGAGCCTTGAGACCTACGAGGGGGTCAGATTCAGGGTCAAGGCGGTGCAGCTTGAGTCAAACCTCCTTGCAGATGAGTTCTGGGCCGAGAGAAAAGTGGAATCCGGAAAGACCAACCTCATCAAGTTCAATCTCACACTGCCCGATAAATACAACTACAGGATTGTTCTCGAAGTGTGGAGCAAGAATTACATCACCGGGAAGAGGAAAGACGTCGTGAAGTTCAACCCTAAAACTTTCAAGGAGGAAAGTTCGAAAGGAGATGCATTCAGGGTGGAGGATTTTATTAGAGAACAGGAACTGAGAACACCCGTTTCAACACCACCACCATACATGCCCAGAGCGGCTCCGGGTTTTGAGCTGTTAACAGCCCTGATATCAGGAGGTGCAATCCTATGGCTGAGGAAAAGGATTATGGGAGACTGATTCAGATAATCGCAGGAATACTTGCATTTGTCGGTATAGTGGGACTTTACCTGAACATCAATTCGGCAATCGGCATGTTCTTTGACTACAGAAAGGCAACACTCATCAGAATAATTCTGGATGCGGGGCTGATCATAACCGCAGTATTTCTGCTGGGAAAAATAAAGAGGTGATCATGCAAGTTTACCCTCCATGAAGTCCTGGTAGGCCTTCAAATCAAAGTGTCCATGGCCGCTGAGATTGAACACTATTGTTTTTTCCTCGCCTGTTTTCTTTGCCTTCAACGCCTCATCTATCACCACTTTAATTGCATGTGTTGATTCTGGTGCGGGAACGACACCTTCAGTCTCCGCAAAAATCTTTCCTGCCCTGAATGTGTCTATCTGAGGGACTGCCCTTGCCTCCACAATTCCTGACTTCACGAGCAGGCTAAGAGTTGGAGCGTCTCCGTGATACCTCAGCCCTCCGGCGTGTATCGGTGGCGGGATGAAATCCTTTCCGAGAGTGTACATCTTGAGCAGAGGTGTAAAGCCTGCAATATCTCCGAAATCGTATCTGTATTCTCCTCTGGTCAGTGTGGGACATGATTCCGGTTCCACTGCTATGAATTCCACGCCATCGTCCTTTATGAAGGGATACACGAGACCTGCAAAGTTGCTTCCTCCACCCACACAGCCCACCATTACGTCCGGACTTTCTTCAGCAATCTCAAGCTGCCTCTTCACCTCGAGACCTATGATGGTCTGGTGAAGCATAACGTGATTGAGGACGCTGCCCAGGCTGTAATTCGTCCCATCATCCTTTACCGCATCCTCCACAGCCTCGCTAATCGCTATACCGAGACTTCCAGGGCTGTCTGGATCGTTCTCAAGAACCCTCCTGCCACTCTCCGTCAGATTTGACGGACTCGGTATGACCTCCGCATTCCATAGCTCCATCAAAACCCTGCGGTATGGTTTCTGGTAATAGCTCGCCTTCACCATGTAAACCCTGCAATCCATATCAAACAGGTTCGCTGCAAACGCGAGGGCTGAACCCCACTGTCCTGCACCTGTCTCTGTGGTCAGTCTCTCCACACCCTCTTTCGCATTGTAATATGCCTGGGCAACCGCCGTATTGGGCTTGTGGCTACCGGGGGGTGAAACACCCTCATACTTGTAATAGATTTTCGCTGGGGTTTTCAGATACCTTTCAAGCCTTGTCGCCCTGATGAGGGGCGTTGGCCTCCACAACCTGTAGATTTCGAGAACCTCTTCAGGTATTCTTATATACCTCTCATCGCTCATTTCCTGCCTTATCAGTTCCTTTGGGAATATTGCCCCAAGCTTTTCCGGTTTAACCGGTTCATTCGTCTCAGGATCAAGCGGAGGAGGCAATGGCTCCGGCAGATCCGGCAGAATATTGTACCAGCGATCGGGCATTTCATTTTCATCCAGGTGTATTTTTCTGTCCATACCTCAACTTTTAAATCCAAGTATATAAGCTTTTGCTCATATTATGAGAATATTCCCAAAATAAGGGAACAAAAACTGTTGGAAGCACATACCTCTAAATTTACCGGAAATGGAACAGGCAGTAAAACACACAATATTTTTATTACTGACTTATCAAATCAAATTTCATGGAAACACTCATGGAAATGGCCAGAAAAGGAGAATATCCAGAATGGTTAAAGAATGTGGAAAAATATGAGGGTATCAGGCTTGAAAAAATAATCAAGCTGATCTCTGAAGGCAAAATCGTAATTCCAAAAAATATTCTCAAAAATGACGATTCTTTCAGACCGAGAGCGATAGGAGAATACATGTCCACGAAGATAAACGCTAACATCGGCACTTCCGCAGATTATGTCAACCTTGAAGAAGAGATAGAAAAGGCGATCATCGCCCAGAAATTCGGGGCAGACGCAATAATGGATCTGAGCAGTGGGGGCGATCTGGACTACATAAGGAAAAGGATAATGGATGTTGTCGATGTTCCTTTTGGTACCGTGCCAGTGTACCAGCTTGCAAGAGAGAAAAACATTCTCGATGCCGACGAAGACGATTTCTTCAGGGTTGTTGAAAAGCATGCAAAAGATGGCGTGGATTTCATGACAATTCACGCTGGAGTGAACTGGGTATCCATCGAGAGGCTGGAAAAGAGCAACAGGCTGCTGGGAGTTGTGAGCCGGGGCGGTTCCCTGACAATTGCCTGGATGAAACAGAACGATTCCGAGAACCCATACTACAAAAACTTTGATTACCTTCTCGAACTGCTCAAAGAGTATGACGTTACCATAAGCCTTGGAGATGCGTTCAGACCAGGATGCATCCACGATGCGAGCGACAGAGTTAAATTCACAGAGTTTATAATTCTCGGAGAGCTTGTCGAGATTTGCAGGCAAAACGGTGTCCAGGCAATGGTCGAAGGCCCAGGACATGTTCCAATGGACCAGATTGAAACCAGTGTCAAGGCAATGAAATACGCCACGAGAGGTGCTCCGCTCTACCTGCTCGGCCCGCTTGTGACTGATGCTGCTGCTGGTTACGACCACATCGCTGCCGCAATCGGTGCGGGAATAGCAGGCATGCATGGAGCAGATTTTATATGCTATGTTACTCCCGCCGAGCATCTCGGACTGCCCACAATAGAGGACGTGAAAGAGGGCGTTATTGCGGCAAAAATCGCAGCCCATGCAATTGATCTCGTGAAGGAAGGTCAGAAAGAAAGAGCAAGGAAGAGGGACTATGAAATGAGCGTGGCAAGAAGGGATTTTGACTGGGAAAAGCAATTCATGCTCTCGCCAGACCCAGAAAAGGCAATGGAGATACACACGAGAGTCAAGCCATCGAGCGAAACGTGCAGCATGTGCGGCGATTTATGCGCTATAAAGACAGTTAAGGAAGCTCTGAAAAAATAACCATAAATTAAATAAACACAATTTTTAAAAAGCCTTTTTGAGCGGGGGTTGCCGAGCCAGGCCAAAGGCGGTGGACTCAAGATCCACTCCCGCAGGGGTTCGTGGGTTCAAATCCCACCCCCCGCATCCGTGAATTCTAAAAATACACCAGAGCTTTCATAAGAAGCACAGCAAGTATGGTCGCTGTAAATTCGGAGATCAGGCCCAGAATAGCCTTTTTTGATCTGGAAATTGCTTTTCTGTTCATGACACCCAGTTCTCCCTCGGCGAGGAGCACCGCAAAGGCCTTGAACGACCCGTAAACGAGAAAGACATACAACCAGGCAAAGGGGTTCATGGACAGAAACACAGCACCTGCCTGCTCCAGAAAGATTCCTGCAATGCCTCCAATCAAAAACACATCCCTTGCGCTGTAACGATATCTCACCACAAGCACCGACCACAGTAATATGAACGGCAGATAATATCCAAGAGCCAGATAAAGGTCCGTAAATGGATCTGGACTGAGGAGAATCCTCTCAGATGGCGGTTTTGGAAGATTATCTGCAATCGCAAGAATTTCTGTGAGATAAGAGAACGCCATTCCAGAAATCAAAAGCTTGAGATGAATCGGGGCATTAAGACCGACATACCACCTCTGGACACGTTCTCTGAAATAATATACGAACATGAATACCGAGAAGTTCAGCCACGTAATACCGAGTAAAGGTATCACAAGCACAGGAATTGCTGCGATCAGAATAACCCATGCCTTCTGCCCAACCACAGATGCATTTCCGGCAGAGATTATTTAAAACTTAACCGGACATTGAAACCAGCTGTATGAAAATTTCTGAACGCTCTCTACTTTTACACACCATTTCAGAGTTCTACGAACTCTTATCTGCAGGAATTCGTGAGAAGCGCAGAATTGCTCTCCCATCCCCTGTCATACCCTCAAACGTATCAGACACGTTTTAAAGAATTTTCCCAGCCGCCAGAAAAAATGAATTTAGAAAGCAGCTAAGAAAATAATTAAAGAGCGGACCCGCCGGGATTTGAACCCGGGATCTACGGCTTAGAAGGCCGTCGCTCTATCCATGCTGAGCCACGGGCCCTCCTGCATTAACCCACTTTATCGATTTATAAAACTATTGGCAAAACCAGGATGTGGTCAGGACCAATTCTGGATGCATGAATAACAGCCGGTCAGGCCCAGATCGATCCCGGAAAAATTGAAGTGGTTGCTTAAGAAATCAATAAAAAAACGATCAACTGCCTCACTTTTACAGATCAGCCGAGATATTTTTCAGCTACTGTTCTGGCCTTCTCGACCACACGGGAGATCTTTAAAAGAGAGGTTCCAAGATAATTCTCTGGTTTCAGCAGTTCCCCAACCTCGTCCTCCGTCAGATAAGTTCTCAATTCCTCGTCCTCAATCAAAAGCTCCACAAGGCTTTTTCCTGTTTGATAAGCCTTCATCGAATTCTTCCTGAGCAATTCATGAGCAACCTGTCTTGATACGCCTTTTTTCGTCAGGGCAATCATCACCGCCTCGCTCTGGTTTACCCCTTTCCACCTCTCGAGATTTTCTCTCGCCCTCTGTTCATCGATCTGGAGATTTCTCAGCAACCTTATCGTTTTCGTGAGGATGTGGTCCGCCAGAATCGTTGCCTCCACAAGAATTATTCTCTCAGCAGAGGAGTTGGAAAGATCTCTCTCCTCCCACAGCAGGGCAGACTGGTGCTGTGGTTCCACAAATCCCCTCACAATCCTTGCAAGCCCGCATATCTGTTCGCTGTCAATCGGATTTCTCTTATGGGGCATAGTGGAGCTTCCCACCTGCTTTTCGGTGTCAAAGCTTTCAAAAACTTCCTGAGTTTCGCTCCTCTGCCACAGTCTGATGTTGAGGGCAATTTTTTCGAGAGTTGTTGATAGATTTGCAAGCCACTCCACATACTCGCAGTAAACATCTCTCGGAATAATCTGAGCAGAGATTTCTGCGGGGGTGAGATTCAGATAGTTCATGACCCTTTCCTCAATTTCGATCCCATCATCACCGAAGGCCGCCTGAGTGCCAACAGCCCCGCTCAGCTGACCCACGAGAAGTCTCTTCTTCAGTTCTTCCATTCTTTCAAGATGCCTCATCAATTCAGAAGCCCAGATGGCGAATCTGAATCCATAAGTTACTGGAAGTGCCGGCTGTCCATGCGTTCTGCCGAGACAGATGGTTTTCTTATGCTCTTCAGCCTTATCTGCCAGAATGCTTATCAGCCTGGCGAGCTTAACCTCGAAAATCTTTATGCTATCCCTCAACTGGGTCGCCACGGCAGTATCTATGATGTCGTTGGATGTGGCACCGAAATGAACCCATCTGCTTGCACTGCCTGCCACTTCCGATACAGCCCTAACAAGACTCATAACATCGTGCTTTATCTCCGCCTCAATCTCCTTAACCCGCTCTGGAGACACATTACGGGAGTTCCTTCTCGCCATCTCGTAATCCTGATGGCTGAGAAAGCCCTTACCAGCAAGTGCTTTCAGAAGCGCAAGTTCTACCCAGATCATCCTGCGTATACGGCTCTCCTCGCTCCAGATTCTTTTCATTTCCGGTGTCCCATACCGGTAGTCAATGGGATGAACAATGTGCATGGTTGAACCTGAAGGTCAGGAGGATATAAATATTTGGAAATCAGAATAGCAAACGGTTGTCAAAGTCTTTTACGGCATCCTTAACACAGTAGAATTCTCTGCCAATTTTTTTCAGATATTTACACTTTTTTCCGGTGTATCCTGAGATGCAGAGCTGGCAGTCTTCAGGATATACTTTCTTTATACCAATACCCAGTTTCTCAATTCTTGAGCCTAACATGAGCCATCACCATAAATCTATAGTGCTTACTATCATAAAATTCTTATTCCCAAGCTCATTCAGACACCTTGCAGGGGGGTCCGTGGTCTAGTGGTTATGACGCTGCCCTTACGAGGCAGTGATCCCCGGTTCGAATCCGGGCGGACCCACTCTATTTTAAGAGTTTGAACCTCAACAGACTTCTCAGTCCTCAAAGAGTCCAATAACTTATCAATTACCTCAGAAAAGCGATTTCTAAAATTTTCTTTTAAAAATATATAATTTTCTTTTGAAATTCGGATGTGCAAATCAACTCTCTGCTGGCTGTTTTTCGCTGGAAGCTCCTTTATAGATGTCGATTCAGAGTGTGTTCCACCTTGTTCCATGTGGAACATATAGGGCAGTGGTGGTATATATAGGGATAGGAACAAAAAGAAGAGTTCACCCAGAATTTGATACGTTGCTGAAATATTGAATTATTTGGGCCCCAGTATTAAATAGCGAACTTATCCCAAATGCGAAAAACAAAACCAGCCCAAGGATAAAGAAGGCGAATGATGCGATAATAAATCCATTTACAATATCTTTTTCCAATTTGGCAACTCCCCTCTCCAATAAATGTAGATTAGGGAAGCAGAGATCCCTGAAAATCCAGAAAACCCAAAGAAAACCCCTGAGAGCTTTAATGCATATACCATAAGCAGATCAATAGACTTTAATTGGTTTGCAAATACTAAAAAAATTGCCGATACAGTTATCAGGGCTGAATAAACAGTTAGATATGGCGCAACTTTCTTTGTATGTTCGTAATAAACTTCTAAGAGGTTTCTTCTCCCATTATTGTTCTCCACAGCTTCATCGTCTGTTGTAACTTCGTTGTGTTCATTCTTTCCTTCTCCAGAATTACTCTTCGGATTTTCTTTAATCTTGTTGATTTCCCCAGAGCCTACATCATACTCATATTCGAGAACAAGATCCGGAAAATACTAGTTTGATGCTTTTATCTTCAAAACTCCCGGAACTGTTATATCTGCATCTCCTTTTCCCTTATCTGGAACTTTTATTTTTTGATTTGGAGGTATAAGTTTGCCCTTGGCTCCAAATAAGGTACGTAAACGTACAGCTTGTGGCACTTCTCCACTTTCTCTCCCTTCATGTAGCTTTTCAGTAGGGTGTATTTCTTTATATTTTTCTGAGGGTATAAAATCCACGCATTTAACTCTAACTGGTAGGGTCCTTACCAAACTAACCCTCAGCTAACTTCTGCAACACCTTCTTTTCTCTAAAACCGAAAGCTACAACAATCCCAATCAAAAGGACATTCAGAGCTGCAAACTTATACACAGATCTCATCGTATATCTATGTAATTTCCTCAAACTGAATGATTTAGCGAGTTTAAAAACATCTTCAATCACAGATCTCACAGACTTAAAACTCTCCCATCTCTGCAGCAAATTCATCAGCTTAGCCTTTAAACTTTTAAACAGCTTCATTTCCTTCTTCAAATTCTTAGAATCAAAAATACTCAAAGGGTAGCTCAGCAATCCATCCAGCCTTTCAATATCGAAGTTGCTTCGAGGAAAAATCAGAGGAACAATTCTGTATTCATTAATCCCAACCAGGTGGTTCCTGTAGGCATAGAATCCCTTATCCATGATCACAGTGTCTTCCCTTCTGATTATTCTCCTCCTTCTAAGCTCTTCCATGACCTCTCTGAATATCCTTGCCTCATGCCTGTTTGCTGGGTGCAATAGAAAGAGAAGGGGTTTGAGAGATGGATATTCCAGAACCAGAGTCAGCTTCATGCCAATAAACTTCCCTTTGGCTGAGTATCCCCATTTGTAGTCTTTTCCTTGCAGATCCTTCTGTTTAACACGCCTTCTGAACCAGTTTACGTCTACGCTTACGTCAGTGCAATCCACAATGAGCTTGGAGTTTCTGGCTCTTCTCTTCGTAATGGCATTCAGAGTCCTGAGAATCATGTTTACAAAACCGTTTAAGCTGAACTTGGAGAGGAAAGCGTAGATGTGGCTTTCTTCAGGTACGTCCTCTTCTCTTATCTCCATAAACTCCCTTAGCTCTTTTCTCTGCCTTATTTCTCTGATGACATGAGAGATTCTGATTGAGAAGAACATGGAAGTGATGGCTATCTTCAACACAGGAATTGCTTTCAGCTTTGTGTACCTTGCCACTATTCTCTTCACTTTCCTTAAAGCGTAAAACTTCGTTTTACTGTCCTTCAGCTTTCGCTGAAGAAATCGAAAATGTTAAGTATTTTTGACAACAGCTTCCATCTGTAGTCGCTCTGGTCGACTACGAGAGGGATTTGCATTGAAACCACCGGAGGAGGCTTATGCCTCCTCCTACATAATCTTTTCGGTTTTATATTGCTCTGTTTCTTTTGCAGAGGTGTTTTGTAATGTCTCTTTTGATGGGGAGGTTTGTTGATCGTTTGTTGATGATTTGAAGGAGTAATAAAAGAGGTTGGGTTATTGGTTCTGGAAGGGGCCTATAAGGTAGAGATCGTTCAAAACAGGCTTGAAATAGAGTCCAAACACCTGAGAAAGACTGTTTTCATCCAGCACATCAACTCCATAGAGCTGAAAAGGGATCCAGCGTGGAGGTATCTTATCGGCGGAATCATCTTAACAGTTCCGGGGACTCTGCTAATGTTGAACGTTGATCAGATAGCAGTCTCTTTGAAAATCACCGATCAATTTCTTAAGTTCCTGATTGCGGCGGGGAGCTTTTTCCTGATTGTTTTCGGAGTTATCACGATCGCCTACTGGTGGTATCTGCGCAGGTTCATCCTGACAATTTATCTCTCCGGAGATGCTGTTCCGCTCTATGACAGGAAAGAGAAGCCTCTGAGAGAGATTTATGAATATTTACTAAAAACTGGAAGAGAGCTATTGAAAGATGTAAATGGAAAATTCAAACCTTAGCCTTCATCAACCTCGCCACGAACTCCCTCTGTTCCTCCGCAAGCTTTGGCAAAAGGATCTCTATCCCGATCACTTCCCCGTTCTCGTCCAGATCCACGATGACATTGTCTGCCAGCGGCTCCGACTCCGACACCTTCCCCTTTTTGAACCTTATGAACATGGCGTTGACTTCAGGATCAAACTCCACCGAAACCATACCTTATCAGCCTCTCCTTATCTACCTTTAAGGTTGTGACCACAACTATTTCATTATTTCGTTCCTCGTAGATTACAACGACGTATTTCTCCCCAAACTTCCTGAAAGCTGCTTTTCTTCCGAACTTTACATGGATTACTTCTGCTGGTTCTCGAATTACAAGCTCAACCTGTTCTGGGTCTATTCCCCTCTCTTCAGCTCTCCTCAGCGCATGGCCTGAGAATCTGATCATATCTATCATCAACCTCAGAATCCAGTTCGCTCTGCAAACTCTTCAATAGCTCTTTTAACCTTTTCCAAGGGCAGCATGTACATCAAAATCTCCCAGAACTCCATCACAAGATCCTCTCCCATCTCTACCGTTATCTGCTCCAAATCGAGCTTATATGTTCCATTGACCTTCGAAATGTTGTTCTTCAGAGCTATTTTCCTCGCATCTACTGCCACGGCGTGATCCTTCCCGTTCCCGCTTTTAATTAACGCCCTGAACCTGTAGTCCTGCATTACTCCCACCCAAAATGTCAGATTGAGATATGCGATTTAAATCTTAACCGTGCCATGAAAGTAAAGTTTATATTCGCTTAACTTTTACCTACATAATCCTTCAAAATCCTCTTGAGGTTCTCGATTTCCATTTCCAGCGATGCTATGTATCTCATAAACTCCGGATTCAGCGATACTTCGTTTAAAACTCTGTCCTTCAGCATGTTCCACTCCTGCACCTTCATCGAGGCCTCCGCTGTTAGAGGGTAACCGCACCCCGGACAGAAGTTGCTCTGGTTGTTCACGAGCTTGAAGCACCTCGGACACTTCAGGGCCTTTAACTCCCTCTCGTACTCCTCAGGCTCAGCAAGCCCGTGGAGCTCCTTTATCTTCCTCTTTATGTCTCTCCCGACCATGTGGATGTAGGTCCGTGGCATCTTGCTCCCGATCTCCCATCCCATGTACAGGCACATCTCAACCTCGCTCCATCCCGCCTTTGCCAGCTCTGTTGCCCTCGTGTGCCTGAAGATGTGAGGGTTTACCTTCTTCTTGATTCCCGCCCTCTTTGCTATCTTTTTCAAAAGCATCCTTATCGCGTCATAATCCATCTGCGACCCATAATTTTCTCTTCCAAGAGTGACCCACGGCCAGTTGTCTGGACGTGGATCTGGATGAGCATTTATCCATTCGGATAGGTAGATCGTAGAAAAAGGTAGCAGCACAACCCTTTCACCGGTCTTGCCGTAAAGTCTAACCCATACACCATTTTCTGTAAACTCAACATCTCGAACTCTCATGTTGCCAAGTTCCCCAACTCTGCATCCAGACTCCCAGAGAACCGCAATTAACGCCCTATCCCTTGGATTCTTACATGCTTCGAGCATCCTCTTTACTTCCCCCTCAGTTATCAGCTCATCAGGGAATTTTCTTGATTTTACCTCTCCAATTGTAAACCAGTCAACAAGCTCTTTCTTGCCCAACCACTTGAAAAACTTCTTGAGCGTCTTTTTATACTCTCTTTTCGTCCACTGCGAGAGGCCTTCCTTTCTCACCCTTTCATCAACCCATTCGAGCACAATTTCAACATCCTCTCTCGTCCACTCTGTGAACGGCTTGTTTACTATTTCGGAGATCTTGACAAGCTGCTCTATAAGCTTCGAAACTCTTGCGAGGGAAAGGTCATTAGCAAAGCAGTAGCTTTTGAACCTCAAGATTATTCGCCGATTTTCTTCACAAATATCATCAAGCCTTTTTAGAGCTCTATCCATCCTCTTATTGAAATCATGTATCATGAACCCAAAAAGACAAAATGAAACTATTAAAATTAATCCCTGCCCCGAAACTAATTTTTGAGGGCCCGGACCGGGATTCGAACCCGGCTCCTGGGATCCACAGTCCCAGAGGATGACCACTACCCTATCCGGGCCATCCGCTGTATGCTGTCTGACATGCTCGGTATATATCTCTTTTTCTACTCAGATATCCATTTCATAAAGTTCTCTTCTTCTTGCTTCAAGCAGGTTCTCTCTCAAACCTGCTAACTCTGCGGCAGACAGCACCTTCACCCCATAATCTCTGGCTTTATCAAAGACCTCTGACACGTTGTCTCTCCATTTCAGGTCTCTTGCAAGATGATGGTCAATCACAAGTACTTTCAGATTTCCCTGCATGAGCCTTTCCAGGTTCTCAATGCTCCCGTTCAGGCTTTCATGTGAGTACCTGTAGCCGAGCATATAGGTCATGGGACCATCCATTATAACAACCTCAGCATCTTTTTTCAGAAGCCAGTTTATCTGCTCTTCAAGACTTGCACCCTCAACATCGCTTGTGTGAACAAAGGTTTTTGACCCATCATCTACGAAAACCATTGTTACGTAACCGAGCTTTGAGTCAGTTCCGTGAGGCACGGCGTTTGAGAATTCAATGATCGTATTTCCCTCCACAAGTCTGGCCCCATCCGAGGTGCCGACACTGTCCCGCTCCAGAAGAGACAGGAAGTGCCTTGCTCTCCTCTTCTGGCTGAAATTTATATTCATCTCAGGATGTTTCAGGAGTATTCGCTTTGTTTTCAGAATTTCCGGCTCCTTAGGGTTGTGATGGTCGTAATGGTAGTGAGTTACAGCAACAATTTCAGATTTTTCCACGTAGCGTTTTACTGTCTCCCACAGCAAATCCATCTGCTGAATTTCTAAAGGATGTGGGGGCAGACCATACCGTCTTGGACCCAGAGCAACTCCAGGATCAATGGTTATGGAGACGTCCTTGGTTTTCACGAAAGTCGCCATGCTTCTGACACCCATCGAATCAAATGCCAGCGGAACGATCTTCACACATGAGATGGGAGAGGAAGAAATATATCTTTTTCACAACAATTAACAATTATGAAAATTGGAGAATTCATGCAGAAGAATGTGGTGATGGTCGACGAGAAAACCAAGGTGCATGAGGTAGCCAGAATCATGGGAGAGAAAAGGATAGGTAGCGTAATCGTTACAAAGAATGGCAAACCCTACGGGATTTTTACGGAGCGTGATTTCTTTTCCAAGGCCGTTCTGAACGAGGGTCTCGAAAATCCTGTGTCAAATTTTGTGTCATCACCCCTCATAACAGTACGCCCGGAATATACCATTCGCGAGGCTTCGAAAATAATGGCTGATATGAAGATAAGACGGCTTGTTGTTGCCGAAGGAGAGAAAATAGTCGGAATTTTCACTGCAAGCGACCTTGTGAGGGCAATTTCTGGCAGGTGATTGTGATGCTGAAGTGCAAAACGTGCGGAAAGGAACTGAAAGAGGGTGATGAAGGCATAACCTGGAGAAAATGCAGCATATGCAAGGAACCTGTTTGTTTTGACGACATACACTACATAGGCACCTGGATGAGGGGTCTTTACAAGGATTACGTTACGGTAATCCCGGTATGCGAAGATGAGCTTCCCCGAAAAAGATTAAAAAAGGAGGTCGAACAGAGACTTTGATGGACAGAGTCTTTGTTCTGATCGCCAACAGGGCTGTAACTGCCCCATTCAACCTCAACGACCTCCCCGGATCGGCAGGAAGAATGGACATAGTGTGCAGATTCATTTCACAATCCTTATTTGTTTCCCACGGTATCAGAAAAAACGTAACCACATACGTCATTTTAAAGGGCCCACCGGACCCTGTGAAGAGCATCAGGGTGGAGGGTACCCAGGTAAGGTATCTGGCTCCCGACGAACGAAACATTGCGGGAATGATAAACAAAGCTCTCAAAAGCGACGTCGGAAAAGAGTGGACAAGGGTGTCTCCCGGAATATTCATATCATCAAAGGAACTTGACGATGTTCTGAAAGAGATATCAGCCAGAAACATTTACTATCTCAAAGAGACCGGTAAAGACATTGGAAATGTGGAGATAAGCAAACCCGTATTTGTAATTGGAGACCATCTCGGCGTTTCGGAAGAAGATGAAAAGTCGGTGCTGGCAATGTCAGAAGACGTGATATCTCTTGGAGAAACAGCCTATCAGGCCGATCAGTGTGTAACTGTACTTAACTACATTCTGGACAGGAGAGAACATGATAGAAGTATGTAATCAATGCAAAAAAAGGATTGGTTTCGGCAGAGAGGGCAAATGCACGGTATGCTGCAACGCATTTGATCAGATCGAAAGCTTAGCCAGAAAAATCCTCGATGAGCTTGAAGAATACGAATTCGATACGTTTGATGCGGGTATCAGGCTCTATGGAAGCTCAAAAGCTATGCAGGATTTTCTCAGAGAAAAATTTGGAGTGGAGGACACACTGAAAGAACACTTCAGATCAGAATTCATAAGGAAGCTCTCCGAAATCTCTGGCAGAAAAAGAAAGATTGGTGGAGACATAAACGTAATCGTGAATCTCGAAAACCTTAGCTACAGCATAGAAATATCCCCAGTTTTTATTTACGGAAGATACAAAAAACGAGTCAGATTCCTTTCCCAGACAAGATGGCTGTGCGGAGATTGTGGGGGTAAGGGCTGTGAAAGGTGCAATTACACCGGCAGGAAATATCTCAGCGTTGAAGATCTGATAATTCAACCTGCACTCGAGCTTTTTAAAGGCAAAAATGCATTTCTCCACGGATCAGGAAGAGAGGATGTTGATGCCAGAATGCTCGGAACGGGGAGACCGTTCATTCTTGAAATAGAGTCCCCAAAAAAAAGGAAGGTCGATCTAAACGAGCTTGAAACAGCGATCAATGAAAATGCCGGCGGAAAAATCGAGGTGGAGTTCTTTTTCTACACAGAGAGAAGAGCAGTCGAGAAGATAAAAAAAGCAGCTTACTCGAAAACATACAGAGCGATAATAAGTCTGGAGGGAGATGTGGATTTTGAAAAGCTCGAAAAGGCACTCAAAAAGCTGGAAGAGCATGAAATATCTCAGAGGACTCCCCAAAGGGTCGAACACAGAAGGGCAGACAAGGTCAGGAAAAGAAAGGTGTACTCTATCAGACTCCTTCTGAAAAAAGGAAGGAAGGCCGTTGTAACAATTCATGCCGAAAGCGGACTGTACATAAAGGAACTTATAAGCGGTGATGAAGGCAGGACAACACCAAGCCTGAGCGAACTCCTAGGCGTGGATTGCAGGGTTGAAAAACTTGATGTGTTATCAATAAATGGTGGGCTTGAGGACGGAAATCTTAAATACAATCCCGCATAGTCAGGCTGAGAGGGTGATTCGTCATGGGATATAGCAAATCACACGGGTTCAGATTCAAGTCGGGTAGGAAGCTCAGAAAAAGAGTGAGAGAAAGGGGCATTAAAATAAGAAAAGTGATTCAGACATTTGAAATCGGTCAGACCGTTCATATCGACATCGAACCGGCATCACACAGAGGGATGCCCCATCCGAGATTTCAGGGAAGAACCGGGAAGATAGTTGGAATCAGGGGGAGAGCTTACCTCGTGGAAATAACAGACGGGGGTAAGAAGAAGATAATCTTCGCACGGCCTGAACATCTGAAGCCTCAGGGGGCCTGAGATGACATTCAAAGAAGTTCTTGATTTCCAATATCTCACCTTAGCTGAAGCAAAGGAGAAGCTCTCGGAAATAGTTGAAAAAAGAAAGGAAGTTGCTGAGCTTAGCTTTGAGACTAGAAAAACCCTCAATTATCTGAATGCCGTCACAAAACTTGATGCCGAAACCTCAAGAAAACTTGTTGAAGAACTTGAGAAACTTCCACATGTTTCAACCGAAATAGCAATAAAAATTGCGGATATTCTTCCAGACATCCCCGACGAAATTAGAGTTATTTACGCAAAGGAAAGAATAACCCTGACCCCCGAACAGATTCAGGAGATTCTTGATATAGTCGCCAAATATAAACATTGAGAAAAAATTATATACTTCTCTTTTTAAAATAAGGAGTGATTACCATGACAGCAGACAGAAAAAAATTAGAAGATTATGCCTATGTGCTGGACTTCATGCCATACGGCCATCCCGACAGCAAGGCACCCATCCACAAAAGGGAGCCACTGGCCCAGGTGATAGGAGAAAATTACTTCACACTTCTGGAAGTTAGCATCAGACGGGATAAAAACCCGCTCATTGGAGACAAGGTGTATATCGGAAAAGAGGGGAGAGATGTTGTGAACAAAATAAAGAGAAGACTCAGATACGAAGACCTCACTCCAACAGCCAAATCCGAACTGCCTTTTGTTCTGGAAAAAATTGTCAAAGAGCAGGAAAAGAGGTTTGTGGATTTCTTCAACAATGCCGGACCGATTACAACCAGACTTCACCAGCTTGAGCTTCTGCCGGGCATAGGGAAGAAGCTGATGTGGAACATACTCGAGGAGAGAAAAAAAGAGCCTTTCAAAAGCTTCGAAGACCTTGCCGGCAGGGTGAAGGGGCTGGCACATCCTGAAAAGACCATCGTTTCAAGAATAATAGACGAGCTTAAAGACCCCAGAATAAAATACAGACTTTTTACAGCATAATTTTTTTATGAAATTCTCCAAAAAGCTCGGTCAGCACATTCTGATAGACAGAGGAGTTGTTTCGAGAATCATAAGATATGCAGAACTCAAACGAACAGATACTGTTCTTGAAGTTGGCTGCGGAACAGGTATTCTAACAGAACAGCTTCTCAAACATGCTGGCAAGGTATACGGAATAGAAAAAGACAAAAGGTTTGTCAAGCTCCTGGAAAACAAATTTCTGGGGGAGATCAACGAGGGAAAGTTTGTACTGATTGAAGGGGATGCTCTCAAGGTCGAATGGCCTGAATTTAACAAATTCGTATCCAACATACCATACCAGATCTCCTCAGAGCTTACATTCAGACTGCTGAAAAGAAAATACGAACTTGCAGTGGTTATGTACCAGAAAGAATTTGCAGAAAGACTCGTTGCAAGAAGCGGGAAAAAGTATGGAAGGCTTAGCGTTGTTGCCCGGGCCTACGCCACCATAAAAATCCTCGAACACGTGAAGGCTGAAGCCTTCAGGCCCAAACCGAAGGTTGATTCTTCAATCGTCATCATAAAGCCCATCCCGGAAATAAATGTAAAAAACATGGAAAGTTTCGAGAAGCTTGTCAGAGAGGCATTTTCCAGCAGAAGAAAGAAGTTTGGGAAAACTGCAGAAAAACTCGGAATAGATGTGCCGGAGGACCTGAAAAATGAGAGGCCTGAAAGAATTCCACCGGAAGTTTTTGCAGAACTGTCAAAACGTTTATGAGCCGGCAGAGGACTCCGATCTGCTTCTTGAGGCGGCGCTTGTAGAGATTAACGAAGATGATGTGGTGCTTGAAGTTGGTGGGGGGAGCGGGTATGTCTCGTACTTCCTGAAAGACAGATGCAGATACCTGCTATCGACAGACATCAACCCATATGCGGTAAAATGCATGAAGAAAATGGGAATAGAATGTATAAGGACCTACCTCGCCAGAGGTATAAGGACCAGATTTTCCCTCATCTTGTTCAACCCACCTTACTTAGAACTTGAAGAGTGGGAAAAAAAAGAAGATTGGCTTGAAAAAGCAATTGACGGCGGAAAAAATGGTACAGAAATAACTGAAAAATTCCTCGAAGAGATTAAACATAACCTCTTGGATAACGGAAGGATAATAATCATCTCTTCATCCCACACACACGCCACCCTGGAGAAATATCTCGAAAAATCAGAATACGTATGGAAGATTATCAAAAGAAAGAAGCTATTTTTCGAGGAACTCTATGCACTAAAATTAAAGCTGAGATAAGACCTCGTCAATCTTCGAAATTATCCTCTGATTCGCTTCCTTGAGAACTTCGAGCGGGTCCTTTCCTGAGGTCCTAATCATCAGCTCAGCCTCATCCCTCAGAGGGTGAGTTATGTTGTATTTCGCAAGCACGACACCACCATCATTTACAAGCTCATGCTGAAGCAGATTCAGAAATGTGTGATCTTCACCCTTGACCATCAACCTCGCATAGTTCTCAGCCAGTTCCACGATCTTTACTTCCATTGGTCACCACTCTCCTTTGCCATAATTTGTTGAAACTTTTCTTTTCTCGACATTACCACATTCCGGACATTTAAGTTTATCCTTCTTAACATCAAGTCTTGAACCACATTTACTGCAGATTGCCCTCACCACTCCGAGGTCTTTTTCCTTTATGGAAAGCCTCAGGCTGTTGTCTATCACCCTTGCAACCACAATATCCCAGTATTTGACGGCATCATCGACGTTTTTCATGTAATCCTTGCTCATGTTGGAGATGTGAAGCAAAGCCCTGTCATAGTGCCTCAAAGCTCTCTCACTCCCTCTTTTTCTTGCAATTTCCACCATGGCAAAGCTGTTCCTCGTATCCACAACCCTGCCTATGACAACATCATCTTTTCCCAGCTCAGGTATCTCCTTTACAGTTTCTACACTTATGGTCTTCTCCTCTATTCTGACTTTTCCGGCTGTTGCCGCGAAAAGCTTTCCATCCTCCTCATAAACACCTTTTCCGGGCATATACTCTTCCGCATATCCCAAGAAATCTCCTGGCAACACAAACATCTAAATCCTCTCCATTCTGAATACCTCTACGTTTATCAATTTATATGGTTTTTCATGAAACCAGTAAAGCCGTTTAAGGGGTATGCTGTATCTCCAGAGATGAGTGATGCTAAATCCATTATCTCCGGCAATTTTCTCCACAAATTTTTCCGATCCAGCGGAATGCACGGAGTACACAACATTCCCGATCTCAAAAGCTTTTTCAAGAAAAATTCTGTCCGCGTTTCTCCTCTGAATTCCAAACGGGGGATTCATGACCACTCCCGTCCGTTCTTTGACTTCAAGAAACCTGACGTCCTGCTGAACAAAATCAACAGAGACTCCAGCTTTTCCACTGTTGGATCTTGCAATAAGCAGAGCTTCTCTATCCCTGTCCACGCCAAAAACATCAAAGCCCACAAGGGAAAAAGCAATAGAGAGTATCCCCGTCCCGCATCCGAGGTCAATAAACCTGCCCACGTGAGAATCGATCAGGTTGGCCCTGACTGCAAGCTCCGCTGCCAATCCAGACGGCGTTGGATACTGTTCAAGCTGTATTTTCGGATTCCTGAAAACATCAAGCTTCTCAAGAATTATGGCAAGCTCCTTTTTCATAAAAAGAAGAAAAAATTGTTGTTCAGCCAAAGAGTGCCCCGAGTCCCTCGAGGGCTTCCTCTTCCTTGGCCTCTTCCTCTTCTTCCTCTTCCTTCTTCTCCTCTGCCTCTGCTGCTCCCTCGGCAGGAGCTGCAGCCGGTGCGGCTGCGACGGCAGGAGCGGCAAATGCGGCCTTGCTCACAGCCTCCTCAATGTCCACACCCTCGAGAGCCGCAACCAGTGCCTTAACTCTCGCCTCGTTGACCTCGATTCCAGCAGCTTCAAGCACAGCCTTTACATTCTCCTCTGTTATTTCCTTTCCAGCAGCATGTAGCAACAACGCAGCATACACATACTCCATTTTCATCACCTCTCAATTAACCGAATAACGCACCCAAACCTTCAAGAGCCTCCTCTTCCTTGGGCTCTTCTTCCTCCTCTTCCTCTTCTTCCTTCGCCTCGTCAACCTGCTCCGCAGCAGGTTGCTGGGCAGCAACACTCAAACCGCTAAGCCTTTCCTTCAGATCTTCATCAAGAGCCTCATCACTCAGCAGATTTGCAACCGCAAGCATCTCCGAGTATGCCTTTGCAAGTATATCCGGCATGACTTCCTTCTCGAATACTGCAGCATTTATTGCAAGGTTCTTTGCATCAAGGAATGCTTTCTGGATGAGTATCTCAGCCGTCTCCTCTGTAACGTATGCCGAATTAACCGCCAGGTTGAGTGCCTTCCTTGCAGCCTCAATGAAGTCCTCAAAGACCTGTGCCTCATCAATTGCGAGATCTGCAGGAGTGAAAACTATTCCATTTTCCATCAGAGCCTTTGTGTCAAGCCCTATTTTGATTGGCTTAACTTCAAGAAGGTTGAGCGCTCTTGCAACTTCAGGCTTAACAACCTCTCCGGCCCTGACAACAGTAACCGTATTTTTCACGACAATTTTGCCCTTCTCAATCGCCGCAGGAATCCCCGCAGCCTGAATTTCTCCAAGAATTGGGCCGGGAGGAAAATTGGTTGGTCCAGCTTCAACAACAACGTCAACAGGTGAAACCTGATTTGGTTTCAATGGTGACGGAGTTTTCGTATTTTCAAGCTTCTTGAAGAGCTTGAAGGGGTTCAGCTTGGATGCAACGACAGCCACCTGATCCTCAATGTAATCTTCAAGCTTCTTGTAATCTCCGCCGAGAGACTCAAGAGCAAGCTTGAGCAGAGTGTTCTTCACAACTCTTATCGCCACCTCATCTCTGAGGTCCCTTCTCACACTCTGAAACTGAGAAGAGGGTACTCCCCTGAATCCCGCTATACCAACAACAGGGTATTCCCTGAAGAGCCTTTTAATTTCCTCAACAGCATCCACTTTCCATTGTGGAACCTTTCCCCTTACTGCGGACATTTCAGATCACCCTCACTGCAGGACCCATTGTTGTCTTAACATATACAGACTTAACAATCTGCTGTGCATTATCATATTTGTTCTCAACAACCTTAAGGATTTCCATCGCATTCTCTGCAATATCTGCAGCATCCATGTCTCTTGTCCCTATGGGCGCGTGAAACGTGAGCTTGTCTCTCGTCCTCACCCTTACAGAATTCCTGAGCCTCTCGATGAGCGGTGCGGGGTCTGCTCCAGGAGGCAATGGCTGAGGCATCTTACCCCTCGGACCGAGAACCTGACCGAGTTTCTTACCAATTTCAGGCATCAGCGGAGCCTCAGCTATGAAGAAATCCACCTTATTCGCAAGCTTTCTTGCCTCCCTCTTGTTCTTGGCAAGTTCATCAATCTCTTCCGGAGAAACGACCACATCAGCTCCGGCCTCTTTAGCTTTGAGCGCAGTTTCACCCCTTGCAAAAACACCAATCTTCCTCGGCTTTCCAAGACCTTTTGGCAGCAGAACAAGAGAGTCAAGTCTGTTTTCCGGTTTCTTCATGTCAAGATTTCTCAGATTCACTGCCATTTCCACTGTCTCTGTGAATTTCCTTGGCTTTGCGCCATTTATTGCTTCTCCGATTTTCTCTTCAAGCAAACTTTTCTCAACCAGCATTTTATCACCCCGTAGTGCAGCGGCTTGCGCCTCCTACGGATTCCTCCGTAGACTATCAGCCTTGACTTTAAAAGTGGGTTTAAAATATTTTTGATGTCCTGGTTCTGATGTCCGTCAATATGTAATTATTCGCATACATAGATATTAAGGCTGATTGATTGATAAACAAAAAAACCGGAAATTTTTGGAATTAACCAGAAATGGCAAATAAATTCCTGAATAAACTCAAATTGGCCTATAATTTCCTTTTTGTTTTAGAAATGGAGTTTAATATTCCCCACATTTTGCGAAAACTTTAAAAATCAATTTGTATTACCAGCGATTCAATATTAAATTGGTCTGAAACTTCAAAAAATCCCGATTTCCAGTAGTTTAGGGGTGTTTACGATGCCAGAAATGGGAGCAGGTGATGAAGATGATCGTAGGCAAACATATAATCGCAGAATTGTATGGTGTAGCCGAGGAGTTGATATCCCATGAGGGCAGGGTAAGAGACATTGTGGAGAGCGTTGTTGAGGAGGCGGGACTGACAAAAATCAGTTCTCATTACAAGCAATTTGAGCCATACGGTGTTACGGGTGTTGTGCTGATAGCCGAAAGCCACATTTCGATACACACTTGGCCCGAACACGGGCTTGTGAATCTCGACATCTTCACATGTGGAGATACGAGAAAGACCGATAAAGCTTTTGAGCTGTTTTTGGAGAAGTTCAAACCGGAATCCTACAGACACTACGTCCTTGACCGTGGTTAGCACATAAAAAATTTTAAATAAATTTTCCGTCGAGAACCAAAACATGATGAGGAGAATACGGAATCAGATACTCCAGGCTCTTTCTTCAGGCCCTGTTTCCGTTTACAGGCTTATAGATATGCAGGATGCCAGCCTGCCAGAGTTTTTCCAGCTGGTAGACGAACTTATTAACGAAGATATAATCAGAATTGAGAATGGAAACGTAATCCCGACAGAGAAGGCAAGGAGACTGATAAACGAACTCGGAGCGATAAACCTAGATACAAGGTGCAAGAGCTGCGAAGGTACAGGATACGTGATATCCAAGGACTTTGAAGAGATTTTGAAAAAGTACAAGGAAATAGCAGAGAAACGACCTGAAACGGTTGAAGTTTTTGACCAGGGATTCATAAGCCCGGAAGGAGTCATAAGGAGGGTCGAATTCATCTATGAAAGAGGTGACCTTCTGAGGTCGAGGATTTTTGTGGTTGGCGATGATGACTTGCTCAGCATAGCAGCGGCCCTGACAGGAATGCCTGAAAAAATTAGTGTGATTGACGCTGATGAAAGGCTCATAGATTTCATAAACAGAACTGCTGAGGAATACGGGCTCTGCGTAGAGGCAGAAACCTGCGATGTCCAGAATGAGCTGCCAGATAAGTTCAGAGGCAAATACGACGTGTTTGTTACCGACCCTGTCGAAACCATCCCTGGTCTGAAACTCTTTCTCAGCAGAGGAGTTTCAGCATTAAAAGGAGAGGGATGCTCCGGATACTTCGGAATAACAACTCTCGAAGCATCGAGGAAGAAATGGTATGAGATACAGAGAATGATATATGATATGGGTTTTGTTATTACAGATCTTAGAAGGAAATTCAACGTATATCCGGACGAGGAAAAGAACTTTTTCAGATTTCAGGACAAACTACCAGTAGTTCAAAAATTTGGAGCGAGAATTGACCACAACTTCTACACATCGACACTCTTCAGAATTGAGGCGGTTAAAAAACCCGAGCCACTTGTAAAGGGAAGGATGGTAATAAACGAGGCCGTCTACAAGGACGACGAAAGCTGGATGACTCCCTACTGAACAGAAACAGAACATATTTTTATAAAACATATTTTTATTTCTGCTGCCCCGCAAGCACCTTCCGCAAATACATCACATCTTCTTTTCCAATACCCCTTAGCAAAAACAGAATGATGAAATACAGTATGGCACCGCCAGCAACTTTCAAAACAGCATCCAAAAGTGATGTGAACTCCGTCAGGCTAAGAAGAATAACCATAACTGCGGAAGAAATTAACGGCTTCACCAGGTCCCCATGATCAAAGAATATGCCAAGAAGTCTTCTGGATGCAACTGCCATCGCAACCCAGGTGACAGCATTGGACACAACCGTGGCAATGGCCGCACCCACAATCCCGTAAGCAAGAATGAAGAAATAATTCAGAACAGTAATATTCTATTTTTGGAATTATCTATCTTGAATCTATCTGGATGTGAATAGAACCCGGGAATAGTTCTCCAGACCGTGAATCGCATTGACACAGGGAAAAATTTATATTTTTGCCCGGAAGGGTGATTGCAATGAAGCTCATAGCATGTCCGTCCTGTGGAGAGGAAATCGAAATCAGGGATCTTTTCGAGGGTGTTGAAATCGAGTGTGATCTCTGCGGTGCAGTTTTGCTGTATGAAAACGGAAAGTTCATACTCCTCGATACAAATGAGGAATTTGATCCCGAAGACCTTGAAAAAGAGTACGAAGACGAGAGCAATTTTGACGACGAAGAAGAGTTTGAGGACGACGAATATTTTGGAGACTTCGAAGAATAGAAACAATAAATAGAAATACTTATTAAATTTAATTACCGAGCAAAATAACGATGAAAATTCTTGCGCTTACAGGAACCAAAAGGAAGGGCAACAGCATTCTCGCAGCAAAATATATTGCGAAAAAGTTGAATGCCGAGCTTGATATTCTGAATGTCACAGAACTCAAGATTGAGCCATGCAAGGCCTGCTATGCCTGCCTGTTTGGCCAGGAGTGCATGATAGATGATGACGTAAACTTCGTGTTCAGCAAGCTTTTAGAGGCAGATTTCGTTCTGATATCGTCTGCAATTTACTGGCTTGACGCGACCGGAATGATGAAAGCTCTTCTGGACAGGATGTTCATGGCTCTCCCACACATGAAAGAGCTGAGCAGGAAGAAGGGAGCTGTGATCTACTTCTACGGCTTTGAAGAACTCAGAGGGTGGGGTGCCAACACGTACAACATCCTGCTGAGAGTTCTGGGCATAGAACCTCTCGCCATTCTGCCAATCCACGCCGCTCTGCCCGGAGAGGCGCTCACAGAGGAAAACGTGAAAAAACTCGATCTGCTTGCGGAGGCGATTCGGAAAGAAGAAAGGCTGAAGTTAGATGGACAGTGTCCTGTTTGCCTTTCGGAGGTTTTCAGGGCAAAGGAGGGTAAGCTGGAATGCACAGTGTGCAGATCAAAGCTGACAGATGATCTTCAGGTCGTGGAGACGGGAGATGTTCTATCATACGACTGGATGGTAAAGCACTACGGCGTGCTTAGGGGATTCAAGGAAAAATTTATTGAACAGAGAGAGGTACTTGCAAGGCTAAGGGAGAAATATGGAGTTTGAAGAAGAGATACGGGAAATATTCGACGAGGATTTTGTAATAAGAGCCGTAAAACTGAAAAAAACAGGAAACATCTTCAATCCCGTATTCTACATACTTTTTACAAGGCTTGTTGAAATGTCAAGCCTGATAAACGACATTGTTCTCCCCAACAGAGCTGAGATAGAAGAGATGTTCAGAACAAGGGTGGAGTTTCTACAGCTCGACATGAAAACGATAAACGAAGTTCTGAGGAGAGTATGGATTTTCGAGATCAAGCGGGATGAAGAGTACAAGTTCAGCAAGGGAATCGAGGACCTGATGTACATTGTTTACAGAATGAAAGACATACAGAGAAAAATAGATGATGTTCTGCTGAAACACATTTCAAAATGGAAAAAAGAGGATATACTGGAACTCTACTTCATTCTCGTAAAAGTTCTGCTTGAGCTTGAAGAGAGAACTGTGGACATAGCTTCAAAAGAGGCAAGAACTGCGTGGCTAACTTGGCTTATGGAGAATATGGGTATAAACGGAAACAGGGTTTCAGAAGTGTATGAGTATCTGAGCAAAACGAGGAACCCTCTGGCAGTGATACGGCTGGCTGAAAGCGGAGATTACAGCGAAATACGGGAATTTGAAGTGCTCCTGAAGGACCTCGATGAGTCCACGAGGAACATACTGCTTAACGGAATGAAGGTTGTATTCAGAGACGTTACCTGAACACCCTTTCAGGGTCAGCAAATTCCCTGATGTCAACCAGGATATCATTGACCATAAGTTCGCCAGATATGCCACTTTCAAACAGCGGTGCAAGGTAGTTCAGGCCGGCAAGAACTGTCATGCTGGCCTTCATGCCGAAAAAGGGAAAACCGTTTTTGTCTTCAGATAGTTCAACCACACCCCGGATGTTTTTAGCCTCAGCCATTTCGATTTCCATTCTGGCAATATCCACTGCGTGCTTGCTGAAACTTCTGATAGCAACAATGAGGTAGCCCTCTCCGTTGAGTGCATCCCATACCCTTGTCATGCCTGCCCTCAGAAAGAGCCATCCGGGGCTTAGGGTTGTTCCTCTGTAGCTGATGATCTCACTGACACCTCTCGACCCATCCTTCCAGTAGAGCAATCCGGCAAATTCCGGATACAGATTGATACCCGCATTTCTCATTATTACATCGAAAAGGGTGTTTGAGATCACCACGAGAGCAAAACTCCCCTCCGGAACTTCAAACTCTCCGAGGAGCTCTCCCTCGTCCCGCAGCACTACAAGGTTCGAGATCAGAAAGGGAGCTTCAGCCATTTTCAGAATTATCTCTCTGGTAGTATCATACCATTTTTTGTCAATCACTGCAATATCTGTCGGCACAGTCCCTTTCATCTCAAGCAGGTTGAAGGTGCAGTTGTAAACATTGAACTCGATTTTCTCAGAGAATTCCCCCAGTCTGCCGAACACATTGTGCCTCTTCAGCGCCTCTATACCCTTTTCAGTTATCGACGCCCCCCTGTCATGCTTTCTAACGAGACCGTCTCTGGCAAGCTTTTCAATATGATATCGTATTGTCCGGGCATCATGATGAATCCCCTTTGCTTTCAGAGCCTCGGCTATCTTGTATGAGCTCGCAATTCCACTTTCAGAGAGAATCTCAAGAATTAAAATATGAATTCTATTGAGTGTCATTTACACCGTTCCACTTTCTCTCAGCCTGGCAATATCCTCGCTACCATAACCGAGTCTCCTCAGAATTTCTTCAGTGTGCTCTCCAAGTTTAGGAGGTCTGCTCACATCAATTTCAAAGCCAGAAAACTTCACAGGATTGTTGAAGAGCTTTATTTTCCCGAGCCCGGGATACTCCACATCCACTATCACGTTCCTTTCTTTCGTCTGAGGATGATTTACGACCTCCTCAATCGTATTCACTGCACCGCATGGCACCCCTGCCTCGAGCAGTATTTCTATCCATTCATCCCTGCTTTTTTCCTTAAGCTTTTCAACAATTATCTTCTCCAGTTCCTCTCTGTGCTTCAGCCGGTCCTGATTCGTCCTGAACCTTGGGTCATCCAGTATGTGTTCAAGCCCCACAGCCCTGCAAAATGCCTGCCAGTGCCACTCCGTTGCAACAACTATGTTGACGAGTCTGCCATCTCCAGCAGGATACGGCTCATAAGGCGTTGCAAGGAAGTACTTCGAACCCATTCTAAGCTCCTCATCCTTCATTCCCTCAACAAGCACCATGTTCATCAGATTCATCATCAACGTTACAGCGCAGTCGAAAAGCGAAACGTCAATTTCCATCCCCTCTCCTGACTTCTCCCGGTTATAGAGGGCAGCGAGAACCGCATAAACGCCATACATGGCGGCCAGCAGATCAGTTATGGGAACATTGACCTTGGACGGACTGTCCTTAGTCCCGGTATAGCTGATTATCCCTGTCTCCCCCTGAAGAACCTGGTCAAATGCAGGCCTATCCCGGTAGGGTCCGGTCTGACCGAATCCCGATACGTGCAGGTAAATTATATCTGGATTTACCTTCTTAACGCTTTCATAATCCACGCCCAGTCTCTTCACAACCCCCGGAACAAAGTTCTCAATGATTACATCGGCTTCTTCAGCAAGCTTCATGAAAATTTCTCTGCCCGCATCCTTTTTCAAGTCGAGCGTCATGGACTTCTTATTCCTGTTTGTTACTGCAAAATAAAAGCTGAGGTCCCCCCGTATCGGAATCCAGTGCCTTGCCAAGTCTCCCACCTTTGGTCTCTCAATGTGAATTACCTCCGCCCCAAGATCTGCCAGAAGTGTGCCGATATATGGCCCAGCAACAGCCTGCCCCAGCTCAAGTACCTTTATACCCTCAAGTGGATGCTTCGACATACAGTTCACCTCACTTTATACATATCACAGGAATCTCGGCGTGCAGTATCACCTGCTGCGCAACACTTCCGAACAGCAGTTTACCGGCTGGAGTTCTTTTTTTAACCCCGATAACGACAAGTTTTGCATTTACCTCCTCGCAGAAGAGAAGAATGTCCTTTGCGGGATCATTTCCCCTCAGGAGAAAGTGCGTTTCCACCTCAATACCGTACTCTCCCGCTATTTTCTCTGCATCGGCAAGAAGTTTCTCCCCGAATTCCACCTCTTCCAAATCAGTTTTATCCCCGCCTGGACTGGAATGGATTATGTGAAGTTTCATTCCCCTAAATTTTGCCTCCTCTGCCGCAAATCTGACAAGCTTCTCCATCCTCCGGTAATCATCAACCGCACACACAATCATATCAAACACCCACGTAAACCCTCTTAATTTCATCAGAATCCTTTATTTCATCAACTGTTCCCTCAGTAACAACCTTTCCCTCTCCAAGAACGTACGCATAGTCTGCTATGTCCAGAGAGGCAAATACATTTTGCTCAACAAGAAGAATCGTAAGACCCTCATCCCTCAGCTTTGAAATCGTCTCAAAAACTTCTGCAACAAGCTTGGGTGCCAGACCCTGGCTCGGCTCATCCAGCAGAATCATTTTCGGGGCTGTCATCAGCGCTCTCGCAATAGCAAGCATCTGCTGCTCTCCCCCACTCATCGTCCCTGCCTTCTGTTTTTTTCTCTCTTTGAGTCTTGGAAAGAGGGTGAAAACCAGCTCAAGAGAGTCTTCAAATCGCTCTTCGGCTCTTTTCGTGTATGCTCCCAGTTCCAAATTTTCCTCCACAGTCATTCCGGGAAAGAGATGCCTGCCCTCGAGAACCATCGTGAGTCCTTTCTCAACCTTTCTGTGCGGGGGCAGGAATGTTACATCCTCCCCGTCAAATTCTATGCTTCCATTCCAGGGACTGTTGAGTCCAAAGATGGCCCTCAGCGTGGTTGTTTTACCGGCACCATTGGGCCCCAGGATTGCCGTTATTGTCCCCTTTCCCACTTTCAGGTCCACGCCCCACAGAACCTGCATTTCTCCGTAACCTGCCTCAAGTTCCTTTACAGTAAGCATTCAAACCACCTTCTTTCCAAGATAGACCTCTATAACCTCAGGATGGCTCAATACCTCGTACGTCTCGCCTTCAATCAGTTTCTTACCCTGATGCATCACAACGACCCTCTCGGCAAACCTGGTTATGGCATGCATGAGATGCTCCACCATCGAGACCACGGCCACCTTTTCCTCCTTTCGTATCCTGTCCAGAAGGTCAAGTATCCTGTTAATGTCTGAGGGGTTCATTCCAGCCATAACCTCATCCAGAAGGAGCATTTTGGGTTTCATCGCAAGAGCCCTCGCAAGCTCCATCAACCTCTTTTCGAGAGGTGTGAGGAGTTTGGCCTCCTTGTCTCTCAGATGGTCAATTCCTACAAGCTCAAGCATTTCGTCAGCCTCTCTGAGAGCAGAATCAACATCCCTTCCCGCTCCAAACATGGCACCAATCGCCACGTTTTCTATCACCGTTGCTGAGCCAAATGGTCTTGGAATCTGAAATGTTCTTGCAAGCCCCAGGGGTGTTCTTCTGTGCGGCGGAAGTTTTGTGATGTCCTCTCCATTGAAGATTATCCTGCCCTCATCCGGGTAATACACTCCGCTTATGAGGTTATAGAGCGTGGTTTTACCGCTCCCGTTCGGTCCAACAATGCCGAGCGCTTCACCCTCCTCAACCTCAAGGCTTATGGAATCGACTGCAACAAGACCTCCAAACCTCTTCGTAACGTTTTCAAGCTTTAAGAGTGGCATTTTATCACCTCAAATACTCTGCAAGCTTGGAGTTCCTTGTTTTCTTGATCAGATACCCTGCAACTCCCTCTGGGAACGCCACAATGGTTACGATAAGAAGAGGTGCAAGAATCAACAGCTGCACTCCAGGAAATATCACTGAAAGGTAATACTTGAGTACTCCATAGATTAAACCACCAATCATCGGACCAATAAGGGTTCCGGCACCTCCAAGCATCACGATGACGATAGCCTCAACGGTGTAGTGTATGTTAAAGACGTCCTCAGGAAACACATAGGTTAACTTCAGGGTCCAGGCTATCGCCCCAATCAACCCTGCAAACGCCGCACTGGTTATGAACGCCATTATCTTGTATTTTGTTACGTTTATGCCCATCACTCTGGCAGCATCCTCATCCTCCCTCAAAGCAAGCAGAGCATAACCCATTTTTTTGTTGAGAATCACCACTGTTGTGAGTGCTGCAAGAAAAGCTACCAGAAATAACAGCAGGTCTGAGACGAAGGTAGAGAGATAGTTTGCAATTTCTCTTCCAAACGCCTTCCTCATGAAGCCGGAAAGCACGATACCTTCAGAGCCGCCCCAGAGTTTTGTTCCAACAAGCAGAAACCTGAAACCTTCGTTCACACCTATTGTGGCAATGGCAAAATAGGCACCCCTCAACCTCAGAGCCACCGCTCCAACAGCCATGGAGAGCAATACAGACATGATAACTGCAAGCACTATGCCTATGGGAATTGCAACGAGGCCGAGATGCGCGAAGTTCTGGAGGGCGATCGCCATTCCGTACGCTCCAAGCCCGAGAAATGCCACGTATCCGAAGTCAACATACCCTGTAAGTCCGAGAAATATGTTAAACGCCTGACCGAGAGCCACGTAAAACATGAAGTAAACCACAGGCTGCCACATTCCCGGAACAGTCAGTCCGATGACGAGCAGTATGACATAGACGAGTACCATTGGAACGAGAGCCTTGAGCTTGCCCATCTGCATTTCACTCTTCACCTCCAAAGAGACCGGTTGGCTTGACAAGCAGAATCACGAGCAGGAACACGAACGCAACGAATCTCGTCAGGGCGAACGGCTCAACCCCTGGAATCATACCAAGCAGCGTGTAAGAACCGTTTTCGAAAAGCCCAAAAAGGAATCCCGCAATAAACGCGCCCCATGGTGACCCCAGACCACCGAGAACGGCAATAACGAAAGCCCTGAGTGTGTAATCCGCACCCATGTACACGTTGATTCCCACCGGAACGAAGAGCGTTACCAGAACACCACTCATGACAGTAACTCCAATTCCGAGAGCAAAGCTGAGAGTGAAAATCCTGTTTACATCAATTCCACAAACCGCTGCACCGTCCCTGTCCTCAACAACAGCCTTTATTGCTTTTCCAAGCTTTGTTTTTGTGAACCACAGATAGAGTAGCCCCGCTATTATTGTCGAGGCTACAAACGCAAGGATCTTGGTGTACGGGACGGTTATCGACCCGAGGTACAGCGTTCCAATGTCCCAGCTGAAACCAACGTAGTCGGACCCCCAGATGAATTTTGCAGTTTCTTCGATAAAAACGCCTATGGCAAAGGTGGCAAGCAGAGTGGAGAGTTCTGGGGCGTCAACCAGCTTTTTCATTACGGCCTGAAATATGACAAAACCGAGAGCGATACCAAAAATAAGAGCAACAGGTATGGATAAAATCGGAGCGATCGAATAAAGCGTAAAAAGCCAGAAGGCTGTAAATGCCCCAACCATAACAAAAGAACCATGCCCAACATTAACAATCCTCAAAACTCCAAATATCATGCTTAAACCCATTGTTGCAACACCATAAACGCTGCCAAGCAACGCCCCGTAGAACAGATTCGAGACCAAGTGGTCACCTACCATTCCATCACCTCAAAAAAATTAGATAGGGATTCATTTGGTAGCAAGCTTGCCCTGCTCCTTTTCTTCCCACGTAGGCATTGGATAGTACGGATCCGCATTCGCGGCTTCTGGAGGCCATATTATCTTCTTTGTGCCTCCCTGCCACTGAATTATGACCATCTCATGCCCTATCTGCTTTCCGGTCTCTGGATCAATCTTCCACACTCCGTAAACGCTCATGAACTCAATGGTGTTCATTGCTTCCCTGACGTCGTCCGGATTTGTGCTCTGTGCCTTTTCAATTGCGTATGCATAGGAGAGGACTGCAGCCGCAGCCTCAGCAGCGTGATAGCTTGGAGGTTCATCAGTGCCAGAAACTTCCTTGAACATCTTCAGGAACTCATCCTGGGTTGGACCATAGTAATCGATGCCGAGCTTCTTAGCAGCTTCAGGCCCATAGCTGACTCCAATCTCCCACTGAGCCGGGCCACAAACGCCTTCAGCCTTGGTACCGAGAGCGTCGTAGAATGCCGGAAGGGCCGGCGCGACAAGTATTGAAACGGCCTTCACATTGATCTTCATATCTGCAAGCTGACTGACGAGGAGCTGACCGTCTGCAAAATGACCTCCACCGATTATCACATCAGGCTTAGCTGCAGCGAGTTCATTTAGCAGTGGAGACAGGTCCTGAACTCCTTTTGGATAGGTCTTGTCAAATACTATCTCAAAGCCAAGCTGTTTTGCATACTCTCCGGCAGCTTTGAAAACAGCCCTTGAGAATTCATTGTCCTCATATATCATCGCAACTCTCTTTGCCTCAGGATCAACCGATTTAACCATGTCGAGGAACCCGGTCTGGTACTTGCTTGCAGGGCTGAGTGTCTGGACAACATAGTGGTAGCCCTGCTCGAATATGTAGTCACTCGCACCTCCATGGCTGTTCATCAGAACGCCTCTCTGATCAGCAATTGGTGCCGCTGCCAGAGTCAAACCAGAGCTGTACGGAGCGAGGATGAATTTGACGCCGTCCTGGTCTGCAAGCTTCTGAATCAGGCTCTGAACGACCTCTTTGTTGGACTGGTCATCATAGTATTTCAGTTCAACCTTGTAGACTTTGTCTCCAACCTTAAGTCCGCCATGAACCTCGTTTATCCACTTTATCGCTACCTGCATTCCCCACAGAGACATCTGGCCTTCCTTGGAGTATTTTCCTGAGAGACTCAGTGGTGCCCCAAAATAGAGGACTTCTGCCTTGGGTGTTTCCTCAGATTTCTGTTCTTGCTGGGCACATCCTGCAAAAAGCAGGGCCAGCGCCAGCAAACCAAACACAAACAGTGCTGCAGTTTTTTTCATGCATAACACCTCAGTAGATTTTAAATAATTAATCTTTAAAAATTTTTACTTTTCAAGCCTCAGCTCCCTTCTGAAGGCCTGGATTCCGGTTATGGCTCTGCCGAGGATGAGGGTGTGGATGTCGTCTGTGCCTTCGTAGGTGTAGACTGACTCGATGTTTGCCATGTGTCTTATCGGGGAGTAGTCAAGGCTTATGCCGTTGGCTCCGAGCATTTCCCTTGCCAGTCTTGCTATATCCCTTGCGATTTTGACGTTGTTCTTTTTGGCCAAGGAGATCTGTTCTGTTGTTGCCCTGCCCTCATCCATGAGTCTGCCCAGTCTCCATGCGACGAGCTGGGCTTTTGTGATCTCTATAAGCATGTAGGCGAGCTTTTCCTGGACGAGCTGGAAGGATGCGAGAGGGGTTCCAAACTGCTTCCTCTCCTTCACATAGCTGAGTACTGTCTCAAAGCAGTCCAAGGCTATGCCTACTGCTCCCCAGGAGATGCCGAACCTTGCCTGATTGAGGCAGCTTAGAGGGGCGCCAAGGCCCTTTGCCTCAGGCAGCCTCTGTTCATCCGGGACTCTGCAGTTGACAAGCGAGAATTCACCCACGCCTCCTGCTCTCATTGAGCCTTTCTTAGTCAATGCGCTCTGGTGGAAGCCTTTGGTTCCCTTCTCCACTATGAATCCCTTCACCCTGCCGTCGTCAACGTCTCTCGCCCAGAAGATTGCAATGTCTGCTATGTCAGCCTCTGTAATCCAGGTTTTTGTTCCATTGAGGATCCACTCGTCTCCGTCTTTTTTGCATCTCGCCTCCATGCTTGCGGGATCGCTGCCGTGGTTTGGCTCGGTGAGGCCGAAGCAGCCTATGATCTCTCCGCTCGCAAGCTTGGGAAGGTACTTTTTCTTCTGCTCCTCGCTGCCGTACCTCCATATTGGGTACATGACGAGGCCGGATGTTACGGCCACGAAACTTCTGAGAGCGCTGTCGATTCTTTCGACTTCCTGGCAGATTAACCCGAATGTGGTGTAGTTCATTCCCGGACAGCCGTATTCCTCGGGGATGAACGCCCCGAGCATGCCGAGTTCTCCGAATTTCTTCCCGAGTTCTCTGAAGTTGAGGGGCTTTTCTTCATGCCAGGCATCTATAACGAGAGGTCTGACTTCCTTTTCCAGGAATTCCCTAACTGAGCTTCTTACAAGCTTTTCCTCGTCTGTTAGAAGTTCATCGATGTTGTAGAAGTCTGCTGGTCTGGACACGTTTATCACCTTTTAAAATTTTAATTATTTTTCTTTATTAATTTTTCGGAATTTGTTTTCCTAAAATAAAAATGATTAGAGACATGAGAAAACAGAACAGCCAATCTTCCAGATACCACAAACTTATTATATCCTTAAAATTGCCATTCTATGACACAGATTTCAGGAGGGGATGGATATTCTAAAAGAAGTTAGGTTTCACGGTAGAGGTGGTCAGGGAGCAGTTACGGCAGCAGACATCTTAGCAGTTGCAGGATTTAAGGATGGTTATTACACACTGTCATTTCCCATGTTTGGCGCAGAAAAGAGAGGTACTCCGGTTGTCTCTTTCCTGAGAATCTCCGACGAGCCAATTGTAATCAGAGATGAGGTTAAAAACCCCGATTTCGTTGTTGTGATGGATCCGTCTCTCGTAGATGTTGTTGACGTCCTTGCCGGAATCAAAGACGGCGGTATTGCGATAATAAACTATCCAAAGGGCAGTGAGGATCTCAAGCAAAAGCTCGGTAAGGATGTTGAGGTTCATGCGATCAACGCCACGAAAATGGCAATGGAAATCCTGGGTCGTCCGATCACGAACACTGCAATGGTTGGGGCTTTTGTTGGGGCAACAGGGATTGTAAAAATCGAAAGTGTGGAAGAGACGATTATGGAATGGTTCGGAAATAAAGATATTGCCGAGAAGAATGTTAGACTTGTTAGGGAGGCTTATGATCACATGAAGGAGGTATGCGGATGGTAAAAATCAAGCTTTATATCGGTGCGAGCAATCCCCCACTAAGCACATCTATGAAAACGGGGGACTGGGGGACGGAATTGGCGATTGTTGATGAAGAAAAATGCATCGGATGCGGGCAGTGCGTTACATTCTGCCCTGAACCTGCCGTTGAGCTTGTGGAAAAAGACGAGAAAAAAGTTGCTGTTGTAAACCATGACTACTGCAAAGGCTGCTGGGTGTGCTATACCGTCTGCCCCGTCAGTGCCATAGAAATGGAAACAAAAGATATTTACAAGATAGAGGTGTGCTGAAATGAGAAAAGTTGTAAGAGGTTTTTACGCCATAGCGTATGCGGTAAAGCTCTCAAAGCCAAACGTGATTGCCGCTTATCCAATAACTCCTCAGACTGAGATCGTTGAGAATCTCGCACAGATGTACGCTAACGGAGACCTCGGGGATACCGAATACATAACAGCCGAATCTGAGTTCGGAGCTGCTTCAATGGTTCTCGGTGCTTCAGCAGCAGGAGCAAGAGTGTTTACGGCCACAAGCTCACAGGGATTGCTTCTAATGACCGAGGTTCTCTACAACGCTGCAGGAATGAGGCTGCCAGTCGTGCTTGTCGTGGCGAACAGGTCAATCTCAGCCCCACTGAGCATCTGGAACGATATTCAGGACAGTATATCCATTAGAGATGCGGGAATAATTCAGCTCTATGCCGAAAACAATCAGGAAGCTCACGACATGGTGCCTCTCGCTTTCAAGGTTGCGGAAAACAGAGATGTTCTTCTCCCGTTCATGGTATGTGTTGACGGGTTCAAGCTGACACACGCATATGAACCCATTGATCTGCTCGATCAGGAGGCAGTTGACAGGTTCCTTCCACCATACAAACCACCAGTCAAGCTTGATGTAAACAATCCGGTTGCAATGGGATGCTATGCGCCACCACCATACTACATGGAGTTCAGAGTGGCGATGGAATACGCAATGGACAGGGCAAAGGAAATCATGCTCGAAGAATTCGATAAATGGTATGAAATCACGGGCAGAAACTGGGGTGGGCACGTTGTTGCTGAATCCTGTGAGGATGCTGAAATCGTCGTTGTCGCAATGGGCTCAATCGTAAGCCTTGTCAGGGAGGCCGTAAAACAGCTCAGACAGGAGGGACTGAAGGTAGGTTTGCTCAAAATAAGAACATACCGCCCATTCCCTGCCGAGGATATCAGAGAGAGCCTCAAGAATGCCCAGAAGGTTATCGTTCTCGACAGAGCATTGTCTGTGGGTGCCGAACCACCGGTCACAGCAGACGTCAAATCCGCCCTCTTCGGGCTGGATTTGGAAGTGTATCCGGTGGTGGTAGGCCTTGGAGGCAGAGATATACCGAGAGAACTCATAGAAGATATTGTCAGAAACGTTGCAGAAGGAAAAATCACCCCTGAAAAGAGGTATGAAGGTCTAAACGAGTTCGAAGAGGTGATACCATGAACCTTTTTGGTCCCGGGCATGGAGCCTGCCCCGGATGCGGCTTTCCAATAGCAGTAAGGGGCGCTCTGGAAGCTCTCGATGGTAAGGCCATTGTGGTCAACTCAACCGGTTGCTTGGAAATCGTAAGCTCAATGTACAACAGGAACACATGGGGAGTGCCTTACGTTCATTCCCTCTTCGAGAATGCTGGAGCAGTTGCGGCAGGTGTTGAAGCTGCTCTGAGAGCCTTAAAAAGAGAAGATGAGGCCCATGTTGTCGTTTTCGCAGGAGATGGTGCAACCTTCGACATCGGCTTCGGCACCCTGTCAGGAATGATGGACAGAAATCACAACGTAATCTACATCTGCTATGACAACGAGGCCTACCAGAACACTGGAAATCAGCAAAGTATGGCGACTCCGACGGGAGCGGCAACAACCACCACACCGGTCGGAAATATACTTCCGGGGAAGGTCGGAAGGAAGAAGGACATGGTTGGTATTGCAGTTGCCCATGGTATCCCTTACGTGGCATCCGCAAGCATAGCATATCCAAAAGACTTTCAGAGGAAGGTCAAACGAGCAGCAGAATTTAAGGGAGCCAAATACATCCAGGTTCACTCCCCATGCGTAACGGGATGGGGAATAGATGGCAAGCTCACAGTGGAAGTGGCAAAGCTCGCAGTGGAGACCGGACTATACCCACTTGTGGAATACGAGAACGGGCAGCTTGTTAGAGTGAGAAAAATCAAAGAACGAAAACCCGTAACTGAATACCTCAAGCTGCAGAGAAGGTTCAGGCATCTGTTCAGCCATCCAAAAGGTCAGGAAATTATAGAGGAGCTTCAGAGAGTTGCTGATGAAAACGCAAAGAAATACGGGCTTGACGCCTGAATTCCCCCATTTTTTGAACGAATTTTTATGACCCCGAAAGAAGCTCTTGAGATTTCAAGGAGCGTTGCTGAAGAAATAGAGAGAGAAGTGAAAAAACTTTCAGGTACTTCTGAAGCTGGAGTGACAGTTGGTATCGGAAAGGATGGGACGCCCAGCAAGAAAATAGACGTCATAGCAGAGAAAATAGCCATTGAATATCTCCTACAGCACGATGTGAGGGTTGTCAGTGAGGAGGCAGGCGTGGTTGGTGAAGGCGATACATACGTCGCACTCGACCCCATAGACGGGACATTTAATGCGGTGAATGGTATTCCATTATATTCTGTAACACTGTGCTTTTCATCCTCTATAAAGCTCGAAGACACATTTTTCAGCTATGTGAAAAACCTTGCAACCGGTGATGAATACTACTCTGACGGAAGGTCATACAAAAACGGAGAGAGGATAAACGCCAGCGAGACTGAGAGGCTGGACTGCAACGCAATAGTTTACTATCCTGTTAGAAGATATCCATTCAGGAGGATGAGGATATTCGGCAGTGCCTCCTTAGAAATCTGCATGGTCGCCGATGGGTCCTTCGACTGCTTCATTGACCTGAGAAAATCGGAAAACGGGAGGGGGTATCTGAGGGTGTATGATATAGCTGCATCACTATTCATCGCCAAAAATGCAGGTGCAGAGATCACGGATCTGGACGGTGTCAGCATTTGGAAAAAAGAGATTTCCATGGAAGAGAGGTTCAGGGTTGTGGTTTCCGGAAAACCCCTGCACAAAAAATTGCTCGAGCTGTTATGAAAATCGGAATAGTTTACAAGTTTGACTCGGTTGAAATCGCCAGAGAAGTCGCAGAATTTCTCGAAAAATATGGATACCAGGCAGAACTGCACCACATACCATCATGCGCACTTGAAGACTGCGGCATGATCGTTACAGTGGGGGGAGATGGTACAATTCTCAGGACTCTGCAGGAACTGAAAAACCCACCTCCCATATTTGGCATCAATACAGGCAGGATGGGTATTCTGACTCATGCATCCCCGGAAAACTATGGCGCAGAGCTGCTCAGGGCTGCGGAGGGTAAACTCAGAATAGAGGAGTTCATGAGGATTGAGGCATCACATAAGGACGTGCGAGTTACCGCCCTGAATGAGGTTGCTGTTGTCTCCTCAGTTCAGGCAAGACTGATAGAGTTCGAGGTCTATGCAGATGGAGAGCTTATCGAGTCCATGAGAGCTGACGGGGCAATATTCTCGACACCCACAGGCTCGACCGCCTACTCGCTTTCAGCGGGTGGACCAATTATCGACCCCTACTCAGAGGCTATCTGCTTTACACCGATTTCACCATTCAGAATCGGATGGAGGCCCTGGGTGCTGTCCCCAGAAAGGCTGGTAAAGATAAGAATCTCGGAACTCAGAGATGCACTGGCAATAGCAGATGGAAACAAATCAATGGAGGTCGGAGCCGGGGAGGAAGTTATAATCAAAAAGTCTGAGAATCCAGCCAGATTTTTTGAAAAATCTTCGAGAATAACAGATATGGTAGCAAAAATGAGGTCAATGAAATGACCGACGTTTTCGGTGTCATAGGATTTCCGATTAAGCACTCTCTATCACCCGTTATGCACAATGCTGCACTGAAGCGTTTGAATTATGATGGGATCTACGTTCCTTTCGAAGTTAAACCTGAAGAGCTCGAAACAGCAGTTTCAGGCATGAAATCACTGAACATCAAGGGCATAAACGTTACTATCCCGCATAAAGAAAAAATCATCGAGTTTTTCAATCCGGAAAAAGAAGTTCAGGAAATAGGAGCCGCAAATACAGTGGATCTGAAAAGCGGGAAGTGTTACAACACAGACGTTTATGGAATACTTGAAGCAATTAACGCTGCAGAAATTGAAGTCAATGGGTTGAAAGTGCTGATTGTTGGGGCTGGTGGAGCTGCAAAAGCCAGTATTTACGCTCTCAGAGATACCAGCAGAGTTTACATAACCAACAGGACAGAAACGAAGGGCAGAGCGGTTGCCGGAAAATTCGGTGCTGAGTTCGTTCCATTACATGCTCTGGAAAGGCACAAATTCGATTTAATAGTCAACGCAACCCCACTGGGCATGAAGGGGTTCCAGAGCGCTATGCCCGTACCGCTGAGCCTGATCAAAAAAGCCCTTGCTGTGTTCGATATGGTCTACAACCCGCCATCCACACCACTGGTTTCGGCTGGCAGAAAATTTGGCTGCAGGATCGTCAGCGGGATTGACATGCTCGTATATCAGGGTGCCAGAGCATTCGAAATATTTACCGGACAGAAAGCTCCGGTCGATGTGATGAAAAAAGCTGTAATATCAGAGATCGAGAATATCGGATAGTTTCTGCTGTGTGGAGGTATTTATGTCAAAGTAATCTATAGAAGTTTTTCTCACGGAGTCAACATGCTCCGCAGGACAGTACACACCCATTCTCCAGTTCTGCATGTGTGCATTTTTCAGCGCCCTGACAAGAGGAGATATTTCCTCAACGGACACGAATTCCCCATTTACGTAAACAGGAATGTCATATTCCTCACTTCTGTATCCCGGCACATCCACTATGATCTCATGCTCATCCAGTCCGACAACTTCGGCAATTTCTCTCTCTGCCCTTTTTGTGTCAATCTTCTCTATGTTAATACCAATATCCTGTTTTGGAGCATATACTGCCCTCTTGTACAGTCTTCTGGAGTCAAGTCTCGAAACTATCTCCTTAGGAAATCCGCACGAGTTTCTCATTGCAGAGATTATATCATGATCATCCATTTCAACGAGTCTTCTGGGATCAAGCTCATTTTCTGAGATCATCCATTCTACGGCTTTCTCAAACATTTTTTTGGCAATTCTGCAAACGTGATGATGATATACGGCAGAATACATTAGATAACGGGAGATCAGCAGGCTTTCAATCGCCCTCACACCCTTTATGCTGACATAGACGTTTTCGCCATCGAAATCCAGCGTTTTAATGAGCCTGTCGAAATCCACTATCCCGTAAGCAACTCCTGTGTAGTGCGAATCTCTCATCAGATAGTCTATCCTGTCAACATCGATCACACTCGAAACCGGAGGTTTCAAAATACCTCTTGCAACATTTTTCCAATCCATTCCGTTTTCCTCGAGAATCTCCCTTATTCTGGAGTTCATCAGAATGTCCCTAACATCCTCATGCTCTTTTCCGAGATATTTCCTCACGATGCCCTCTCCGGAATGGCTGAAAGGGGCGTGTCCGATATCGTGGAGGAGGGCAGAGGCGAGGATCTCAGCATCATCGGTGAGCATTTTCGCTACATACAGCGTTCCTATGCTATGCTCAAATCGAGTGTGGTTGGCTCCGGGATAAACGAGATCCGCAAAGCCAAGCTGCTTGATCCTCCTGAGCCTCTGGAATTCAGGAGTGTCGATAATCTCTACCATCCAGTCCTCAAGCCTGATGGTGCCATGGACGGAGTCATGAATGTTCTTCACATCCAAATCTCGCATCGAAAATAGATTAAACTATCGCAGAATTTTTAAACCCATTCAGTAAGGCCTGAAAAGAGGGGGCCGTAGGGTAGCCTGGTTATCCTTCGGGCTTTGGGAGCCCGTGACCCGAGTTCAAATCTCGGCGGCCCCATTGCTCAAATCGTTTTGGGTTCAGGAATTTTTTTATGAGTTTTCGTCAATTCCTCAGACGAGGCTCCGGAAGGGTTGCCTTGCTGAATGAAATTTTAGCAAACTGCGGTGAAGATGAAAGATGACCCGGTTAGAAAGTTCTGGGAGTTATGGATGTTAAAAAACCATAGCCCCGCGGGGATTCGAACCCCGGTCGCCGGCTCCAAAGGCCGGCATGATTGACCGCTACACCACGGGGCTGCCATGGCTAGGTTGAGGTGCCGATTTTTATTGATTTTTGTTGAACCTAGCAGCTATCCGAAAACCCTCTCAGAGATTGCTATCTGTGCAATGCCAAAAGCGTATGCAGTGAAGCAGAATGGGCAGAAGTAGCTGTTAACCACAGCATACGTGCCGAGAAAGGCAATCCCAAAAATCCCGGAAAACCGCCAGAGGTCGATGTATATTTTATTTTTAAGATTCCCCCAGAAAATCACAAGTGAAAACACAAACCACAGCAGACCAAAAATCGCTGGCAGATGTTCCGGGACGAAGGGTATTCTGAGTGTGCCGCAGATATCAGTAAAACACGAGATGGAGTCTGCAAACAGAAGATATAGTGAGTCGGCAATCCCGGCAACACCGAGAACCACGCCCACACGTTTCATGTTACCCTGCCACATCATTCCTTCACCTCTATCCCTGCAGCTCTTGTGAGATTGAGGATCTGATCCTCTCCTACGAACAGATACCCCTTATTATCCTTGACCGCAAGAATGGTGGGAACTCCCGGGATCCGGACCTGCTTTGCGATCTCCAGACACTCCTGACTCAACGTATTTTCTCCGGCGGTGAGGTTGCAGAAAACAATATCATAGCTCTTAGCCATCTCGGTTACATAGGGTTTGACCTTCTGACAGTGAGGACACCAGTCAGCATAGAAATAATACATCTTTGCCCCCTCGAGGGCTTCCGGCTTTTGATTGCTGTATTCGCCTCCGGCGGATAGAAAGAGCATCATGGCAATCAGTACGCCTGACAAAAATGTAACTAAATACAAAACCGGCTTCTTTTTCATGAATCAAAAACGGAAAAGAAATATAATAAATCTTTCGCTAATCTGCCAGATGAGTCCTGAATTCGCTCGTTTCCCCAAAATCAAGGCTGTAACCGACTCCAGCCGTCTTTATGTAAAGCTTGGCAGAGACTTTTGCCACAGTTTTCTCTCCGTTTTTCACATGGGTTACCCACCATTCCGGAATCTTAGAATTATCAATCATGATTGGCACCTGCAGCTCAACAGATTCTCCCGGTTCGAGTGTTCTGGAAATCCTGGCCGTTCCCTGTCCCACAACCACATCATTCAATGTAATTTTGTATTCCAGCTTTTCAATATCAACTTTGGCCGGAGCATTGTTGATTGCTGTCCCCCTAACAAGTATCTCCGTGTATTCGCTGGTAACCTTGCCCCTCTCTGCTTTTATATCTTTGAGAGCGAATATCTCTCTTCCAGCTACAGCGATTGATCTGTCTCCGAAATCCATTCCGAAAATATTCGTTTCGAGATTCTGCTCCATCTCGACAGGATAGCGGTATTCAGTGACAAAAAGATTGATTACAGGAACTGCCTTTATCAGTATCGTGCTTTTTTCATCGTTGGCAAGATGACTGATCCAGAAGTCCTTTATCCTGTCGTTATCGATTTTTATGCTGAGAGTTATTCTGCTCGCTGATATTTTCTCAGCATTTCCGGACGCAATCTGAATTCCATTTACGAAAATGCTCGATTCCACATCCTTTAACGGAAGAAACGGAAGCGGATTGTCTATATCAATCCCCACAATTAGCTCGGAATAGTCGTTATTTACAGCACCCCACTTTTTATCGACGTTGGTTATTTTTGGTTCGATGCATCCGAAAAGAAATACTGCAGTGAGCAGAAGGAGGGCAGCCAGAACCTTCCTCATGAAATAAATTTACGTTGACCACCAATAAATATCTTCTGCCAGATATGTCGATGCTGGAAAACCCGGTAGAATTCCAGTAACAGTAAAGTTTTAATTATGCTCGTTGAAGCCAGAATCATGGGGTTAGAGGACTATTTTGAATTCAGGAAATATGGAACCGACATGCGAACAGAGGTTATTGCAGGGCTTACAACGTTCATGACAATGAGCTACATAATTTTCGTGAATCCACTGATCTTAAGTGATGCGATTGGAAAAGATGCAATACCGAGCCTTGTAACAGCAACTGCACTTTCAGCAGGTATAGCCACGATAATCATGGGACTGTATGCAAGAAAGCCATTTGCACTTGCTCCAGGAATGGGGTTGAATGCATATTTCACGTACGGTGTTGTGCTGGGAATGGGATACTCATGGGAGGTTGCTCTTGCTGCGGTTTTCGTTGAGGGTCTTCTGTTCATAGTGCTGTCCATTTCCGGAATCAGAACTGCAGTTATCAATGCCATCCCGCCGTCACAGAAATACGCAATTGGTGCTGGTATAGGTCTCTTCCTGACGCTCATAGGTATGAAGGCTGCAGGCATTGTTGTTGACAGTCCCGCCACACTCATAACCCTCGGTGCCGAAAACTTTGGAAAACCTGAGTTCTGGGTTGCAATGATTGGACTTGTTGTTGCGTTTCTCCTGATGGTCAGAAATATCCCCGGTGCGCTTCTGTTTTCCATCGTTGCTGCAACGATATTCGCTATAATTCTCGGTGTATCACCTGCACCGGAAAGTATAATTGCTCCCCCTACACTCGATAAAACGCTTTTCAAGCTCGATCTTTCAGGATTGCTGAGTGTGGGAGCAATAGGCGTTGTGTTCGCATTCTTCATGGTCGACTTCTTCGACACACTCGGAACGGTTGCCGGACTTAGCGCCAAAGCAGGATTCATGAGAGAGGATGGGAGCATACCGGACAGTGAGAAAATCCTGCTGACAGATGCTATAGGCACATCGGTTGGTGCGCTGCTGGGAACCTCAACCGTGACAACATACATAGAGAGCGCAGCAGGTATCGAGGAGGGCGGAAGGACGGGAATGACAGCACTTGTGGTTGGACTGATGTTCCTCGTGATCGGTCTCTTCGTCTCACCTATAGCGCAGGTTATCCCTGCACAGGCAACCGCCCCAGCTCTGATGATAGTTGGATTTTACATGCTGACGGTTGTTAGAGACATCGACTTTGATGATCTCACAGAGGCACTGCCGGCGTTCTTCGTACTTGTTACAATCCCATACACGTACTCAATCGCAGACGGTATTGGTGCAGGATTCATAAGCTATGTCATCCTGAAGGTCGTCGCGGGAAGATACAGAGAAGTACATCCGCTGATGTACGTGCTGGCACTGGTGTTCGCTGCCTACTTCCTGTATCTCGGCGGTGTGATTTAAACAACCCCTCTTTTCTTTTTTGTATTGACACGTAGTTATTATTATATACTCAATGTCCAATTTGGGGCATGGAAAAAATTAGGCTCGGGCTTGTTGTTGCGGAATTCAACAGAGACATAACATACATGATGGAGATTCTCGCAAAAGAACATGCTGAATTTCTGGGAGCAGAGATTTCCGAAATTCTCAGAGTTCCGGGTGTATTCGACATACCAATTGCGGTTAAAAAAATTCTTGAAAAAGGCAATGTGGATGCTGTGGCTACCCTCGGCAGCGTTATTGAGGGTGATACAGAACATGATGAGGTTGTTGCCCAGCACGCTGCAAGAAAGATTATGGATCTCAGCCTGGAGTACGGCATTCCCGTAACTCTCGGAATAAGCGGTCCTGGAATGGGAAGAATTGCCGCACAGGAAAGGATAGACTATGCCAAAAGAGCAGTGGAGGCAGCAGTAAAACTCGTGAGGAGGCTAAGAGAATATGAGCAGGGCTGATTTAATAAAGCCCTCTGCCACAATGGCCATATCCGACAAAGCAAAGGAACTCAGGAAACAGGGTAAGCCAGTCATAGACATGGGTGTTGGGGAA